>DATLVM010000509.1:0-7369 GCA_035577445.1 Pyrinomonadaceae bacterium
TCAAGCCGGCCACGCAAGACTTCAACGAGTGCGTCTTCAAAAGTCCAAGTGTCGGACGCGTAACTTGCGGGCGGCTCGATCTGAGGATTGAGTTGGGCATTCGGATAAATCGTGCGCAGTTGATTTAAGCGCTCCGCGGCAACCCACTTTGTGTCAGTACCCGGAGCGGCAGCGACGGGATCGAGACTGCTCCTTGAAGGATCAATTGATCCGTTCGCTACCGCTCGCGGTACTGACACGAGCACCGTCGCGCGTCTATCGCTTACCAATTGCTCAAACAATCCAAGCCAATCGTTCTGCCGGCCTTCTTCAGCGGTGATGAATCCAAGTTGCATCAGCGCGTCATGCAGCTCATCTGCATTCTCGGCCGAAGGCCAGGCTTCTTCGCGTACTCGATCGATCGCCGCTTGATCCAAGCGCCCGAGATCCGCCGCAGTTTCCGCATCAAGAAATCGCCGATTCATCACCGCGAGGGTGCGACGCTCTTCCGCGGGCGCATCATCAAGGAAGGCGTAAGGCTTCGCCGTCAGAATTTCCTGCGCGAGCGGCGAAGGCTCATTCATCTCGCGCGCGATCAGCGTGCGCTCGCCGCGCTCAATTGATTCGAGCAGACGCTCAAGCCCATGAATGTCCATCGCTTCTTCCAGACAATCACGGACGGTCTGCTCAACGAGTGGATGCGCCGGAACTTCTATCGGGCCGCTTAGGTTTTCAGCGCACGCAAGCTGATCGGGAAACACCAGCGCGAGCAAATCCTCCGCGGCCATGCGCTGCAATTGCGGCGCAACTTTGCCGCCGCTACGCCAGCGCGGAATCGCCAGCGCGCGCGTGGCGTTCCAGCGCCAGCGAATATTGAACATCGGCGCATTCAAAAGCGCCTGGACAAGAACGTCACAGACACCTTTTGCATTCAGGTAGTTGAAAATTGTTTCCAGCGGAAAGCTTTGCGTTGGCCCAAGTGAAAGAACAATCGAGTCTTCTGTCGCTGCCGCTTGCAACTCAAAATTGAAGCTGCGGCAGAATCGCTTGCGCAGCGCAAGCCCCCAGGCGCGATTCAGACGACTGCCGAACGGCGCATGAATGACGACGTGCGTGCTGCCGTTCTCGTCAAAGAATCTTTCGACGACGATCTGCTCCTGCGTCGGCATCGCGCCGAGCGCAATCTTTGTCATCGCCAGGTATTCGACGATTTGTTGTGCGGCTGGCTGTGAAAGCCCGACCTCGCTGACTAACCAATTGATTGCAGGCCCGTATGCACTGGGAGCGCGGAGAGCTTCGTCCGCGGCGCTGTGGATGTCAGTACCGGGAGCGATCGTGTCAGAACCGAGAGCGGTAGCGACCGGATCAGTTGATTCCGCTACAGACGACCTTGATCCCGTCGCTACCGCTCCGGGTTCTGACACTGCTATTTCGTCGTCAAGCCTTTGGGCGATTTCACTTCTCAGTCGGGAAACTGACTCCGAAAGCTCTTCCGAACGTCCCGGCGCTTCGCCGAGCCAGAACGGAATCGATGGCGGTTGACCATGAGCGTCGAGCACACGCACTTCGCCTGCGCCGACCCGTTTGATTTCATACGAGGTGTTGCCGAGTTGAAAGATGTCGCCCGCGAGACTCTCAATCGCGAAATCCTCGTTCAACGTCCCGACGAAAGTCTCGGACGGTTCGAGAATGACTCGATAGTCGCCGGTGTCGGGAATCGCGCCGCCGTTCGTGATGGCCGAAAGTCGCGCGCCGCGCCGTCCACGAATGCGATGATTCACCGCGTCGTGATGCAAGTAGGTTCCACGCCGGCCGCGCCGCGTGGTGAAGCCTTCGGACAACATGCGAATGACTTCATCAAACTTTTCGCGCTTCAGATTTCGGAAGGGGTAGGCGCGCCGAACCATTTCAAACAGCGCGTCTTCGGTCCATTCCTCCGGCGCGACGGTGGCGACGATTTGCTGCGCCAAAATATCGAGCGGCTGTTCAGGAATTTCCAGATGATCCAGTTCGCCTCGGCGCACGGCATCGATCAAGGCAGCGCACTCGACTAATTCATCGCGCGAGAGCGGAAAGACGCGCCCTTTCGGAAAGCCGCTGACGGTGTGATTCGAGCGGCCAATGCGCTGGAGCAGCGTTGAAATCGCCCGAGTCGAACCGATCTGAATGACCAAATCGACTGCGCCGATGTCGATGCCGAGTTCGAGCGACGCCGTCGCAACCAGCGCGCTCAACTCGCCTGATTTCAGTCGTTGTTCGGCAGCCAGACGAATTTCTCGCGCGAGACTTCCGTGATGCGAAGTTACGTTTTCGTCGCCGAGGCGTTCGCCCAGATGTCGCGCCACGCGTTCAGCCATGCGCCGCGTGTTCACAAAGACGAGTGTCGTCTTGTGCTGGCGAATCATCTCGGCGATGCGATCGTAAATCTCTTCCCAAACTTCGTTGGACATCAACGATTCAAGCGGCGAATTCGGAACTTCAATCGCCAGATCGAGTCTGCGCACGTGTCCACTGTCGATGATGGTGCAGCGCGGCGTGCCATCGGCTGCGAGGTTGGCGGCGCCGACGAGAAAGCGCGCCACCTCTTCGATTGGTTTTTGGGTTGCGGATAAGCCGATGCGAACGAGCCCTGGGTACGCGGGCCTCTGGCCTGCTTCTGCCCGATCGTCAGCAGGCGAGACGCCTGCGTACCGAACGAGCGCTTCCAATCTCTCAACTGAAAGAGCCAGATGCGACCCACGCTTGTCGTCAACCATCGCGTGAATCTCGTCGACAATCAGCGTGCGGGTCGTGCTGAGCATTCGGCGCCCGCCGTCGCTCGTCAGCAGAATGTAGAGCGACTCCGGCGTGGTGACGATGATGTGCGGCGGCTTCTTCGTCATCGCCACACGATCTTTCGCGGGCGTGTCGCCTGTGCGCACCAGCGTGCGAATCGCAACGCTCTTAATGCCCGCAGCTTCGAGATTTTCCTGAATCCCGCGCAGCGGCGCCTCCAGATTGATCTTGATGTCGTTGCTCAGCGCTTTCAGCGGCGAGACGTAAACGACCTGAGTTTCATCGGCGAGAGTTCCGTCGACTGCCTTCCAAACCAAGTCATCGATGGCGGAAAGAAAGGCCGCGAGCGTTTTACCCGATCCAGTAGGCGCGGCAATCAGCGTGTGCTCGCCGGATTTGATCGCGGGCCAAGCTTCGGCCTGCGGTTCCGTCGGAGCAGGGAACTGCTTCAGGAACCATTCGCGAACGGCGGGATGAAATTTATCGAGCGCTTTCATAAAAGGGCGGCCAGTGTACCACAGATGAAACAGCGTGTTAAGCCGGAAATCTGGAGCCAAGCCACAGATTACGCGGATTAATACAGATTACAAACGGCGCTCGAGTTCGCATTTCTAATCCGTGTCGATCTGTGTAAATCTGTGGCTTGAATGGCATCGACCAAAGCCCATCGCGATTATCATCCCGCGAAACATACTGCCGCCCCGCGAAGCAGAGCGGTGCGAGGGCGCGTCGAGATCCCGAAAAAGATCGAGCAATGCGAAATTAAGATTGGCGGCCGCACAGTCAAGCTCACGAATCTCAACAAGCTCTTCTGGCCTGAGCTGAAAATCACCAAGCGAGATTTGATTCAGTACTATGCCGACGTAGCCCACCTGCTGCTGCCGCACCTGCAGGATCGCGCGATGGTGATGAAGCGTTATCCGAACGGCGCCGCCGGAGAGTTCTTTTTCATGAAGCGCGCGCCTTCACCGCGACCGCCATGGATCGAGCTGTGTTCGATTCATCATGGCTCGGGAAACATCATCGACTTTCCCATCATTCAGGATCTGCCGGCGCTGCTGTGGGTAATCAATCTCGGTTGCATTGACCTGAACCAATGGTATGCGCGCTGTGACGACGTCGATCGGCCGGATTATCTGCACTTCGATCTTGATCCGGTGCCGGGCGCAAAGTTCGAACAAGTTTTGCAAACGGCTTTGGTGGTCCGCGACGCGCTCGATTCGTTAGGCATGCCTTCTTATCCGAAGACGACGGGTTCGAAAGGCATCCATGTCTACGTGCCGATTGTGCGCGGCCCGACTCAGAAACAGGTTTGGACGATCGCGAAAGAGATCGCGCACGTTCTGGCGTCGGCGAATCTGGAATTGATTACCGCGATTTACAAGGTCGCAAAGCGACCGAAAGGCCGCGTGCTCGTCGATTACAATCAAAACGCCTGGGGCCGGACGTTGGCTTCGATCTATTCGGTGCGCCCGACGCCGAAGGCATGTGTATCAACGCCCGTGACCTGGAAAGAAATCGAGAAGGGCGTGCGCATTGACGACTTTCATCTGCGCAACGTGAGGAAAAGAATTGAGAGGCTCGGCGATCTTTGGAAGCCTCTGTTGGATAAGAAGCAGCGATTTGATCTGACGCCATATTTGAAGTAGCAATCAATCCGCAGATTACGCAGATTACGCAGAAATAGTTAGAGAATTGAGGAGCCCATTTCGGAGACGCTCTTGTTCTCTTAATGCTTATCTGTGTAATCTGCGTAATCTGCGGATGAGTCTTCCTCTTGAACAACCTTACGAGCCGATGGAAGCAAAGTCTGTCGAGAAGCTTCCGTCCGGTGAGCATTGGCAGTACGAGCCGAAGTGGGACGGCTTTCGCTGCATCGCGTTTCGTAACGGCGACCAAGTCGACCTGCAATCGAAGAGTGGTCAGCCACTCGCTCGATATTTTCCTGAGTTGGTTGACGCGCTGCTCAAACTAAAACCCAAGCAATTCGTGATCGACAGCGAGATCGTCGTGCCGGTGAAAGGCAAGTTCTCATTCGACGATCTGCTGATGCGTATTCATCCCGCGGCGAGCCGAATCAAGACGCTGGCACAGGAGACACCCGCAAAGATGATCGTTTTCGATCTCCTGGTCGACGATCGAGGAAAGTCGCTGGTTGACCTGACTCTGAAAGAACGAAGGAAGAAGCTGGACGCGTTCGCGAAGAAATATTTCTCGAAGAATAAGTCGGTTGAGCTGTCGCCGTGCACCGATGATTTGAAAATCGCGAAAGACTGGCTGGCTGGAGCAGGTGTCGATCTCGATGGCGTGATCGCCAAGCGCGCCGACATGCCTTATCAAACGGGCAATCGCCACGGGATGGTCAAGGTCAAGCGTCTGCGCACGGCGGATTGCGTCGTCGGTGGATTTCGTTATGCGTCGGAAGGAAAAGTTATCGGATCGATGCTGCTCGGCCTTTACGACGACAAGGGTTTGCTGCACCACGTCGGTTTCACATCGAGCTTCAAATCTGACGAGAAGCCCGCGCTGACAAAGAAACTCGAAAAGTTGATCAAGCCACCCGGCTTCACCGGCAATGCTCCCGGCGGCCCGAGCCGCTGGGCGACTGAACGATCAGCAGAATGGCAGCCGCTCGATCCGAAGCTCGTTATTGAAGTGCAATACGATCATTTCACCGGAGGGCGCTTTCGTCACGGGACGAAGTTTCTGCGCTGGCGTCCGGATAAGAAGCCAGCGCAGTGCAAGTTCGATCAGGTGAAGCGTTGATCTCCAAGCGGCTTTGCCACCGCGTCAGTGCGGAAAGGCTGGGGCCTTTCCGTCGAGGCTCAACACACCCCCCATCCTGAGGCTGAGCCTCAGGATGAGGGAAGAACAGAGGCGCGTTTTTCGGTAAGCCAGAGGCTTACCGCAAGTGCGGCGGCGAAGCCGAAACGCGATCATCCTCGCCTTACTGCAATCTGAAGTTATAAGTAATTACTCCCTGGATCTTCACCGGCACACCATTCAGGGTCGTGGGCGTAAAGCGCGCGCGCATCGCTGCTTCCCTCGCCGCAGCATTTAGCAGAGTGTTACCGGAAACGATCTGCGCTGAAACTACTCTACCCATCTCATCAACTAAAATCTGGATATTGACTGTTCCTTGCACACCCGCCTGTTTGGCAATCATCGGGTAGAGCGGTTGCGGCAAGCTAACAACTTTTGAATTCAACACGACGGAAGGGACCCGCTGAATCGTCGGCGGCTTCACCGGCGGTGGCGTTGGCGGCGTGACGTCGTCAGTTATCCTGACCCTCGGTTCTCCGCCTTGTGAATTGCACGTTACGCAAGTTGAAGAGCCTGCCACGGGCTGAACAGGATCGGCGATGTAATTCCCAATCCGCGTGTGCGGTGGCGCGGGAGGAATCGGATTCGGAGCGGAACTCACGGTGTCGGGTGGCTTGGTAGGGCTGCTTGCGCTCTCGTAAAGAACAGGTCGAACAGGCTGCGATACATTTCGACTGCTGCTATTTGTGGCAGGGGCGCGCCGAGTTGATTGGATCCTCTCAAGCGGACGGTCCGGCGTCACCGGCGGCACCCAATTCAACAACTCCAGACTGCTGGTTTGCGCTTCCAATTGCGCATCGTAGGCAAACACGCTGGCCACCCCCGCTCCGGTTAGAGCGATGGCGTATCCGACAACTGTGATCAAAAAGAACGAACTGCGGCGCTTGAATTCGCGGACGTGCGACTGGGACTCGATTAGGTTGGTAAACATCTTAGCTCCTCCTGTGTGCCGGTGCCGTTCGGGTCGAAGAAGCTACGGTCTTAGACAGCCTATTCGCGAAGGTTGTTCCAAAAAACTATTTGATATTTGGCATCTGATGGATCTCATTGAGGGAAGGTGTCAGAAGCCCGCGCATAAGCAAGGGCTTCGTTTGTCAGCTTGCCCTCCCTCACGGTCGGGCTTCTGACTCTTTGAGACTTTCACCTGTTTCCATTAGGATAGCGCCGCTTTCCTACCCTACTTAACGAGCCAGGAGGATTTATGACCACGGCTGCTGCCCCCCAGGAAGAACTCAATCCATTTGAGATAGCCAAACAGCAATTCGATCGCGCGGCGGATTATCTGGAGTTGGACCAATCGTTGCGCAACGTGCTGCGTAGCGCGAAGCGTCAACTTATTGTTTCAATCCCGGTGCGCATGGACGGCGGCGAGACCAAAGTCTTCGAAGGATATCGCGTGCAACACAACATCGCGCGTGGCCCGGCGAAGGGCGGCATTCGTTATCACCCGAACGTGACGCTGGATGAAGTGAAGGCGCTCGCGTCATGGATGACCTGGAAGTGCGCCACAGTCAATATTCCTTACGGCGGCGGTAAAGGCGGCGTCATATGCGATCCGAAAAGCATGTCAAAGAATGAGCTGGAGCGTCTGACGCGCCGGTATGCTTTTGAAATCGCGCCGATCATTGGACCTGATCGTGACATTCCTGCTCCCGATGTTTACACCGACTCGCAGACGATGGCCTGGATCATGGACACGATCTCGATGGTCCACGGCCACACGGAACTTGGCGTAGTCACCGGCAAGCCGCTGGCGCTCGGCGGGTCGCAGGGCCGGCACGAAGCGACGGCG
>DATLVM010000510.1:0-2550 GCA_035577445.1 Pyrinomonadaceae bacterium
AGAAGATCGCATAGGGTCTTGCCAAGCTTTGCCTTGCCCACCGTAAGAATGATCATTTGGACCCATTCACCCTTCTCACCACGCCTGAAATCCCGATTGGCGAGGTTCCAATTACTTGGCAAAGCCGGGTCGCCAACACGCTCGGCTGCTTCGAACGCATCGGTTATCTCGATGTCCAAGCTCGCCGCCGCGATGGACTCGGTCACATAAACGAAATCCGCCAGTTCACTCCAGAATTGAAGCGCATAGTCGAGTTTTGCGACCATTGCGAAGTCACGACAGAAGGCAGTTAGATTCCGAGGTGCGAAATGCGTTTCCAAAACGGCTTGAATGTGGTCTCCGGTGAACCGTTCACTCAACCCTGGCCACTTGTCCGCGCGAGCAACCAGGATACGCCTGATCCGTTCGACCGTCGCCTCCCGTGATTCACTTCGAACTCGAAGGTCGTCAGTTATCGTAGCGGTTTCAATATTCCTAAATACTGGCTGCACCTTGCCAAGATCTTGCTCTAGATAGTCAGCTATGTCCGGGCGGACGAGCTTTCCCGCCAACTCGACCCCGGGTTCTCCGGTTCTCGCCTGCGCCGCTTTCGTCCCAGCGATGTCGGCAACGTTTAGGCACCATAACAAATCGACTTGCCCGACCGACAAACCGGTTGGGAACGACGATGCGCCAAACTGGATCAGACTGTCCAGTATCACGTAGGAGGCTTCGCCGGTAGTGAGATTCCCGAACTTATCGTGATCGCGGACCAAACCCGCAAGACTTCGAAAGAATACTTCCGGAGAAGGGACACCAAGATCTCTCAGACCACCAATCAACAGGTTCTTGTCCTCTTTGTCGGGCCCTGCGACGGAGCATAGGTCGACGAGTATGTGCCAACCGAGGATTGGATGTCGTGCCTGGTCGAGAGCCTTTCCAATGTCGTGCAAGAATGATCCAAGGCGAAGCAGGAGCGACGTCGGCGGGTCGGATAAACCTGTGACGCACTTGTTGATTGTTGGATCTATTGCGAGAGCGCATGTTGCAGAGAAGACCTCGCCGTTGTGGAGTGCGAAGTTCCTGGGTTGTTCCAGTCCGACATCCTTCTGTATCGCGCCGCGAAGCCGCCGGCCAAACGGTATCTTTCTCTCCAGTTCCGTCAAGCGCTTGATGGCCTCTTCCTTGTCATCCTGGTCGCCGTCCACAAGTGTTTTCTGAATCTCATTCGGGATGGGATATTGCCCCACCTCACGAAGCGCCTCGAGCCGCACCGCGTATTCATCTAACATAACGCCTCCTATCAAAACACGCTTAACCGGCATCCGCGCCAATATCCGCCACAATGGTCATGCGTTTCGCTCACGATTCAATACCAGGATGGCCATTCGCAAGGTAATCGGCATCACGAGCCTAGCAATTGCCTCGTGTACTATCAAGAGGTACCTGTATCCGTTCGCGCACCACTTGGTGCCGAAAGGATGAATGATCCGTCCCGGGTAGTGGCCTGGGTTGTTGCTATGTTCCTCTTACCCTGCAAGACGGTCAAGCGGTTCCCAATTACCACGTTCTGCTCGCCTTCGGCTGAAGGCCCAACGCGTGGTCTGGAGCGCTGTCGAATCCTCTTCCTGGTTCTCATCATCCCCCACTCAATCATTAGCGGCCTAACGATCGAATTCACCGGGTGCGGGCGAATACCATTCAAGCGCCACTGGACAAAGTTAGTTGAGATGCACGCTGTCCCGCGCTCCGGTGCAATGAGTTGTTCTATGAAAGGGCTTGTGGTGTTCCGATTTACGGTATTATGAGTCACCAGCCTATAGGGAACTTGGATCGCTGTGGGTGAATCGATTATTGCTTGCCTGACCAATCAGATAGGTCAGCTACGAAATTGCCGAACTAGCAGAAAATTATTTTTGTGTCGCTGAAGTGACCTTGTGAATTGGGGCCAACAAAGCGGAGTTGGTTTGATTTTATTCTCAGCAATTCGTCCGCGTTGTAGGTACTAGGAGTTGGACATGAGCTCGCCCGAGTACCAAACACGGCTCGTGATTCCTGCTTCTATCGCGCGCGTACATGTGAGCGTTATCCACGAAAGGCCCGTTAACAAAGTTAACGCGACGTATACATTGTAAACGCGAAATCCTTAAGTCCTCTGTTTCCACAAGTAGACATTGTATACACGGCGTTAACAGCGTATACGACACAGCCACGAAATTCGGGGGTGGCGTGTCCCTATTTTCAGGTGCGCAGCACCTACTTCCATTTCGACTTGGCTGGAGGTTCAGTGAAGTACTCCGTTCTGAGGTGTCAACTTTTGGGTGAGTGCTGACGTGAGAAATCTTCATTTCGACACAGTATGCCATCCAAGAACGGCCAAATGGATTATGAAGGCGATTAAGTCGGCGAGCTTTCCGATGAGTACCATTAAGAGCCAAAGTAATAGCGCAATAAATGCTGCGAGCCTGACAGAAAGCCGTTCGAGTCTGCCAATGCCGCCTTCCTCGGAGACAATTCGCTCAATCCTGGCTACCCGTTTCTCTAAGTCCTTCAGATGTGCCTGCCTCTTCC
>DATLVM010000511.1:0-4337 GCA_035577445.1 Pyrinomonadaceae bacterium
GAACGATGATATTCAAATCAGATCGTCAGTAGGCGGGACGCAGCGCACCTGGTCGGGTTCGGGCACGTTCTCAATGATCGATGTCGACGTGCAAGATCAGAAAGTCCCAACGCTGCCGCCCCCTGCGGTGATTTTGGTTAATAGCGGAACGCCGAGCGGTAACACCTCGGGTTGGACATTCATCGATCAGTGCACGTCCGGAACGTACACGTGGATTGGCGGCACAGCCGGAGGGGCAACCGATTGGACGATCGGAACGAA
Source organism: Pyrinomonadaceae bacterium (assembly GCA_035577445.1). GTDB lineage: Bacteria > Acidobacteriota > Blastocatellia > Pyrinomonadales > Pyrinomonadaceae > UBA11740. Next base: position 262 of record DATLVM010000511.1, read on the forward strand.
TTGGAATCCGACGCGAGTTACGCCCCAGACTGGCGATGTATTGATCTTTGACGGGACTTCAACTCCGTCGCCGACCGTCACGAATGTGCCGACGCAAACGATCGCGGCTCTCCGCCTGACGAATAACGTATTCGGCGTCACGCTGAACGCTTCAGGCGCCAACACCCTGACGATCTCCGGCAACACCGGCACGGATCTGGATATTCCGGCCGGAACGTTGCTCACACTGGCGGGAAGCAACTCGCTGACGATTTCGCTCACCGGCGCCGGTCACCAATCGACAATCGCCGGACAACTCGTATTTCAGGACGGCGCGCATCGCTTGTTGGGCAGCAACGCCGGCGAGATTACCCTGACTGGCGTAAATGCCTTCACCACCGCCACAGGCTTCAGCGGCAATCCATTTGGCGCAGGCACAAACGGCTCAGTCATTTTCCAAAGCGGCTCGACGGGAGCTTTCAACGCCGGTGGCGATCCCTTCGGCGGCATCGGTCACTCAGTCGCGACATTCAATTTAGGGAGCACGGCGAGTTTCGCAGCGACCTCGGCGTTCTCGTCAGACGGTCGGACGTACGGCAATCTCAAATTAACGGGAACAACCAGCTATGCCGGCTCAGGCGCGAACCAAACGACGGTCCTGAACTCATTCACGCTGGATGCGAATGCGACGTTCACACTTTCGGGTTCAGCCGGTGGTGACCTGAGCGTCAACGGCAACTTCGTCGACAACAACAGCAGCGCCGGGGCCTTCAACGCCAACACCCGCACGGTCAAGTTCAATGGCGGCAGCGCGACGCAAACGATCACAAAAGCCGGCGGCGCAGAATCGTTCTTCGATGTCTTCATCGCTGAGATTGCGGGCGGCAAGGTTCAACTGCTGAGTCCCGTCACTATCAACGGTCAGTTGAACCTCAGCACTCCGAATTCTCTCCTTGAGCTGAACGGCCAGACACTGACGCTCACCGGCACAATCAGCGGCAGCGGAAATCTAAAGGGCGATTCCTCAGCAACGCTCAACGTCACCGGCACCGGCGCTTTGGGAACGATGAACTTTGTCAGTACCGGTAGGACGCTGGCATCGCTGACGATGAATCGCACGAGTTCGGGCGCCGCGACCGTGGGCAACGACCTCAGCGCCGGCAGCCTGACGCTCACGGACGGTTACGTCGATATGGGCTCGAACACGCTGACGGCCACGGGCGTGTCGCGCACGAATGGATGGGTAATCGGCAACCTCGCGCGCAACTTTAACTGCTCGACCGGAAGCTGCCCGATTATCTTCGATGTGGGCACCGCCAACGGATACTCAGGAGTAGATGAAGTTCTTTCGATCTCACAAGCCGGTTCGTACAGCCAAACGATGAAGGCCGTGCAAGCGAAGCATCCGAACATCGTCGGGACAAACGCGCTGCAACGTTACTGGGTGCTCACTTCCGCATCAGGTCCGGCGAGCGCATTCGGCACCGCCACATTCCATTACCTGGCAGCGGACGTTGTCGGCGCTGAATCGTTGTACAAAATGTTTAGTTACAACGGCAGCTTCACTCAATTCACGCCGAATGTGCTGAATACTGCCAGCCACTTCGCGACCCTCAATAATTTTGTTTCCGGTGGAGACTGGACACTGGCTGAGCCAGGTTCGGTAAATCCGCCTGACCTTAATCAATATCCGAATACGAGCGTTGCGTTGAGTAGCAATACAACTGTGTTGCCGGCGCCTAGTCCTTCACCTTCGAACCCGAGGAACACGACGAGCCTTAGCGTCTCGACATCAACCGATTTCAAAGGAGAGCTCGAAGCTGATCCGGCAACTGGCATCGTGCGAGTAACGAATGCGCACCCGGCGGGAACTTATCCAGTGACACTTACCGCGTCCAATCAAGGCACGTCGCCGTTTAGCAGGACCTTCACGCTGACGGTGACCACGCCGGCGACGTGCACGCCGGTCAGCTTTGCACCGGCAAGCAGCTACAGCGTCGGCCTCAGTCCGGTGGCGATCGCCGTGGGCGATTTCAATCGTGACGGGAAACAGGATTTAGTAACTGCGAATTCAGCACAGGTCGTGCCGCCAAATAAGTTCTCGGTGCTTTTGGGCGACGGCGCGGGAGGGTTCGGAAGCGCAAGCGGATTCGATGACAGCGGGAGCGGTCCGCAAGCGATCGCGGTTGCCGATTTTAACGCCGACGGTAAGCAGGACATTGCGGTCGCCAATCAATCTTCGAACAACGTTTCGATTCTCTTAGGCGACGGCGCCGGCAATTTCTTGAGTCCCACGATCGCCAACGTCGGCAGCACGCCCATGTCGATCGTCACTGCGGATTTCAATGGCGACGGCAAACCGGATCTCGCCACAGCGAACTTCAGTTCATCGGTTTCGATTCTGATCGGCGACGGCAACGGCAACTTTGCGGTCAACACAATCAGCGTTGGCAGCCTCAACATTTCGCTCGCAGCGGGCGACATCGACCGGGACGGTATCAACGATCTCGTAGTCGCAAACAACAGCAACAGCAACGCCACGGTGCTGCACGGCAATGGCGCGGGCAACTTCAGCAGTGCCGGAACGTTCAACCTTGGCGGCCGGCCGCAGCGGATCGCATTAGGCGACTTCAACGGCGACCTTAACCCTGATCTTGTTAGCGCGAACAACTTCAGCAGTAACGGTGTGTCAGTCCTGCTGAATAACGGTTCGGGTGGATTCAACGCATTCACCAACTACACGACCGGTTCCAACACCATCGGCGTCGCCGTCGGAGACTTCAATGGCGATGGCAAGCAAGATATCGCCGCTAACAATCTGAGTTCGAATGATGTCTCGATCCTGCTTGGCGTTGGGGACGGCACGTTCGGCGCGGCAACCCAGTACTCAACTCCCGGCGGGCCATATTCAGTTGTCGTGGGAGATTTCAATGGCGATAACCTGCAAGATCTGGCAATCTCGAGTCAGGGATCGGACAAAGCGACGGTGTTGTTGCGCCAATGCCAACCGTCGCTCTCGATTGACGATGTTCCGCACAACGAAGGAAACAGCGGCACGACCGATTACACCTTCACGGTTACTTTGTCGGCTGCTTCGGCCCAAACGACTACGGTTCACTACCAGACAGTCGATGGGACAGCGACGATCGCGGATAGTGATTATCAATCAGCATCCGGCGATCTGATTTTCAATCCCGGAGAGGTCGCCAAACAGGTTACGGTCCTCGTCAATGGCGATAGTAAGTTTGAACCCGGCGAAGCCTTCACCGTCCATCTTTCGAGCGCCGCCGCCGCTTCGATTAGCGATGCGGACGGGACCGGCACGATCACCAACGACGATTCGCGCCCTGGGATTAGCATCGACGACGTCACCCATAACGAAGGCAACAGCGGCGCAGCCAGCTTCACCTTTACCGTGTCGCTTTCTAACCCAAGCGCCGAAACAGTATTCACGGGCTTCGCCACGATTAGCGGCACTGCGACTGTGCTGGATAATGACTATCAACCGACCAGTGGAACTCTCACCTTCAATCCTGGCGAAACCTCGAAGACTGTTAATGTGAACGTCAACGGAGATACCAGGGTCGAGTCTGACGAGACCTTCACGGTGCACCTGTCGAACGTGAACAACGCGACGTTTGCTGACGCCGATGGCCTCGGCACAATCACGAACGACGACACTGATGTAAGCGTCGCCATAACGTCTCCAGTCTCTGCGAGCGTGGCGGAAGATGGCGCGCCAAACCTGGTCTATCGATTCACGCGCGCGGGCGTAACCAGCGGTTCGCTGACAGTAAACTTCTCAGTCGGCGGCACAACCACGTTTGGTGGCGCCAACGGCGATTACACCCAAAGCGGAGCCGCGACCTTTAGCGCGTCGAGCGGCACAGTTACTTTCGGCGCGGGTAATTCGACCGCAGACGTGACCATCGATCCCGCGGCCGACACCAGGCCTGAGGCGAACGAAACGGTGATTCTGACCGTTACTTCGGGAACGGGCTACAACGTCGCGAGCCCCAGCGCTGCTGCAGGGACGATCACGGATGACGATGCGTGCCCAGCTAGCTTCATCGTTAACGGCAATGGCGACTCGAGCG
>DATLVM010000512.1:0-10704 GCA_035577445.1 Pyrinomonadaceae bacterium
GCCAGCCAACGCAACACCTCGGATTGCCGATCGATGATCCAGAACTGGCCAAGGTCCCAGCCCAGACTCTCGCAGATTGCTTGCACCAACATCGTGGCCGACGCGTCGAGCGAGCGCGATTCGGCGAGGATCTTGGCGACCTTATATTGGGCGATCAGGCGGCGTTCCAGTTGCTTGCGCGGCGTAATGTCGCGCGAGTTAATTACGATGCCCTGAACTACCGGATCATTGAGCAGGTTTTGTCCGGTCGTTTCGTGAATGCGCCACGATCCATCCTTCGCGCGCAGCCGAACCTCTCTGCGCGCCACAAATCCCGGTTGAGTCAGGCCGGTCGCGAAAAGCTTCCGCAGTTCAGGGGCATCATCGGGATGCACCAACTCAAAGGGATCTTTCTCAATCAATTCTTCCGGCGTGAAACCGAGCGAACGTTCCACCGATGGGCTGATGTACCGTCGCTTTCCATCGGGATTGAGCACCGAAATAATTTCCGCGGCATTCTCGATCAGCGCGCGCAAATATTCTTCGCGTTGCTTCAGCGAGTCTTCCGCGCGCTTACGATCGGTGATGTCGCGGGCAATTCCCGTGAAGAAGTGCTTGCCGTCTTCGTTGAATTCCGCGAAAGAAAGTTCGAGCGAGATTTCGCTACCGTCTTTGTGCAGGCCGGGAAGCGGAACTGCTTCCCACGAGATGTGTTTGTTTCCGGTTTCGAGATAACGCTGCACGCCGGCGCGATGCACATGTCTTAAATAGTCGGGCATGAGCATGGTCAACGATTGCCCGACCATCTCATCCTGGGTATAGCCGAAGATCTTTTGCGCGCCCCGATTAACAAACAGAATCGTGCTCTGATCGTCAATCGTGATGATCGCGTCCGACGCCGTATCGGCGATCAGACGCGCGATCTGATGTAGACCAATAAAAGTATCTTCAACCGGGGTAGTCATCGATCGTTGCGAGTCTCAGGCGAAACTAATCCTTTTTTTCCGTGCTCGTCAATCCGGTAAGTTACCAAACTGCGGTGACCTGTGGGGGGATCGTAGAACGCACCTGGCCGGTTGCTGAAAAAATTCCCTCTCTCTCGGGGAGAGGCTTAGGGTGAGGGCTTAGCTGCGAAAATACTCAACGTCCTTTCACCTCAATCCCTCACCCCGGCCCTCTCCCAAATGGAGAGGGAGTTTTCCGTACCGCAACTAGACAATCGCAAGTCACCATTCCAGAATCGAAGCATTCATGGATCCCGCAGGCAATCTCTTCATTCCGGCTCCCCACGGAAAGCTGGAAGCGATTCTGAAACCACCGCGCGTTGAGCCCGCACGCGGCGTCGCATTGGTGCTGCATCCGCATCCGCTCTTCGGCGGCACGATGCACAACAAAGTAGTATTTCGCGCGGCGGCCGCTTTGAATGATGCTGGACTGGTTGCATTAAGAATAAATTTTCGCGGTGTCGGCCAGAGCACCGGCACGCATGACGAAGGTTATGGCGAGCGTGACGATGTGCGCGCGGGTCTGGACTATCTCACTGAGAATTACTCGGGCGAGAATATTACCTTGTGCGGGTTCTCGTTCGGCGCGCGGGTGGGATTGGAAGTGGGAATTGACGATGATCGGGTCAACAGGCTGATCAGCATCGGCACGCCCGTAGACAAATACGACTTTAATTTTCTTGAGCAATGCCGCAAGCCGATTCTGTTCGTGCACGGCGAACACGACGAATACGGAAATGTCGATAAGCTGCGCGAGTTAGTCGCGCGCGTGGGTGCGCACTGCGATGCAGAACTGCAAGTGATCGAAGGCGCAGGTCACTTCTTTGACGATCAACTGGATGAATTGAAAACAGCGATTACAGAGTGGTGTCAGAAGCCCGACCGTTAGGGAGGGCCGATCTCGTAAGTTGCCCTCCCTAACGGTCGGGCTTCTGACACGAACTGAAAGACGCTCGGCGAATCATCTTAGTTCGTCAGCTGTGTCGAGATAGCCGATGATGCAGTCGCGAATCAGCTCGTACGATTTTCGGTAAGTTTGCTCGCTATAGCTGAAGAACGGATCGTCGATCTCAATACCGCGATGTTTCGGATCAAACTCCCCAAGCAGCGAAATTCGATCCGCAGGGATTCCGAATTCGCTCTCCAGAGCGTCGGCGTGAACTTGTTCCATCACCAGGAACCGATCAATCGATCTCAATGGCAGCTCCCCGACCCAAGTCGGCCTCACCTTTGGCGGCGGCGTGTTGTAGTGCAGGCAAGTACTCGAGGTTTCAATTAGCGGCGGCTGATCCGAAAAGTCGCGAATCCCTGCTGAATAGATGTCGATGGAAAGCGATCGCTTCCGCGCTTCACCAACCAGGATTGCATGCGCCATGATGCTGCGACATCTATTTGCGGTGCAGATGACAGCGACTGAAAACATCGGGAGGCTTACAAATATCCCTTCGCGACCAACAACTCAGCATTTAGGATGGCCGCTCCAGCCGCACCGCGAACGGTGTTATGACCGAGCGCCACGAAGCGATAGTCGAAGACTGAATCCGGCATGATGCGACCAACCGTAACGCTCATCCCGTTTCCTGCGTCTCGATCAAGACGCGGCTGAGGCCGATCGTTCTCGTCACGCACGATGACTGGTCTTGCCGGCGCGGAATAGAGTTGCAGATCCTGAGGAACGGATCGGAACGAGGAGAGAGCGTCACGCACTTCATCAATCGATACCTGCTTCGAAAAGCTGGCCCGAATCGAGGCCATGTGCCCATCCGTCACATTCACGCGATTGCATTGCGCGCTCACCCTCATATCGGCGTCAAGGATCTCGCCCTGACTGACTGTGCCGAGGATCTTTCGCGTTTCGGCTTCGACCTTTTCTTCCTCACCGCCGATAAACGGAATGACATTGTCGGTGGCGTCGAGCGACGGCACGCCGGGATAGCCCGCACCCGACAACGCCTGCATAGTCGTCACGACGCATGCTGTCACGCCGAACTTCGCGTGCAGCGGAGCAAGCGCCAACACGACCGCAATTGCCGAGCAATTGGGATTCGTTACGATGAATCCTCGGTGGTAATCGCGATTCGTGCGCTGCGTGTCGATCAATTCGAGATGCTCGGGATTAACTTCAGGGATCAGCAGCGGCACATCCGCAGCCATGCGATGCGATGACGAGTTGCTGATCACCGGATAGCCCGCGCCCGCGAACTCAGGCTCGGCGCCAATCGCAATCTCGCCGGGCAAACTCGAAAAGATGAAATCACAATCGAGCGGCGGCGCAGGCGCCTGCACGATAATCCGCTTCACCGAATTCGGCATCTCGCCGGGCAGACGCCACGTGCAAGCTTCCGCATAAGTCTTCCCTTGCGATCGATCGGATGCCGCTAACGCAGCGACTTCGAACTGCGGATGATTCTGGAGCAGTTGAATAAAGCGCTGGCCGACAACACCAGTTGCTCCGAGGATGCCTACGCGAAATTTCTTAGTCATGCGAATTTATTAAACTGTAGGCCACAAAAAGGCACAAGAAGCACAAGAAGAGAGTAAGGACGGAGCAGTCAATCCGTCATTTCTGTTTTGTGCCTCTTGTGCATTTTCGTGGCTAATCCCCTTCTTGTTTTCGCCAGTGGTTAATGTTTCAGGGTCTCAAGCGCGCGACCCAAACGCCGCACGCCTTCACTCAATCTTTCTTCATCTGCGCAGAACGATACGCGCAAGAAACCCTTACTCTCATCGCCAAAAGCGGCAGCGGGAATCGTGACGACGCCTTGCTCCAGCCCCGCTTCAGCGACTTTCATCTCGTCGCCGTACTCGCTCACATCAACCATCGTGTAGAACGCGCCTTCAGGAGTGACGACGCGCAAGCCAAGTTCGTTCCGCAACAAACCTAGGAGATGATCGCGCCGACCATGAAAGATCGCGCGATACTCTTCGCGCGCGGCGGCAGCTTCGTCTGTCCACGCAGCAAGCGCGGCTTTCTGCGAGATGCTCGACGCGCACGTCACGACGTATCCATGCAGAACCAGGGCAGCCTTCATCACCTCAGCGTCACCTGCCAGCCAACCGATGCGCCAGCCGGTCATGCGCATCGACTTCGACAGACCGCTGACGATGATGGTGCGCGGATAGAATTCTGAAATTGAAGGTGGCCGCTCAGGCGTGTAGTAAAGCTCGCGATAAATCTCATCGCTGATGATGAACGCGTTCGGAGTTTTCTCTTTCACCGCGTCAGCCATGGCGCGCAAATCGGCTTGCGTCAGCGCGCGACCCGTCGGATTCGAAGGACTAATCGCGATGATTACCTTTGTTTTCTCGGACAGCTTGTTCTGGAAATCTTCAATGTCAAAAGCGAAATCGTGTCGCGCCGGTAGTCGGTAGCGCACCGCGGTGCCGCCCGCCATCTTCGCGAGAATCGGATAGGGAATAAAACCCGGATCGGGCATCAACACTTCATCGCCTGATTCGATCAGCGTTCGCAGGATTAGGTACAGCGACTCCTGCGAGCCCGCCGTCACGATCACCTGATCGGGATTCAGATTCATGTGCAGGTAATCGCCGATTATCTTTTCGCGCAGCGCAGGAATTCCGGCCTGCAAAGTGTAACCACTCTTTTCCTGTTGAATCACACGGATGGCTTCACGCGTGATGACTTCCGGCGTCGGCAAATCCGGTTCGCCGAGACCGAGGCTGATGCTGTCCGGCTTCGCGCGATCCGAAATCTTTCGGATCATGCTCTTCTCAATGCCGCGCAGGAATGGAGGTGGTTGGAATTGTTTCAACGAACAGTCGCCTCGTCGAGTTCTATGAATTGACAAACAGAATTAACGCGACAACAGTCGGTCATATCGCTTTCGTATTTCGTCCAGTGACTGTAACGAGGTACTCAGTAACTTGGTACCAGCAATCTTAAAGCACCTATCATGTGGAAGTGTTTCTTATTCCTGGTCACGAGCGTAAGGTTGTGTTCCAGCGCCGACGCCGCAATCAGGGAATCAAAGACTCGGAGTCCGTGCGATGTCGCGAATTGCCGAAGCAAGTTGTAAGACGCATTTCCGATTTCAGAGTTTAGAGGAATCGCCGAATAAGCTTCGACAAGCTGATCAATTTCAGAAACTTCCTTCTTGTTCCGAGCGCCAACGACAAGTTCCAGAGCGGTAATGATTGAAACAGACCAGGAATCGTCCAGTTGATCGAGAAATTCGACCGCCGCCTCAACATTTCTTGAGACATCAATCAGAACGTCGGTGTCAACGAGATAGGGCATCTGCGCGCCGCCGGAGCTTAAGCCCGCGGGTTGTCTCTCAAGCTATTTACGTAACTCAGGCCGTCTTTGATGTCGGCGCGGTCGGCCCACATTCCAACAAAACCAAGCTCACGAATAGACGTGACCGCTCTCCGCGTGCCTTCACCGTTCACTCGGATCTCCACCACCGTTCCTTCCTCAATCTCTACCTTTTTGAGTGGCTTGAACACGCCATTTTCATATTTTGCTTCAATAACCATAGAAGAACCCTTCGATAATGTTTTTAGAAATGTTAGGCCCTAGCCCCAAGGCGGTCAAGGTTTGCTAACTTAACGCAGCGCTTCCTCCAACTGCGTCGATGCGTCAGTCTTTTCGTCGCGATACTTAACGATGATTGGAGCGTAAAGCGACAGGCCCCACTCACGAGCTTTGTCGGTGTTGATTGCGCGTGAGCCGGGAACCACGACTGCGCCCGCGGGAATTTCGAGCGGTGCATCGCCATCGCGTCGATAAACCTGTTCGCGTACGAGATCGAAAACCGGAGTTGAGCCGGTGATAATTGTTCCCGAAGCGAGCACCGCGCGTTCGCGCACGATTGCTCCCTCGTAAACGCCACAGTTGCCGCCAACGATCACGTCATCTTCAACAATCACAGGCATCGCGCCCGCGGGTTCCAACACTCCGCCAATTTGCGCCGCCGCCGAAATGTGCACGCGCTTGCCAATTTGCGCGCACGATCCGACCAGCGCATGACTATCGATCATTGTGCCTTCGTCGACGTATGCACCCGCGTTAACGAACATCGGCGGCATGCACACGACACCCGCGGCGATGTACGCGCCGTCCCGAATGCTCGATCCGCCCGGAACAATCCGCACCCGATCATTGGTCGAAAATCTTCTGATGGGATAGGTGTCCTTATCCAGGAATTGCAGCGGCGCGCCGGGTGGCGTCATTTCAATGATTAGGCCCATCCGAAAGCCGAGCAGAATTCCGCGCTTCACCCACGCGTTCGTGTGCCACTTGCCGTTTGCATCGCGTTCAGCCGCGCGAATCTCGCCGCGATTGAGCGCGGCCTTGAAATCATTGAAGACAGCGAAGTCGTCCTTGGAATAGCTTCCGCCTTCGCGTACGAAAAGGTCTGCGATCTGTTTTAGTAAGGACATGAAGTCATCAGTACCGCCTGCGGTAGCGGGCGGTTGATCATTCGACTCAAGCAATGGTGACCATCAACGGCCCGCTACCGCAGGCCGTTCCGACCTCACGCCGTGATCGTCGCAGTCTCCAGCACTCCTAGTTCACCCAATACTTCTCGAAGTTTTGCTCGACTCTTTTCAGTAATCGGCACCAGCGGCAGACGAAAATTCTCTTCGAGCAGTCCCATCATTGCCATCGCAGCTTTCACCGGACCCGGGCTCGACTCGATGAAGTTCACTTCCATCAGCGGTAAGATTCGATAGTGAAGTTCGCGCGCTTCGTCCCATTTTCCGTCAAGTGCGAGATTCGTCATGCGCGACATCAAATCGGGAATTTCATTCGACGCCACCGAAACTATTCCTTCCGCCCCCAAGGCAATTAGCGGCAACGTCACCGCGTCATCACCCGACAAGACTGAGAAACCATCGGGTCGTTCGCGCAGAATTTCCATGATCTGCGAGAGATTTCCCGACGCTTCTTTAACCGCGACAACGTTTTCGCAATCGCGCGCCAGCCGCAGCGTCGTTTGCGCCGCAATGTTTGAAGAAGTCCGGCCCGGCACGTTGTAAAGCATGATCGGCGTGTCAGGAATCGCTTCGGCGATCGCGCGAAAGTGTGCGTACAAACCTTCCTGCGGCGGCTTGTTGTACCAGGGTGCAACTTGCAAGACCGCATCAGCGCCCGCATCCTGCGCGCGCTTTGAATAGTCGATAGCTGAAGCTGTCGAGTTACTTCCCGCGCCGGCGATCACTTTCGCGCGACCTCGCGCGACTTCGATGGTCATGGCAATCACGCGCGCATCTTCATCTTCAGTCATCGTCGCGCTTTCGCCAGTGGTACCGCACGGCACTAGCAGACGAACGCCGCCGTTGATTTGTCGATCGACCAGCGCGCGCATGCGCTCTTCATCAATCGATCCATCTGACGTAAAAGGCGTCACCAGCGCGGTTGCACAACCACGCATCCAATCCAGTTTCATTGTCATGATCGAATCCTCTTGAAATGGCCACAGAGACACAGAGTCACACAGAAGTGAAAAGACTTCACGTTGGCTTAATCGTCATTTTTCTCCATGCCTCTGTGCCTTTGTGGCCAATATTTCATCAAACACTTCCGCATATTCGTACACACCCTTGCGCCCGATGATCCACTTCGCGGCCATCAAAGCGCCCAGCGCAAAACCTTCGCGAGACCGAGCCACGTGCTCCAACGTGATTTGATCGGCGCTTGAATCGAATCCCACACGATGCGTCCCTGGAATGTGCCCTGCACGCGTCGAAGAAATCGGCACATCTCGTCCCAAACGGTCGGCGACGATTTCGCCCAGTTGCAGCGCGGTGCCCGACGGTGCGTCAGCCTTGCGCTTATGATGTGCCTCTTCGATGAAGGCGTCGTAGGACTCGAGGTGTTGAAACAGTCCGGCCGCGAACTGCGCAATTCGAAAGAATACCTGCGCGCCCACGGAGAAGTTGGATCCGTACACCAAGGCGCCATCGTTTTCGGAAACGATGCCCTTAACTCTCGGAAGTTCGCGCAGCCAGGCGGTTGTGCCGACGACCAGCGGCACGCCAGCAATCGCACTGGCCTGGGCATTTTTCGGGACGGCGGCCGCGATGGAAAAATCGATAGCCACGTCGCTATCGCCTAGCGCACCGGCCAATTTATCGACAGTCTTCGCCGCGTCATCGATATCAATCGTCGTGGCAATCTCGTGCCCTTGGGCGACGGCAAGTTTGCCAACCAGGTGGCCCATTGCTCCATAACCAACGAGAGCGATTTTCATAACCTCTTCACCAGGTCTGTGTACAAATCCACTGCGCGCAGCAAATCTGATTTTCTAACTTTCTCGCCGGCAGTGTGCGCGTCGAGAATCGATCCGGGTCCAATCAAAAGCGCCCGACCCCAATTCGACAGATAAGGAATGTCAGTCGTGAATCGCGCCAACATTGTGTCGAGTCCGTCGACCGTGAACAATCGCAAAGGATCATGAGTTGACTTGTAGTCGATTGACGCGCGGCCGGCGATTGCTTCTTCGAGCAATGTCTTTATCGCTGCCGATTCAACGGCGGTTCGAATCTGAATCGTAGCTTCCGCGTGGTCGGGAATTACATTAGCGCGAGTGCCGCCGGAAATCACGCCGATATTGCACGTCGTCTCGCTAAACGTATCGTCGCGCGGCCAGTCGATCGCGCGCAGATCCTTAAGCAGGTCAAGCAACTTCTCGATCGCCGATTCACCTTGCTCCGGATAAGCCGAATGTGCTGCCCGACCCTCTGTTCTGATGATCGCTTGCAACGAACCCTTCGTGCCAATCGCGATTCGGTTGTCAGTCGGTTCGCCGTTGATTAGATATTCACATGACGCCGCCAGCGGATGATTATTCGCGACCTTTGCGCCGGCGCTCGTTACTTCTTCATCAACGGTAAAGAGCAATCCGATTTCTTTGACACCGTCCGCCCGGAGTTTCTCAGCGGCCGCAATCTGCGCCGCGATAATTCCCTTCGCGTCACACGCGCCGCGGCCGTAAATAAACTCGTCGTCTTCGCTCGAGGCGATGAACGGCGGCACGGTATCCATGTGCGTCGAGAGCACTATGCGCGGGGCGGCTGCTGTGGTGGCGATGATGTTCGAACGCTCGGGCGAGATATCCTGCAGGTCAACGTGGTAACCGAGTCTATTCAACAACTCTGCCAATGAAGTTCCGATTTGGAATTCTTCGCCGGTTACGGAGGGAATGTCGATCAACTGGCGCGTGAGTTTGAGGACGTCAACCACGGGACGACCTCCTTACGGTGGGTGAGATCGGAGCCGTCGCTCTCACATCAGGCAGCGCTCCCGTCGGCACAGCAGCCTTGGCCGCAGTGTCGGTTGACTGCTCGAAACAAACTCGATGCAACCGCGTGATCGCCTCGGCTGCGTGCTCGGCATCAACCATGAAAGTCAGGTTCACGCTCGACGCACCGACGGAAATCATCGAAACGTTGATGTCGCTGATGACCGAAAAAACTTTCGCGGCGATGCCCGGCGTGTTACGCAAACCTTCGCCTACAACCGAAATGATCGTTCGATCTTTTTCCACCTCGACTGTTCCGAGTTCTTCGAGATCGAGAACTAACTCAGTCAACGTGCTGGCATCGTCGATCGACAACGAAACGCTGACTTCCGAAGTTGTCACTACATCAACGGCCGTCTGGTGTTGATCGAAAACCTCGAATAGCCTTCGCAGAAACCCGTAAGCGCCCAGCATGCGGGCGGAAGTAACCTGCACAGTGGTGATGCCACTCTTATGCGCGATCGCTTTGATCGTCTGCGGCGCGGCCTCGGATTCCGGGACGATCCGCGTGCCCGCGTCGTTCGCCGCGCGCGAGTTGCACACGCGCACCGGAATATCTTTATCGATCGCCGGTTGAATCGTTTTCGGATGCAGCACTTTCGCTCCGAAGTAAGCAAGCTCAGCAGCTTCCTGATACGATAAAACCGGAATCGTTTTCGCTTCGGGCACGACCCGCGGATCAGCGGTCAAGACGCCACTCACATCAGTCCAGATTTGAATCTCGCGCGCGACGAGCGCCGCGCCGACGAGCGCAGCCGTGTAATCGGATCCGCCGCGCCCGAGCGTCGTCGTGACGCCGCTAATTGTGCTGCCGATGAAACCACCGAGTACCGGAATCTTTGACGATTCAAGCAGCGGCAGCACTTCATTCCTGGTCGATTGCTCGCTCTCAGGCAGCGGCGAGGCAGTGCCATAGCTCTCATCGGTTTTGATGCATCGACGCGCATCGATCTGCCGCGCGGCCAGCCCATGCTCGCGCAGGACAGCGGCCAGCAGTTGCGAAGAAAGTTGTTCGCCGTAGGCGACGATCTCATCCTGAAGCGGTGGCGTGGTGACCGGATGGGCGGCGATGATTCTATGAAGCTGGCGAATTTCTCCGCGAGCCGCGGCCAGTGCTTGCTCGAACGTCGCGCCCGCGTCGGCATTAAGGAGTTCTCCCGCAATCGCTACGTGACGAGCAAAGTCTGGCTCGAGAGACCGAGATGCGTTGCGAGGATCGCCGCCAAAGGCGCGGTCAACGCTTTTCAGCAATGAATTGGTGAAACCGCTGATAGCCGACACGACGATCACCGGATTTGCCTCGGCGGCAGCCAAAACGATCTTCGCGACGTTGCGAAAAGCGTTTGCGTCCTCAACCGACGTGCCGCCGAATTTCAAGATCGTGGGATTGATTCGCATCACTCAAACAAAGAATAATTGCAGAGCATACGACGGGTTTAAGTCAATTTCCAACG
>DATLVM010000513.1:0-3419 GCA_035577445.1 Pyrinomonadaceae bacterium
GTGAAGAAGAAAGAAGATACGCATCGCATGGCGGATGCCAACAAGGCGTTCGCGCATTACAAATGGTAATCGGGTACGCACGCTTCCAGCGTGCGGTTAAGAACAAGCACGCTGGAAGCGTGCGTACCCAGAAACGAAATGGCTAAGCAAGACTTAAATCTGTTCCGGAATATCGGCATCATGGCGCACATCGATGCCGGTAAGACCACCACCACGGAACGTGTCCTTTATTACACGGGCATCACGCACAAAATCGGCGAGGTGCACGAGGGCACGGCGATCATGGACTGGATGGAGCAGGAACAGGAGCGCGGCATCACCATCACCAGTGCCGCGACCACATGTTTTTGGGAACGAAACGGTGTCGATCATCGCATCAACATTATCGATACGCCGGGCCACGTGGATTTCACGATGGAAGTTGAGCGCAGCCTGCGCGTGCTCGACGGCGCAGTCGCTGTCTTCGACGGTGTCGCCGGCGTCGAGCCGCAATCCGAAACCGTTTGGCGTCAGGCTGATAAATATCGTGTCCCGCGCATTTGCTTTATTAACAAGCTCGATCGCGCGGGTGCCTCGTTTCAGCGTTCGTTCGACTCGATCATTACTCGCCTGGGCGCAAACCCCGTCGCCATCCAAATTCCCATCGGCTTGGAAGATCAGTTCAAAGGCGTCATCGACATCATTTCGATGAAAGGCTTGATCTGGAACGATGAGTCTAAGGGCGCTGAATACGAAACCGGCGAAATCCCGGAAGAGTTGAAGGCGGAAGCCGCTGCTGCACGCGAAAAGCTGATCGAAGCGGTCGCGACGGTCGACGACGACTTGATGCACAAGTACGTCGAAGCCGAACCGATAACCGAGGACGAGATTCGCAAGGCTCTGCGCAAAGGAACGATCGGGTTGCGTTTGGTCCCGGTGGTTACTGGTTCTGCGTTTAAGAACAAGGGCGTGCAGACATTGCTCGATGCAGTGGTTGATTATCTGCCGTCGCCGCTCGATATCCTGCCGGTCGAAGGCATCAATCCGAAGAATGGGAACAAAGAGACGCGTCCACCCGATGCGACTGTGCCCTTCAGCGGCTTGGTATTCAAGATTATGGCTGACAAGCACCTCGGCCAGCTTTCGTTCGTGCGCGTCTACAGCGGCACGATCAAGTCGGGTTCGTACGCGTACAACTCAGCGAAGGATTCGCGCGAGCGCGTCGGTCGCTTGATGCGCATGCACGCAAACAAGCGTGAAGACATTGAGCAGGCGAGCGCCGGCGAAATCATCGCCATTGGCGGTATGAAGCAGGTCACGACCGGCGATACAGTTTGTGACGAAAACAAGCCGATTATTCTCGAGGCGATTGAGTTTCCGGCGCCGGTGATTCGCGTGGCAGTTGAGCCAAAGACGCGCGCCGATCAGGACAAGCTCGGCGTTGCGCTGGGACGTCTCGCTCAGGAAGATCCTTCGTTCAACGTTTCTACCGATCACGAAACCGGCCAAACGATTATTGCCGGCATGGGCGAGTTGCACCTGGAAATTATCGTCGACCGCATGAAGCGCGAATTCGGCGTCGAGGCGAACGTCGGCAAACCGCAGGTGGCTTATCGCGAAACCATTACGCAGGCCGCTCCCGGAAAAGAAATATTCAAGAAGCAGACGGGTGGTCGCGGACAGTACGCGCACGTCGAACTCGAGATTGAACCGGCCCCCGGCGAAGGCTTTGTGTTCGAAAACGAGATCAAGGGCGGCGCAATTCCGCGCGAGTTCATCAAGCCGACGGAACAGGGTGTTCACGATGCTATGGAGCGTGGGTATCTCGCCGGCTATGACCTGGTCGACATCAAAGTGCGTCTGGTTGACGGCGGTTTTCATGAGGTTGATTCGGACGAGCGAGCCTTCATTATTGCCGGTTCGTTGGCTTTCCAGGACGCGGTCAAGAAGGCCAAACCAGTTCTGCTGGAACCGATCATGCGGATCGAAGTGGTAACGCCCGACGATTATGTGGGCGCCGTTAATGGCGATCTGATGAAGCGTCGAGGCCAGTTTGCCGGGACCGAGATGAGGCCGGGCGGCGCGCAGGTAATCACGGCGTACGTGCCGCTGTCAGAGATGTTTGGTTATACGACCGATCTGCGCTCAGCAACACAGGGACGCGCGACTTCGACTATGCATTTCGAGCGCTATGATCAAGCGCCCAAGGCCGTTGCCGAAGAAGTAATCGCGAAAGTTCAGGGCGTGGCAAGTAAATAAGTGGCACAGACTTTAGTCTGTGCTGTTTTCATTTAGAGAAGACTTTTCCTGGAGGCTAAACACAGACTCAAGTCTGTGCCACGAGGAGACGATGAGCAAAGAGAAATTTGATCGCAGCAAGCCGCACGTGAACATCGGGACGATTGGGCACGTGGATCACGGCAAGACGACTTTGACGGCGGCCATCACGAAGGTTCTGGCGAAGAACAATCCGAAAGTGCAGTTTGTGGCTTTCGATCAGATTGACAAAGCGCCGGAAGAGAAAGCCCGCGGCATCACGATCGCAACGGCGCACGTCGAGTACGAGACCAAGAACCGTCACTACGCGCACGTGGACTGTCCGGGTCACGCCGATTATGTGAAGAACATGATCACCGGCGCGGCGCAGATGGATGGCGCGATTCTCGTGGTGGCAGCAACCGACGGTCCGATGCCGCAGACGCGCGAGCACATTCTGCTGGCTCGTCAGGTAGGCGTGCCGGCGATGGTGGTGGCTTTGAATAAAGTCGATGCGGTCGACGATCCGGAACTGCTCGAGCTGGTGGAACTGGAAGTGCGCGAGTTGCTCAGTGCTTATGAATTCCCGGGTGACGACATTCCGGTAGTGAAGGTCTCTGCATTGAAAGCCCTGGAAGGTGACGAGCAGTGGGAGAAGTCGGTTATCGAGTTGATGGATGCGGTTGACGCTTACATTCCGACGCCGACGCGCGACATTGATAAGCCGTTTTTGATGCCGGTGGAAGACATCTTCACGATTCAGGGGCGCGGCACAGTGGCCACGGGCAGAGTTGAACGCGGCAAAGTGAAAGTCAACGAAGCGGTGGAAGTGGTCGGCATCCGTCCCACCAGACAGACTGTCGTCACGGGCGTGGAGATGTTCAAGAAGCTGCTGGATGAAGGCATGGCGGGCGACAACGTCGGCCTGCTGCTCCGCGGTGTGGACCGCAAAGACATCGAGCGTGGGCAGGTGATTTCGAAGCCTGGTTCGATCACGCCGCACACGAAGTTCAAGGCTGAAGCATATGTGTTGACCAAAGAAGAAGGTGGTCGACACACGCCGTTCTTCACGGGCTATCGGCCGCAGTTTTATTTCAGAACCACGGACGTGACGGGAGTGGCGCATCTGCCGACCGGAGTCGAGATGGTGATGCCCGGCGACAACGTGCAGATGGAGATTGAGT
>DATLVM010000514.1:0-5572 GCA_035577445.1 Pyrinomonadaceae bacterium
GCTGTCGGATCATGCAGAAAGTGCGCCGGTCACCCTGGTGGATTCGCTCAGCGGGCGGCTATCAACGCCGCGCCCAACGGTCCGATTTCCTCGCTGGTTGACGGTGTTATCAGTTCCGCCGGCGAGCCGCTTGATGCAACCGCACGCAAGTTCATGCAATCGCGTTTCGGGCATGACTTCAGTCGCGTGCGAGTGCATACCGATGCCGCTGCGGCCCAGTCGGCGAAGTCTGTGAATGCTTATGCCTACACCGTGGGCCATCACGTGGTTTTTGGAGACGGACAATACCGGCCGGGAACTCTGGAAGGACGGCAGCTAATCGCTCACGAGCTCACCCACGTGGTCCAGCAAGCCCGCGAAGGCACGGCCCAACTCGATCGGAAAAGCCTGGACGAGGCCGAACAGAGTTTGCGAGAAGTCGAGGCCAAGCGAAGTGCGAAGGTGAAGATCGGCACGCGCGCTTCCTGGGGTGCGGCCGCGCCGGATAAATCGAAAGGTTGGGATGAATACGACGCGGGCAAGCCGCTGCCTCTTTATCGCATCATCGTTCATCACACTGCCGATCCCCTGAAGCAGACCGTGAAGGAGCTTCAGGACAAAGAGATGAAGGCCGGGTATGCCGACATGCCCTACCATTTTGTGATCACCTCAGATGGGGCCATTAGCGAGGGCCGCGCGATCGAAGTAGTCGGCGCTCACGCGGGTGACATACCGGGTAACAAGGACATCAAGAAAGACCCGGACTGGGGATCCATCGGGATCGTTTTGACCGGCGACTTTGAAAGCCGAAAAGAAAATCTTTGGTCGCCTGATAAACCCACCAGCGCCCAGTTGAGCAGCCTGAAGACTCTGACTGAACGCTTGATGCAAAAATACAGCATACCTGCCACCAGCATCTTCAAGCACTCAGAGGTGCGGCCCAGTCCCACAGCTTGCCCAGGGAAGAATCTCGCTCCCGAAGTCGAGAGGATACGTAAGGAGCTGACCACGCAAGCCAAAGAAACCGGCGACGCCTTCAAAGATTATTTCAAAGGCATCCAGGTGTTCCCCATGAACGACCTGCTGAAACGTATCGCGGCTTTCGGCAACCTCGCGGCGATTGAATGGTTGCTGTCCAAATATGACGGCAGTCTCGGCCGCCGTCCCGAGATCGCCATGCGGGCTGTCATCATGCACCTCAAAGGAGCGGCCGTGACCCAGGCTGAGAGGGATGCGTTGCTCGCCGACAGTGCGAAGGAATTTCCTGATGAAAAGAAGGATCAGCATGAAGCGATTGCCAAACTGGTTGGGCTAGCCGATTTCTTCGCGACCATCCAGTCTCTGGCGATGCCGGCGCTGCTGGCAAAAATAAAAGCCGTAGGAAAACTATCCGCTGTTGAACAATTGCTCGCAGACTACGAACCCTTTGTCAAAAATTTCGGCCGGCGCCCGCAGATTGCGATTAGAGCTGTCATTATCCATCTCAAAGGCACCGCCGCCACCGAGGAGGAGCGCGATAAGTTAATCGCTGACAGCGCCAGCGAATTTGCCGGCAAAGAAGATCAGCATAAAGCCATTCTTAAGTTGATCGGGCAACCGGCCGGAGTCAAGAAATCGTCGCTTGAACCGATCGCAGTTCACGACGCGGAGGAACAGGAAGCCGAAGCGGTCGCCGTCCGCATCGCCAGATCGGCGGAATCAGAACTGGTAGCTGCCGTCAGTGGCGGGCGGCAGCAAGGTTCGCCCCAACGCTTTTCGCCTCAGTTACGACCGGTTGGGCCAGCAGCCCCATCTTTTGCTGACAGCCCGGCATGGAAAAGCGAAGCACGCCCTCTTCCCGTCACCGCCCGCTCTCTCATGGAAGGGCAGTTTGGTTTCGACTTCAGCAGCGTGCGCATCCACACGGGTCCGCGCGCGGCTGAGTCGGCTCGCGGCATGAGTGCCCTGGCTTTCACGGTGGGACAAGACGTCGTCTTTGGCGAGGGACGTTTCATGCCGGAAACGAACGCCGGCCGGCGCCTGCTAGCGCATGAATTAACCCACACAATCCAACAGAGTCACGCGGGCTGGAACGATCAAGGACATCTGCGACCGGTGAAACCGGGCCGCTTCCCGACATCCCTCGTGATGCGCACGCCTGCGCCTCCGGCCGACCGAACGATCGATCACTCGAAACTGAAAATTACGACTGAACTAAACTCGCTCGATTTCTACGAGTTCCTGCGCCTGGCCCAACCGCTCACCGTCGAATACTTCACAGCTACGACGAACGTGACATCCACGTGGTCGCTCTACGACGCGAACGACAATCTCGTGGACCAGAGTGAGATGCTCGGAGGCGCTCGTTACATGCTTTTGCCGAACGCTTTGAAATCGCATGTGCAAAAGATGGGAACAGGCGTGTTCGGCAAATGGACGCTGCGCTACGAGAAGGACGCTTACTACGACGATAAGATTTTCACCGTCGGTTCGGCTAAGCCGGCCCAGGGCATCTCCGAGGCGACCACCACTGCATCACTCTACAGCTTGCACTCGCTACCGGGCCGAGAGAGAAATACTGTCATCGGTGATTTGCCGGGCATCGGCGTTCCGGTGAGCGTCAACGACAAGGCCGAGGTCGCTGGTGAAATCTGGTATCAGGTGACGCTCAAAGCTCCAATCAAGCTTGACGCTCAAAAGAAAGAACTGCCGATCGGCACGCAAGCCTGGGTTATCGGCAGTGGCAAGAACGGGGAGATGGGTGTCGTCGCCACCGTTACATGGGACGCTTTCATTAAACAGTTGCGCAAGTTCGAGCAGGAAAACAGCAGTCTCAGTTTGGATAAACGCATCACCAAACTTCGCCAGTGGTCGCACGAGGATAATCTTCCTTTCGACTCGATTATCGGCACTGATTCCGGCAACCAGTACTTGAATAATCGCGGCTTCATCAAGAACGAATGGCAACTACTGAAGGATTCTCAAATCGTTCATATGCCTGACGGGAAGCGCGTTGACGTCTACCACCTGATGGTCGGTCTGGACGTGCTCCCACGCAAGGTTGAAGAGCAGACCTATTTCAAGTTACCCCTCGGTCAGAACTATTCAGCGGCCCTTTGGGCAGGCGATATCGGCGCAGGCGCGGCTGACGCTTATCTCGGACACGATGACAAATGGGAAGGCACATTCAAAATTCCGACGCCCAAGGATCCAAAACGGAAAGAGAAGCTCAACGACGTGATAGAGCGTTACTACAGCACGCGTGCTCCTGATTCCGATCTGCTTGGCGATATAGACGCCTGGGGGATTAACGCGCTACGAGAGAATAAGAGCCTCTCGAGCATCGAGGGATTGCTGACTGAGTACTACACGAAGACTTCGACCAAATCTGATACTGGCGAAACCGTCACCAACAAACGCAAGGAAGCAATCGAAAACTTTCTGCGCGCGTACAAATTCAATACCGACTCACCCCTGGCAACGCAGACCGATGTCACTAGCAAGTTGGCGCAACAAATCTATCTTTTCGCCGTGTTCTGGATACGAAGGCAAAAGTACTCGAAGCTTTTCACTACTGATTTTCCCAATCTGCTCAGTTGGTATGTCATTCCGATGACCATTCGCTTCGCTAAGTGGCTGGAGAAACTCGCTGAAGCCAATGGCGCGGAGGTGTCTGTGAAGCCGAAGACGGAAAAAGCGGCGGCTGGGGCTGGGAAGAAGTAAGGCAATGGCGTGGGCGCTTGCTGAGATGGAAAAAGATTCATGAGAGCTGGATGGCAAAATCGAAACCAACCTGGGAATAGCAGGGACTTCACGCCGGCGAGGCCTGGGCTGCTCCAGCGAAGGTGCGCCTGTGGCAACCATGCGGCAGGCGTGGGATGTGCGGAATGCACGAAGGAGAAAAATAAACTTCAGCGCATGTCTAACGGTCAAAATGAAGTTACTGAAATGCCGCCGATGGCGCACGACGTGACGCGCTCGCCGGGGCAGTCGCTCGATGAGGCGACCCGCGCGTTCATGGAGTCGCGTTTCGGTCACGACTTCAGTCGCGTACGCGTCCATACCGATTCAAGCGCTGCCGAGTCGGCCCGAGCGCTTAACGCCCAGGCTTATACGACGGGACATGATTTGGTGTTTGGCGCCGGGCGCTACGCTCCCGAAACGGATAGCGGCAGAAAGCTACTGGCCCACGAGTTGACTCATGTCATTCAGCAAGACTTTGGCGGCGGGGGCGCGCCTTCACCAGCACCAGGTTCTGCTATGGAGGGAGAGGCTGATCGCGTTAGCAATTCTGTCTTGCGGGGACAGACTTCGGTCCAGGTGAATCTGCGAAGCGGCATCGGTGCAGCGCGCGAAGTGGAGACAAAAGATCTAACCAAACTTTCCGATCAGGAACTCAACGCCGAACACGACCGCGTCGTGCAATGGTTAACCGGGCACGCGAAAGTCGAACTGGACTACTTTCCGACGAAGGATTATTTGGAAGCGATTGAGAGCGAAGAGCGACGGCGATTTCCGCAGGCTCCAGGCCACGACCCGACCCCACCCGGGGCTTCCACCTCTCAAGCAATCGCAGCCGGGGCGGATCAAGAAAAGCAAACACCTGGGAACGTACAGACCGCGGGAGGCTTTGTCTCCGGCGCCACGAAAGCGGCACCCTGCCCTCCCGCTCCCGAGAAAACCCAGTTGTCGACTACCTGCTCGGCTCCTGCACCAGCCAAAGGAAGTGCTCCTCCGGCTAAAGAGAATCCAACCTTGCCCACCCTCAACCCGGCCAGGTTCGGTGGTGATGCAGTAGTAGCCAATTTCGCGAAGGAACTAGCCGAATGTCATGCGGCGCGAGTTGTCCAGGAAGAGGTCCAGGGGCGTTACAAGACCGCAGTCGAGAAGGCTAAGAAAGACAGCACCGCGGCGGCCAAAGAGGAAACCAAAAAATCCATTGCAGACTCTGTATTGGGAATCGATCCAAAAGACAAGAAGGCTGTAGCAGCAGCCAAAAAGACCGCCGCGCAAGAAGCAGAGAAAGCTGCCGTCGCGAAAATCGCGCAGGCGCAGGCAGCCGTGGTAAAGCCAGATCTTGCAACTGTGCAGAAAGAGCTGGCTGCAAAGTTTGAGGAAGAACTCGCCGAAGACTTCACGCTCACCATGCAAGCTGCTGTTAAGCGTTTCGGCGGCAGTTGGCTTGGGCACATGAAGCACGTCCTCGAAGGCGGGAAGGGCAAGCTGGTTAAGGAGAAAAATGCCAAGCCGAAAGTGAAGAAGGGGCAAACTGCGCCGCCCGCACGACCGGCGGAAGAGATAAGCGCCGAGATTGAATCCGCGATGGTCCAGTTACGTTGCGAGCAGGACGTCTGGGTTGCCGATCAGATTGAAGGCGTGAAACGCGGATGGATGGTAGGGCGGCGCGAACACGTTGATTTCAAAACCATCAAGCAGAACGTCAAGGACTTGAAAGATTTCAAGCCCGGGCGCGCCGTGCCGGAATCAGAACGAGTGGACATTCCCGAGAGTCTCAAGTCCGACAAGGTGATGCCGGGCGTGGCTCCGGAGTTGAAAGACTTTCTGGTCGAGTTGGAAAAGCTTGAGCCCAACTTCAAAGCCGGGAACTACAGCG
>DATLVM010000515.1:0-2592 GCA_035577445.1 Pyrinomonadaceae bacterium
AACATGATCGTATCGCTGCGAGTCGCAACCAAAGGGACCACGGCGCCGCAGCCGGTCGTGCCGTTGAATGCGGTTATTAAATCCAGAAGTAATACAAATGGGTACGCGGTCATGGTGATGACCGACGAAGGCGGACGCCAAATCGCGCGGTTTCGCGACGTGAAGCTGGGCGAGTCGTTTGGCAATACCGTGGCGGTGACTGAAGGACTGAAGCCCGGTGATCACGTGATCGTAACGGGTGGCACCATGGTCAACGATGGCGATTGGGTAAAGGTGATTCCATGAAGAGAATTCGAATCTTACTCCGAAAAGCGCGCCGAACATTGCGCAGGTTCGTCAAGAAATCGCCGGCGAAAAGCGTGGCCCACGATCACGGCCAGATGGTCCACGGCCATGCCCACGATGAGGTGATTAACACCAAGCGCAACATCTCTCGTTTCTTCGTGCAGCAGCGGCACATCACCTGGGTCATGCTGATTGGCGCCTGCATCTGGGGCATTTACAGCTATAAAAGCATGCCGCAGCGCAAAGACCCTGATACGCCGGTGAAGACGGCTGTCGCCATCACAGCCTGGCCGGGAGTGAGCGCGGAGAAGATTGAGCAACTGGTTACCCGCAAGATCGAGGAGAAGATCGCGCAGAACGCCAACGTGGAAAAGATCCGCTCGATCTCGCGAACCAACCTTTCCGTGGTTTACGTGGATCTGGATGAGAACTTCCCAGGCGCCCAGATTGGCAAGGAGTTCGATGACATAGCGCTCAAACTCGACTCCATCAAAAATCTGCCCGACGGCGCCGGCCCCATACAATTCATCAAGGACTTCGGCGACACGTCCGCCCTGATGCTCACCGTGGCCAGCCCCAAGGTCAGTGATACTGAGATCGATGTGCGCGCTCAGGAGATCGGCGACGCGATCACACGCGACCGGGCGCAGTTCGCATCCGGTGGAGATGGAACTCGCTTCACGATCGTCAGCACGCTTATGCATCCGGTCAGCACGCGCGTCGTGCAGGACCCGCTCAATCTGCTTGTCGATTACCTGAAAGAGAAAGGTCTGGCTACCGATCTGCACGTCATCATCGAGCCAGGGTTTGTCGGCGTCGACGGCGTATCAAAGTCGAGCGACGAGGAGTTGCTCGATCAAACCCACCATTTTATCAATGAGCGTTTGCAGGCTTCGGATTTTCATCCGGACAGCTGGCCGCCAGTCGTGATCCGTGATCCAAACCAGACCCGAGAACGGCTGGCATTGGTGGTGGGCGACAAGTACAGCTACCGCCAGATGGATGATTTCACCGACATCATCGAGAAGGGGCTCAAAAGTGTCCCTCAAGCTACGAAGGTATCACGCGCGGGGATCCTGTCTGAGCGGATCTTTCTTCTTTACTCACAGGAGCGCATCGCCTCGTACGGCCTGAAGCCGGGAGATCTTCCCGACATTCTAAAGGCCCGCAACATCACGCCGGCAGGCGGTCAATTGGAAGCTGTCGGCAAAAACTTTTCTATCGATCCTTCCGGCGAGTTTAAGAGTGAAAAAGAGATCGGTGACGTGGCGATTGCCCGCACCGCTCCGGGAGCGCCCGTTTACCTGCGTGACGTGGTCGACGTAGAACGCGGCTATGACAGCCCACCCAGATACCTGAATTTTTACGACTGGCGCGATGCAAACGGAAACTTGCAGCGCAGCCGCGCGATCACGGTCGCAGTGCAGATGCGCCCCGGCGGGTACATCGGCCAGTTCGGCGAAGACATCGACAAGAAGCTCGCGGAATTGAAGAAACAATTGCCGGACGATCTGATTATGGCGCGCACCTCTGACCAGCCACGGCAAGTCACCGAGAATGTCGCTCTCTTCATGAACAGCCTCTACGAGGCAATCATCCTGGTGGTAATCGTGTCACTCATCGGCTTTTGGGACTGGCGCTCTGCGCTGCTGATGGGGTTGGCGATTCCGATTACGCTCTTCATCACCTTTGGGATGTCGCACATGCTGGGCATCGATCTCCAGCAAGTGTCTATTGCCACGCTGATCATTGCCCTCGGCCTGCTGGTAGACGTGCCGGTGGTCTCTGGTGATGCGATCAAGAACCAGTTAGGGGCGGGTTTGCCGGCTATCATGGCCTCGTGGGTCGGACCGACAAAACTGATTGTGGCGATCTTCTTCGCTACCATCACCAACATCGTCGCCTATCTGCCGTTTCTGACCCTGCCTGGGAGCACCGGCGAATTTTTGTACAGCCTGCCGATCGTGCTGACCTGCTCTTTAGTAGCAGCTTTGATCGTGGCGATGATTTTCATCCCGTTCCTTGGCTATTTCTTATTAAAGCCAAAAATCGAACCGCCGCTGGCGGAACGAAAAAAGAAAGGGTTCCCGGCCTTCTATTACCGAGTCGGGCAATGGTCGATTAATCATCGCTGGATCGTACTCCTCGGCTCGCTGGTTCTGCTGGCAGGCGGAGGGTTCATCGGCAGCCGGCTTAAGACTGATTTCTTCCCGAAAGATCTTTCGTACCTTTCATACCTCGACGTCTGGCTGCCGGAAGACGCGCCGTTGTCGGCCACTAACGACGCCGTGCGCCGGGCCGAAGAGG
>DATLVM010000516.1:0-7040 GCA_035577445.1 Pyrinomonadaceae bacterium
AGGAGCCACGAGAATGACAACCGAAACAGAACCGACAACCTGGCAAACAATTCTCTCTGATCACGTCGACGCTCGTCCTGTCACCGGCGATTTGGATCAGGTAATTCTCGGCCGCAACGATATCGTTCAACTCGATCCGGATCATCCGGGATTTCGCGATGCCGAATATCGCGCGCGTCGCAATCAGATTGCCCAACTCGCGCTCAACTATCACCCCCGCGACCCAATACCTGATGCTCCTTATACGACCGAGGAGCATCAGGTTTGGTCAGTCATCTGGCGAGCGCTGCGACCGGCGCACCAGAAATTCGCGTGCGCGGAGTATCTTGAAGCATTGAATCGTTTGAATTTTTCCGACGATCGAATTCCGCAGTTGCGTGAGGTCAATGAAAAGGTACAAGCCATCAGCGGCTTTCGTCTGGAACCAGTTGCCGGACTGGTTCAGCCGCGTGTGTTTCTTGAAAACCTGGCCGATGGAGTTTTCCTCTGCACGCAATACATTCGGCACCACTCGACGCCGCTCTACACGCCTGAGCCTGATGTCGTTCATGAAATCGTCGGACACGGAGTGACGCTGGCGTGTCCGCAACTTGCTGAACTGAACCGTATGTTTGGACAGGCGGTAAAGAGAACATCTTCGCCAGAGGCACTTGAGCAGCTTTCACGCGTTTACTGGTTCACGATTGAATTTGGAGTGCTGCGCGAAAATGGTTCGGTAAAGGCCTACGGAACGGGACTATTATCTTCAGCCGGAGAGATGCAAGAGATGCACGAGGCCCAGCTACGGCCGCTCGATCCGAGGGCGGCGGCGGTTGAGAAATATGACCCGACGCACTTTCAGCCGGTGCTGTTCTGCGCTGAGTCGTTCGATCATATGTATGAAACCGTGCGTGTGTTCCTTTCTGAGTGGTAGCGTTCGCGAGGCGAGAAAATATAGAATTGGAAGACTCAACTCGGAAGAAAATCTATGGCTGATAAACCAGGCGAACTCGACATCGCTACCCAGCTAGTCCATACGGGCGAGCGCGCGGAGAAGCCGAAGGGCACACCGACTACGACTCCGATTTACGCAGCGGCGACCTACACGTACGAATCGATGGACGAGATCGACAAGGTCTTCGCCGGTGAAACTCCTGATTACATCTACACACGTTACGCAAATCCGACCGTCGCCGCGTTCGAACAAGTGATGCTCACGATCGAACGAGGGGCGACCGCGTGCGCGTACGGTTCAGGGATGGCCGCACTGCATGCGGCGCTGTTCGCATGCGAGTTGTCGCCCGGCTCAGTGGTGCTGGCGTCGCAGGATTTGTACGGAGCGACAACAAATCTGCTCTTGAATATCTTCGGCGCGTTCGGAGTGAAGAGCGTCCTCGCGGACTTCAGCGATCTCGACGAAGTGCGCGCGAAAGCTTCCGAAGCAAAACCGCGCGCGGTGATTGCGGAGACGATTTCGAATCCTCTTCTGAAAGTTTGCGACATCGACGCTTTCGCCGAGATTGCCCACGGCGCCGGCGCGAGACTGATCATCGATAATACGTTCGCATCGCCTTACCTCTGCCAACCGCTGAAGCATGGGGCGGACATGGTTGTCCATAGCGCCACCAAATTCCTGAGCGGCCACGCTGATGCGATGGGCGGCGTCGTCATTTCGCGAGATGAATTTGATAGCGGCGCTTTGGTCGGCGTGCTGAAGTTAGTTGGCGGTGTCCTGAGTCCCTGGGAAGCACACGAAATTCTCCGGGGGGCGAAGACGCTCGGCGTGCGCATGGATCGCCATTGTGAAAACTCGCGCGCGCTGGCGGCACATCTACGGAATGATCGGCGAGTCGGTCGGGTGTACTTTCCTGAATTTGTCGAAGGTGCTCAGCGCGAAGTTGTTGGGCGCATGCTTCGCAATAATCAATTTGGCGCGCTGGTGACGATCGAGCTAAAGAACAATACGCGCGAAGCTGCTTTCGCCTTCATGGATGCTTTGAAACTCTGCATCCGGTCAACGAGTCTGGGAGACGTCTTTACGAGCGTGCTGCATCCGGCCACTGCTTCGCATCGGGATTTGTCGCCGGCGCGGCGACGTGAATTGGGGATCAGCGACGGATTGATCCGCATTTCGGTGGGAATCGAAAGCGCAGAGGACATCATCGCCGATATCGATCAGGCCCTGGCTGTGTCAGTACCGGGAGCGGTAGCGACCGGCTCAGGAGCATGATCGTTCTTAACGAGAACCATCTGACCGAAATGCACGCGCACGGCGAGCGCGACTACCCATACGAATGCTGCGGGTTGATGCTCGGACGATTTGCGGATGGGCGAAAACAAGTCGTTGAAACGTATGCGATTTCGAATGCGCGCGAAGAAGCAGCCAAGCGCAATCGTTTTCTGATTCGGCCTGAAGAGTTAATGCGAGGCGAAAAATACGCGCGCGAAAAAGAATTAGACGTCGTCGGTTTCTATCACTCGCATCCCGACGACGTGGCCGTGCCCTCGCAATACGATCTTGAGCATGCTTGGCCGACTTACTCATACATCGTCATGTCAGTCGAGAAAGGTCGTGCTGTCGATCTGCGATCGTGGGAAATGGAAGCCGACCGATCGAGATTTAATGAGGAAAAGATCGTGTCAGAAGCCCGACCGTAAGGGAGGGCCAGTTACCGATACTTGCCTCCCTAACGGTCGGGCTTCTGACAAAGAGGTAACGAATATGCCAGTCACCATTGTCATTCCAACGCCGTTGCGTCAGTTCGCTGGCGGTCAATCAGAGGTTGAAGTCAGCGCGTCAACCGCGGGTGAAGCTCTCGATCAATTGACAACCACGCATGCTGAATTGCGCCGCCACTTATTCAGTGACCAGAACACGCTACGGAATTTCGTGAACGTCTATGTCAACGACGAAGACATTCGCCACGTTAACGGCCCAGGCACATCAGTGAAAGATGGCGACACGATTTTGATTGTGCCGTCGATTGCGGGCGGATCGACGGTGCTTGAAAACGAAACTGCAGCCGAGACGGCCGCGACCCGCCCGCAGGATGCGGGCGTTCCTCTCCCGATGCTTTCTAACGAAGAAG
Organism: Pyrinomonadaceae bacterium; assembly: GCA_035577445.1. Taxonomy (GTDB): domain Bacteria; phylum Acidobacteriota; class Blastocatellia; order Pyrinomonadales; family Pyrinomonadaceae; genus UBA11740. The sequence goes on from DATLVM010000516.1 coordinate 3,069, forward strand.
TCGCGCGCTACTCGCGCCACTTGATCATGCCGGAAGTCGGGATGACTGGGCAGCGAAAGTTGAAGGCTGCGAGCGTGCTGATGATCGGCACCGGTGGATTGGGAGCGCCACTGGGCATGTATCTCGCCGCTGCGGGAGTCGGCCGACTTGGCGTCGTTGATTTCGATGTGGTCGATGCTTCTAATCTTCAGCGGCAGATCATTCATGGCACGAAAGACGTAGGCCGCCCCAAAGTCTCTTCCGCGAAAGATCGTCTTCAGGACATCAACCCTCATATCGAAATCGAAACGCACGAGACGAAAGTCACGAGCGACAACGCGCTGCGACTGTTTGTGAACTACGATGTGATCGTCGATGGCACGGATAATTTCCCGACGCGTTATCTCGTAAACGATGCGTGTGTGCTGACCGGCAAGCCGAACGTGTATGGCTCGATCTTTCGTTTTGAAGGACAGGCGAGCGTCTTCTGGGCCGAACGCGGCCCGTGCTATCGTTGCCTCTATCCTGAACCGCCGCCGCCGGGCTTGGTGCCGTCATGCGCAGAAGGCGGCGTGCTCGGCGTGCTGCCGGGCATCATCGGAGCGATTCAGGCGAACGAAGCAATCAAGATCATTCTCGGCGCGCCCGACATCATGGTGAACCGGTTGCTTCTGTTCGACGCGTGGCGCATGCGCTTTCGCGAATTGAAGCTGCGCAAGAACCCTGATTGTCCGGTGTGCGGCACGAACCCGACGATCAAGGAACTAATTGACTACGAACAGTTCTGCGGCATAACTCAACAACCAGAGACGAAACCAACCATGGAAGAAATCACAGCTACCGAAATGAAGCAGCGCCTCGACAAAGGCGACGACATTCAAATCATCGACGTGCGCGAGCCGCACGAATACGAGATTGCCAAGATTCCGGATTCCAAACTGATTCCGCTCGGGCAGGTGCTCAATCGCATGAACGAGATCGACTCGGAACGCGAGACTATCGTTCACTGCAAAGGCGGCGTCCGCAGCGCGAAAGCGATTGAAGCGTTGCAGCGCTCAGGCTTTCAGGGTCACTTGATCAATCTAAAGGGCGGCATCACGGCCTGGTCGAATGAAGTCGATCCGAGCGTGCCGAAGTATTAGAGCGGAGCGCGGGCATCCTTGCGAGAATTGAGTGGCGAAGAACTTCGTCGAGGTTTATTTCAGCGGCAGGTACTCTACTCGATTAATCCATTCCTCGGGTTCCGTAACTTGCGCCATTAACTCGAGGTCTTCGACGCACTTTCCAATTGTCAGTCCAATTTGAGGTACGTAAATCACACCGACAAAACCACCAGCGATCCGCTGCCGTAAACTGCCCTCAACGAGCAAGTCTTTGTCTTGAGTTACCAACACTCGACCTAATTGCGACGCTCGATCAAGGAGATCGGAATCAGAGAATCTTCTCGCGCCGTCTTCCTGTGCGGTGACAACGTCAACTCCTCGCCTTCGCAATTGCTCAGTGATGGCCAGGGGAAACTGAACATCCGTGTGGAGACCAACGCTCATGGAGGAGAAGGTTAGCAGAAAATGAAAAGAGCTTGCCTTGGGGGGTGAAATCTGGAGGATGCGATGACTGAGATCTAAACTGTCCCTCCCCCTCCCTTGTTTGTTGAGTAACCATTCAGGCTGGCTACGATTGCCGCTGCTCTCGCAGCGAACGCCGTTTCTCTAATTCTTCGCGAGTGAATGGATTCTTTTGTTGGGCCCGCATCTCTTCAACATATCTATCGCGACGCTCGATGTCGGCGTCCACTTCATCCTGGTGCTCATAATAATATGCAAGCGCACCATGAATCTGAGCCATCGACAGGTGTGGATGTTCCCGGTGCATTTCTTCCGGACTCCAGCCATAAGCCATCTTGTCGAGCACGACCTCAACGACCTTGGTGTTCGCGCCGGTTATCCACGGAACGCCATGCTCGTCTAGTTCGATTAGTGAGTTTAATACGGCAACCATCGTCGTTCTCCGCTCATAAAATACCACGTTTTAGGTTTGTGACTTAAGACTCCCACCGTCACTTCAGTCCACGAGCATTCTGACAAACGAATGGAGCGCGGGCATCACTGCCTGGTCGAATGAAGTCGATCCGAGCGTGCCGAAATATTAAGCGACTGAGCCACAGATGAACACAGATCGACACAGATAGGCCAAATGTCCTATCCGTGTTATCCGCGTTAATCTGTGCCTAATTCTGTGTGATTCCCGTCACGTCACTCAGCATTTCCCGCCCCGTCCCTGCTGCGTCCTCAGTCTTCTCGGTGTATGATTACAGTCCCGATCAACCCCTGCACGAGGTAACACGCATAGTGGCTACAACAAAAGACGCGAACAAAAATCAACCACACAAATGGGTCTATCTTTTCGAAGAAGGCAGCGGCGATAACAAATCGCTGTTCGGCGGCAAAGGCGCGGGCCTCTGCGAGATGACCCAAGCCGGACTGCCGGTGCCTCCGGGTCTCATCGTCACGACTGAAGCCTGCAACGCTTTCTACGCGAACAACAAACAGTTCCCGGAAGGCATGTGGGAGCAGGTCGTTGCGGCACTCGCGGAGATCGAAAAGAAAGTCGGCAAGAAGTTCGGCGGCACAGAGAATCCTCTGCTTGTCTCGGTCAGATCCGGCGCGGCGTTTTCGATGCCGGGAATGATGGACACCGTGCTGAATCTCGGACTGAATGAAGATACGGTGCAGGGCTTGGCGGAGCAGACCGGCGATTTGAGATTCGCGCTGGATGCCTATCGCCGCTTCGCTTCGCTGTTCGGCGAGATCGTGCTGGATGTCGCGCACGAGAAATTCGAGCGCGTCATGGATCGCTTCAAAGCACAAACCAAAGGCGGCAAAGATACCGATCTAAAACCCGAAGAGCTGCGGGGCATCATCGCGGCTGAGAAACAGATCATCCTCGCCGAACAGCACGCGATTCCGGACGACCCGTACGAACAACTGCGCGTGGCGATTGCGGCAGTCTTTAATTCGTGGATGGGCCGGCGCGCGTGTGACTATCGCCGCATCAATCGCATTCCTGACGATCTGGGCACCGCCGTCAACGTGCAGACGATGGTGTTCGGGAACATGGGCGCGAACAGTGGCACCGGCGTAGCGTTCACTCGCAATCCTTCGACCGGCAAGAAAGAGCTTTACGGTGAATACCTGCTCAACGCGCAGGGCGAGGACGTAGTCGCCGGCACGCGCACGCCAAATCCGATCAGCCAACTCAAGAAAGAACTGCCAAAAGTTTACGAAGAGTTCAACGCAATTACGCAGTTGCTCGAGAAGCATTACCACGACATGCAGGACTGTGAATTCACCATCGAGCGCGGCAAGCTCTGGATGTTGCAGACGCGCACCGGCAAACGCACCGGCGCCGCCGCGGTACGCATCGCGGTGGACATGGCGAGCGAGAAACTGATCGATCGCGCGATTGCGGTGAGACGCGTTACGCCGGACCAGCTCGATCAGTTGCTGCATCCGACAGTCGATCCGAAAACCACCGCTCAGGTTCTCGCGACCGGATTGCCGGCAAGTCCGGGCGCAGCCCAGGGCCAAGTCGTCTTTTCTCCCGATGAAGCCGACGAGATGGCCAAGGAAGGTCACAAGGTCGTGCTCGTGCGCGTCGAAACTAGTCCCGACGATTTTCACGGCATGGTCGCCGCGCAGGCGATTGTCACCGCGCGGGGCGGCATGACCAGTCACGCGGCGGTGGTCGCGCGGGGCATGGGTAAGACTTGCGTCAGCGGCGCTTCAGCGATCGATGTCGATTACAGCCAGCAGCAGTTCACCGTTGATGGCGAAGTGATCACCAAAGGCGAATGGATCACGGTCGACGGATCGACGGGCCGAGTCTTCCTCGGCAAAGTGCCGACGATTCAACCAACGCTCGGAACAGATTTTTACAAACTGATGACGTGGGCCGATCACTTCCGTCGCCTGCGCGTGCGAGCTAATGCAGACA
>DATLVM010000517.1:0-7936 GCA_035577445.1 Pyrinomonadaceae bacterium
CGCCGCGGCGCTCGGTTTGGAAGCGTTAAGGGAACCGTGTCAAGTCAGTCTTCACACTGATTCGCGGTACGTGATTGAAACGATGAAAGGAAACTTTCGTCGCAAGACAAATCACGATTGGTGGAAGCGCCTGGATGAAGCGAAGGCGCGTCACGAAGTGGAGTGGCACTGGTCACAAGGTCACGTCGGGCACGTGATTCAGGAAGCTGCCGATCGCGCCGCCCGCAAGATCGCCGCCCTCGGTCATGTCGAACCGGCCGTGCTCCAGAACGCTGTCGATAAGATCGGCGTCATCGAGCCGGAGGAACAGGGCGCTGATGAGCCAGATTTGTTTTAGAGGTATTGACATACTTGACTCATCAAGTATCTGGTCCTTTCGGGTGCAGGCGGGAGCTGCGGAGCAGCGGAGTAGTTAAGCCCAAGGCGAGGCCCTGTGAGCCTTGGGTGGTGGTCTTTCGCCCCTTGCGGGGCTCAATCGCTCTAATTGGGTCGTTAACCCCAAGGCTCGCGGAGCCTCGCTTGGGGCTTAGTTATGAACGCTGCTGACGCAGCTTCAGCTCTAATTCGAGTGACCGCGACTAGCTCCGTCGATAGCTGAGTCAAATATGTCCATGCCTTTTAGCGCGACCGCCGCACTCTCGCTTTCCTGCACCTACGCACCTATAATCAGGCAACCGGCAAACCAGTCGCTACTTCTCAATCGAGGAAATCGTGTCAAGACATCTGGCATTCCTGATCGCGCGCTCGTGCCTGCTCATTGCGATAGCCGTGTGTCTTGCGCCGGCAACGCGGGCACAGGGTGGGCGCGGTTGGGAATGGCAGAACCCTCTCCCGCAGGGCAATTCGATCAACTGCATTCGCTTCGCGCCGGACAAATTGCACGGCTGGGCAGCCGGCACTGACGGTGTGATTCTGCGCACCGATGACGGGGGCTTCAGTTGGGAGACGCAGACCGTCGAGAAAGCGGTCGGGTTAAATTCAATCTATGTTTTCGATCGCCAACGCGCGTTTGTAGTCGGCGCGCGCGGCATAATTCTGTCAACGCACAACGGTGGCGAGCGTTGGATCGAGCTTAAGACTCCGACGAAAGATCATCTCTATTCGATCACCTTCGCACGTGACGATCCAAAGCACGGCTGGGCCGTCGGCACTTACGGAACTGTGCTCACCACGTCCGACGGAGGCGTGACCTGGCTTGCCCAGAAGGTCGGAACGCGCCCGCATCTTTTTTCGGTTGCGTTCGCCAATAAGAACGTCGGATTGATCGCGGCAGAACGCGGAATCCTGCTGCGCACAAATGATGGTGGTCGTCATTGGAAGGAAGTTGTCCGCCTCGGGTCGCTCGCGTTCACGGGAGTCGCGTTCACGTCGGACAAGAAAGCGACGGCGATTGGCTATGGTGGCCGAATTCTCCAGAGCGATGATGCGGGCCTGACCTGGGAGCCAAAGGACTCGCTCATCAATGAGGATCTTCTTTCGATTTACTTTCTTGACGAACGGCACGGCTGGATGACGAGTGCGAGCGGATCGATCTTTAGCACCACTAACGGCGGCGGGATTTGGTTGCCGGTGAGTGTAAGGACCAACCCGCGTCTGGTGACGGTTTACTTTGCCGATGCTGAAACTGGTTGGGCGGCCGGCAGCGACGGCCTGGTCCTGCGCAGCGACGATAGCGGACTTGGTTGGCAGCGACTGACTGAAGGCGGGCGCGACGACATCGCAGACATTTTCTTTGTCGATGACGCACGCGGCTGGGCCGTCGGCGCGCGCGGAAAAATCTTGATGACGCGCAACGGCGGCAAGGGTTGGTATCCGCAGCTCTCAGGGGTGGCCCAGCATCTCGACGCCGTGACGTTCATCGATGAAAAGAATGGCTGGATTGTCGGCGATCAGGGAACCATCCTGCATACGGACAATGGCGGCGCGTCGTGGATCAAACAAGAAGCCGACACGCCGCAGCAGTTGCTCGGCGTTCACTTCATTACGACGAAGCTCGGTTGGGCCGTCGGCGCGCGCGGTCACATGCTGAAGACTGAGGATGGTGGCGAGACGTGGGTGCAGCAGCCTTCGAAAACAAAAGCCTGGCTCGAAGACGTGCGCTTCATCGATCCGAAGCACGGCATCATTGTTGGATCAGGTGGCACGATCCTGCGCACTGAAGACGGCGGGGACACCTGGAAAGATATCTCGGTGAATTTGAATGATTGGCTGCACGCGGTCGCGTTCGCCGATTCGTTGCGTGGCTACGTCGTCGGCGAGAAGGGAATCATCCTACGCACGGACGACGGCGGCCGGACCTGGAAAGATCAGGAGACGAACATCAAGTCGAACCTGTTTGCCGTGTCGGTAGCTTCGCGCGATGAAGTTTTGATTGCCGGCGATCAGGGGCGGGTGGTTGCGACGAAAGACGGCGGCCGAACCTGGGATCCGCAGCCGAGCCTCACCAGTTCGCCACTGTACGCTGTCGCGTATCGTGGGGGATCCGCGGCGTGGGTGGCGGGGCGTGGGGGAGCGATTCTGCGACGGACTGAAGACCTCGCGACCGTGAAGATTTCAGCTCCCAAACTACCGTCGGCTTTGCGCGGGGCGCCGAAACTAAAGGCCCAGGACAACCAGTTGAATTTTGATGATGACATCCCCCGCGCAGTCCCACCCGTTCGGAAACCCGCCAAGCCTTAACGCAATCGACTTTCTGTCGCGCCTTCCAAGACTTTGTAAACTCCCAGCCACTCGCTCAGCCTGTTAATGAATCAATCATTTCAACCGTCTTGGTTGTGGAACTTTATCCGCGGATTTCTTGGCCAAACTTTTCAGCAAATCTCATCGTATGGGTTTCTGACCTGCTGATATGCGGTATCTCTACTCAGTCTATTCCGACGCTGCAAGAATTGCGCTGCAATCAATTTTGGCGCACAAACTCCGCGCGTTTCTGACGCTGATTGGAATCATCATCGGGGTCGCGGCGGTGGTCGTGGTCGGCGCGTCAGTTAGCGGACTCAACACGTATGTGACTGACAAGGTCGCGAAGCTGCTGGGTGCGAACCATTTCATGATGGCGCGGATGGCGTTCCAGGGCCAAATGACCGATGACGAATTTGAGCGACGGAATCGGCGCAATAAGCGACTGACCTGGGATGATTACGAATGGGTGCGCGAGCACTGCACCTCGTGTTCTGAAGTAGGGGTGGAAGTTGGTAGCGGCGTCGATCTGAAACAGGACGGCATCGAATTCCCCGGCGCCATCGTTTTTGGCGTAACGCCAAATATGGCGGACATCGAGGGCAAGGTCATCAGCGATGGTCGCTTCATTTCAAATGATGAGGTGCAACGTTCCGCGTTGGTGGTGGTGCTGGGCAGCGAGATCAAAGAAAAATTCTTTCCGGGTGTCGACCCTATCGGCAAGACTCTGAAAGTTCGGGGACTGCCGATGCAAGTGATCGGAGTGGAAGAGAGTCGTGGTTCGTTCTTCGGAGATTCACTCGACCGGCACATCTACATTCCTGCGACCACCCATTTGTCCATCTTTGGACGCAACGGACTGCAAATTCACGGCAGTGCTCAAGGTCGCGAACAATTTCAGGGCACGCTCGAAGATGCGCGGGTTTCCATGCGCAACAAGCACCGGCTCAAGGGCAACGAAGAAGACGATTTTGGCCTGGTCGACGTTGAGTCACTCAACAATCAAATCGATCAATTCACGGGCAGCATCGCTGCAGTGGTGGTGCCGATAACGCTCATCACGCTGATCGTCGGCGGCATCGTCGTGATGAACATCATGCTGGTAAGCGTAACTGAACGCACCTTCGAGATTGGATTGCGTAAAGCTGTGGGCGCGACTCGCCGGCAAATCCTGACGCAGTTTCTGATCGAATCGGGCATGCTCTGCGCCTTTGGCGGCGTGATTGGGCTGCTGGTCGCCTGGGGCGTCACAACGTTAATTACGGTGCTGGCGCAGATCACGATGACGATCACGATCGGCTACATACTTTTGGCAATCATCGTGTCCAGCGTGATTGGCATGATCGCCGGCATCTATCCGGCGTTCAAAGCGGCCCGGCTGGATCCAATCATCGCGCTGACGAAGACGACGTAGGAACCACGAAGGCACAAAGGACACGAAGGAATTAAACGAATTGAACTGAGTCATTGTTCTTTGTGTTCTTCATGTCTTATTGGTAACAGCAAGTGAAAATTCGCATCCCCAAAATTCTTCCGCGTGAGACGCTGGCGATGGCGCTCGATAATGTGCGCTCGAATAAGTTTCGCAGCTTCCTCACGGTGTTGGGTATCGTCATCGGTGTGATGGCGTCGATCGTGGTGGCATCGATTCTCACGGGGATGCGGCAGAGCATCATCGCGATCATTGAAGAGTACGGCACGAACAACATCTATGCGTTTCATTTGACTACGGGTCCGCGAACGTCGACCGATCGCGCTGAACGCTTGCGCAAACCGCTGACGGTTGCCGATGCGGACGCGATCAAGCAGTACGCCTCTGCCGTAGAGGATCTCGCGGTGACTGCGCCGAACGTGGGCTACAGCGGCGGGCCGTTCGACGACAACATCACTTATCAGGGCCGCAATTATCGCTGGGGAAACACTGAGGGCGTGACGCCGAACTACGCCAACATCGTGAACGTCAATTTGCATCAGGGGCGATTCATCACTGAGTCGGACGAAGAGCAAAGACGGAACGTGATGGTCATTGGCGTCAACGCGGCTGATGCTCTGTTCCCCGGCAAGTCTGACGGAATTATCGGCACCGAAGTGCGCATGGGTGGGTACAACTTTGAAATCGTCGGCGTGCTGGAAAAGCGCAAGGCGGGATTCTTTGGCGAAAACGAAGAGGACAATGCGGTGCTGATTCCGTTTCGCACGGCGCAGAAAGTTGCGCCCGGCCGAGGTTGGATCTTGTTTGTGATTCAGGCGCGGTCAGGTCAGCTCAATGAAGCTTTGACGCAGGCCGAAGACATCTTGCGCCGGCGCCGGACTGTGAAGTTCGGCGATCCAAATAACTTCGATATCAAAACCGCCGACAACTTCGTCAAGCAGTTCGACAGCATCTTTGCGATGATTGGGCTGGTCGCGATCGCGATCTCGAGCCTGGGACTACTGGTCGGCGGGATCGGCGTGATGAACATCATGCTGGTGAGCGTGACTGAGCGCACGCAAGAGATTGGAATCCGCAAAGCTCTCGGCGCGCGCCGCCGCGACATCACAAATCAGTTTTTATTTGAAGCGATGACCTTGACGTTCCTCGGCGGGATGTTGGGCGTGGTTCTCGCCATCGGCATAAGCAAACTGGTGATGTTACTGATTCCCAGTCTGCCTGCTTCAATTCCAACCTGGGCCGTGGTTACCGGTATTACCGTCAGTGTTGGCGTCGGGTTGATCTTCGGTGTGTGGCCGGCACGAAAAGCTGCACGCCTCGATCCGATTGAATGCCTGCGCTACGAATAGTCGTCTTACTTCACGCGCTCGCCGCCTTCCGCTGCATCTCTCTCAAACTTTCCGGAATCAGCATGGTGATCTGATGCGTTGATGTGCTTCCATCGGCGAACGCCTGGTAAAGAGTGAAATCTGGCAGCGATAGACACGTTAGCGGCGAGGAAACGTCGTAACCTGTGTCGATTCCGATCGCACTATTGCAGACGTAAATACCGTGGCGACCAAGCCTCCCACGCAGCGGCAAGAAAGCAGTCGGGGTGTGACCAAAGACGCACGGCTTGCCGCGATAGTTCCGATAGAAATCCTGATCGCGAGTCCAAAGCAGCGCGTGCGGTGAACTGTCACGCGGATGCTTCCCATCTTCCAATCCCGCGTGCACGTACAAAGCGTGATCGTCTTCGTGATAGAGCGGCATGTGCCGGAAGAAGTCTATTTGCTCCGGCGGTATTGCCTGGGCGATCGCGTCGCTTGCCGCCCAAAAATCGTCGTTGGTCCGCAAGCGCAAAGGCTTTCCCGTGTACTGGACGAAGGTCTGTTCGCCTCCGCCGGTGGCCTCGACCCAAATTGTGTGCTTGCGATCGATGAAATCGAGCAGCATCTGCTCGTGATTACCGCGCAGACAGAGCGTGTTGTCAGGATCGTTGCGGCACAGATTCATGACGCGATCGACGCAACCCGGCACATCTGCTCCGCGATCGATCAAATCACCCAGGAACACCAGCGTGTCCGATGATTCGCGCGGCAGCATGTCGAGCAGGCTTTGAAGTTGCGCGCAACGGCCGTGAATGTCGCCGATAACAAAAGTTCTCATAGCGGAGCGCGGGCATCCTTGCCCGCCAGCGCGCGGTGCGCGCTCATTCAAACTAAATTGACGTTCTCTGTTGGATCTCTTTACGACCGCAAAATACTTGGAAGCGTGCTGCGCGCGCTTGGCGGGCAGGATGCCCGCGCTCCAATTAAGGTTACGCGTGATCTTCAGCCGCCGGGGTTTTGATCGAACCAATTATTTGTTGGAACTCAGGATCGTCTTTCAACGAATCCCAAGCCGGATTTCGTTCGAACCAGGGCTTGTTTTCATTTCCTAACGCGATGGCGCGACGCAACCAACGCAGCGCTTCATCGCGCTCACCTTCCATCGCGTACGCCGACGCCAGCCAGTACGAAACGTCGTGATCCGTATCCGCGGTCTTCTTCACTTCATCATTCAACTGCTCGCGCGCTTCTTCATTGAAGCCAAGCGCGCTCAGGAATCCCGAGTAGATCGGTCGAATGCCGTCGAGTTGCGGCTGCTGCTCAAGCACCTGCTCGAGAATCTCAGCGGCCTTCACATGCTCGCCGCGATAGAACAGCACCTGGGCGCGGAACGCTTTGATGAGAGGATGATCCGGTTCGAGCACGGCGCCTTGGTCGAGTTCCGCCAGCGCTTCATCGTAACGCCCCTGATAAAGAAAGATGCGCGCGCGGTTATAGCTGGCGACGACGCGTTCCGCCGGGTTCAACCGCGCCATGCGCTCAAAGCTCCGCAGCGCCTTCTCGTAATTGCCGTCAAGCCGAGCCACCACGCCGCGCGCGAAATGAACACCCGGATCGTTGGGCGCTTCGCGAGCAAGCTGCTCGGCCATTTCGCGTGCGCGTTGCTTTTCTCCGCGGGACAGGTAAATCAAGACGGTGTGCCGCCGCGCTTCCAGCAAATTCGGATCGATCGCCAACGCTTTGTCGAACGCTTCCATCGCCGCATCGTAATCGCCCGGCTCGCCGGTGCCTTTAATCACTCGATTCGAATACGCTTTGCCGAGCGCGCTGTGGGCCAGCGCGAAGGAAGGATCGAGATAAGCCGCGCGTTCAAAATGTCCGATGGCTTCGTCGATGTCTTTGCGCGCGATCGTGTGATAGATGAAGCGGCCCAGCGCGTCGCGGCCACGCAAGTACGCTTCGTAGGCCTCAGCGTTCGCGGTCTTGGCGCGTTCGAGCTGATCCTTTTCATCGGAAGTCAGCTCAAGCCGCAGCCCATCGCAAATCTCCTGCGTAATGGTGTCCTGCACGTTGATGATGTCGCGGGCGTCAGCGTCAATGCGATCGCTCCAAATCAAATCGCCTGAATCAACGTCGATCAGTTGCGCAGTGACGCGCATGCGATCGCCGGCCCGCAGAAAGCCCGCGGACAAAACTGCGGACACGCTCATCTCGCGGCCGGCCTGTCGCGGATCGAACTGAACGCCCTGGTACTTCACAATTTCTGACGATGGCCGCACGACTAATTGTCGCAGCCGCGCCAATTCAGTAATGACCGCATCAGCCAGTGAGAATTCATAAAAGCTCGACTGCGGATCGTTGCTGACGTTCTTAAAAGGAAGAATCGCGATGCTCTTGCGTTCCTGATCGCCGACGCTGGTCACGGGCGTTTCGTGGACCAGCGGCCGATCAGACGTGTAGTCGCGCGGCTGTGACGTGCGTTCGCCAGTTACGCCGCGCAACCAGCGTAGCGCGC
>DATLVM010000518.1:0-2880 GCA_035577445.1 Pyrinomonadaceae bacterium
CTCTCGAATCGAATACGAAAATTCTCTTCATCAATGTCTTCGGTCAGGCGCGTATCGAGGAGGACCGTGATGCGGCGTTCATCTTCGGCCGCGAACTCGCGCACGGTCAGGCGTCGCGCCCGCGCCGTCGCTTTCCAGTCAATGTGTCGCAGATCGTCGCGCGTTTGATAGTCCCTCAACATCAGCAAGTCCTGTCCGGCGCCCCGCCGCATTGAGGTTGTTTGTCCCGCATGCAACGGCAACAGATTCAGCTCATCGGTGACCTGCTCCGGCTTTGGATAGACGACAATGTCCACATCGCGTGCGGTCAATCGTCGACGATGCCGAAAGAAACCAAACGGAAATCGCGTCGACAACTCAAATCCATTCACCAGCACATGCCCGCGCTTCGGAAACGTTTGCACGATCGATTGCTCAGCCGCGGCGCGATGCGGCACATACGTGATGTAACCGAGCACAGTCTTCTTCAGACGCTGCCACGCCCGTCTCTTCTTCACAAACCCCGGGCGTTCGAACGTGCCCCGCATCTCGACGAGAATTGAAAATGACGGCAACACGCGTTTTGAATTTCTCAGGGTAACGATTACTTCGGCCGGCTCGCCCGCAAAGATGTGATCGGGAAATCGCGCGGTGACATTCAGGTCGCGCAGACTCACTCGCGCCGCGGCCCACGAAACAAACAAGGTCGAAACCATGATCGAAAAGATCATGAACAACAGATTGTTCGCGGTGTTCCACGCGGCCAGCGCGACAATCACTAGAATCAGAATGAAAATGACTCCGCCAGCGGTGACTTCAATCGGGAATCGCGTCGCGGCCACTTCCGCGAAAGCCGATCGCGCGAGAGGTGGAACGACCAGCAACATGATTAGCAGCACGAAGACGAGAGAAGCGATTGCGCCTGCGGTGGTGAGTTCCGGAATGCCCGAGCGGCCGGCCATAACGGTGAGTACCGCGGTTCCCAATCCCGCCAGCACTAACAAGGTGCCGAGGATCGGCCGCCACCAGGAGGACAAAGAGGAAGGACGAAGGCGGAAGTATGAAACTTCTTTGGCGTCGGGAGTTGGAGCGATGGGCTCAAGTAAGGCGGTACCGCGAGATTTCCTAAGCCGTTGCCGTCTGGATGATTTCATCCTTCATCCTTCCGCCTTCATCCTTGCCGTTCACCTTCGTCCTTGCTCTACAGCGGCACGCTGATCGTCTTGAGGATTTCGTTAAGCACGGCTTCGGCTTCTTCGCTGCGACGCATGGCCGACGAGTAACGAGAGCTGACGGCGATGCGATGCGCGAAGACGGGAACCACCAGGCGCTTGATGTCGTCAGGCAGGCAATAGGATCGTTCTTCAGTAAGTGCGAGAGCTTGCGCCGCACGGAACAACGAGAGCGTCCCGCGCGGACTAACTCCCAGATCGAGCATGTCCGACGCGCGCGTGGCCGCGACGATACGCATCAGGTAATCGACGATCGCGTCATCTACTGAAACATCGGCGACTGATTGCTGGAGCTCGAGCACGTCGGCCGCGCTCATGACCGGCTGCATTTCGTCGAGCGGCTCAGAGTGCTCTCGATCGCGCAGAATCTGACGCTCGTCACTGAGGCCGGGATAACCAATCCGCAAACGCAACATGAACCGATCGAGCTGAGATTCCGGCAAAGGATAAGTTCCGTGATGCTCGATCGGGTTCTGCGTCGCCAGCACCATGAACGGCGTTGGCAGTTGATGGGTCACACCCTCAACCGTCACGTGCCGTTCGGCCATGGCTTCGAGTAAAGCCGATTGCGTTTTCGGTGTCGTACGATTGATCTCGTCGGCGAGAATTACATTTGCGAAAATCGGCCCGGGCTTCCACTCAAACAGCGACTCGGTTTGGTTGTAGACCGACAGGCCGACCACGTCTGAGGGCAGCAAATCAGACGTGAATTGAATTCGCTGAAACGCACAATCCAGTGCGCGCGCCAGGGCGTGCGCCAATGTGGTCTTGCCCACTCCCGGGACGTCCTCGATTAGCAGGTGACCGCCGGCCAATAGCGTAACAATCGCTAACCGCACGGCTTCAGGCTTGCCGCGAATGACGCGTTCAATTGCAGACTGCAGCGATTCAATCCTGTCGGACGCGACGGCGGCGTCAGGTCGGCTCGTCGCTGGTCGGAGGTTCCTCATCTGTGCCCATTCTACATGCAGCCCGCGACCATCGCTATGTGAAAGTTCAACCACGACCAGATTGTCACGGTTATGACTGGGCTGGTTCATGGCAGACAAGCCAAAGGCTGTAGTAAGATGCCCTTTCGATCAGCCAGAGTTTTCGGAACTACTGTCTGATCGCATCGTTAATTGATTTGAGGAACTGTTATGAGAAGCAATAACCACCCCCGCCGGCAATCCGGATTCACCCTGATCGAACTCATGATCGTGATTGCGATCATCGGAATTTTGATCGGTGTAGCCGTTTACGGATTTAGAAACGCGCAAAAGGCAGGCAACGAAACCGCGACGCGCCAGAATATCCAAACGCTTGCCGCCATCGAGATTCAGTACCACACGACTCACGGCCGCCAGTTTGCGACCTTTGAGCAGTTGCTCTCCGAAAAACTCGTTAGCAATAAGTTTGAAGGCAATCCTCCGATCACCGACGGCTATGTCATGACACTGAAGGTGGTTCCCAAATCCGCGACCGCGCCCGCTTCGTTCACGTTGAATGCGGACCCGCAGGACGCGAATTCAGGCAAGAACCATTTCTTCATCGACTCGACCGACGGGGCGATCCACGTCAATCCTGATCAGCCAGCCGGACCAAACGACCCGGTGCAGTAATCACCGCTCGGGAAGAAATCACCGCAGATTAATTTTGAATTGTTAGGCGAGTGACCAAGCGCGCCCTG
>DATLVM010000519.1:0-3886 GCA_035577445.1 Pyrinomonadaceae bacterium
ATACCGAGCGTCTTTCCTTCGCGCAGAACTCTGAGCGCCGCGCGCGCGGCCATCTTCTTGTCGATGGCGACGTTACCAAAGCGCGTGCGTCGTGACTCGATCAACTCTTCAATGCGCGCATTGTCGATCGGCCGCACCAGAAAGCTCAGCGGATACTCGAGCGCCGACCACCCGAAACTCAAAATCTCCCAAGAGCCCAGGTGTCCAGTGAGAAAGATGACGCCGCGATGTTCAGCTTCCGCGGTGCGTAGATGCGCCAGTCCAACCTGATCATATTCGATCATTTGCCGCAACCGCTCACGCGTCAAACGCGGAAACTGGCTGAACTCTCCGAGCAGCCGGCCGAGGCTATCGAACGATCCGCGCAACAGACGCTTCTGTTCGGTTAGGCTGAGTTCGGGAAACGCGATCTCCAGATTGCGCAAGCCCGTTCGTCGCAAACGCGTCGGCAAAAGGTATGCGAGCCGCCCGAGCGATCGTCCCAGTCCAATCGCCAGCGAGCGCGGCAACGCACCGTAAAGCGTCAGCACGGTCCGCGCGACCCAGTATTCGGCGCTAATCTGAAAATTGGATTTGGCCATGGCTGAACGAAGTCTGGAGTCTAGAGTCTGAAGTCTGAAGTCTCAAGCTTCAAAAGTCGGGAGTCCCGAGTCTGGAGTGCGGAGTCCCTCAGACTCCTGACTCTGAGACTCCAGACTCTTGACCGTTCTTCTGATATATTCTGCAACGCTTTCGCCCCCACGTTCGTATGAGCAACCAGGAAGGTCGGCTTCTCTCCACCGCTGGATTCAAGCAATGCCCTTGAACGATCGCAATCGTAATTCGACGAGCTGCCGCATTCTCGTCGTGGAAAACCGCGACGATTTTCGGGCGGGCCTGGCGCGAGAACTCCAGGGAATTGGTCATCGCGTCACGGTCGCCAGTGAGCGTACCGACGCTCTCGCGCAGGAAGAGCGTGAGCCATTCGACATGCTGATCAGCGACCTGGTCAGCGCTGCAACCACGGCTGATTCCGAGTTTGTGCGCTCGTTCAAGCTGGCGGTCACGACCTTGCCCTGCAAATGCACGGCGCTCGCGCTTCACGATCTAATCGAGAAGGTTCTCTCATTCAAGATTCGCTGCATCGACACCGCTCAGAATGTGAAGCACGTGCGCGAGAAGATCGATCTTGAATTACCCAGCGATCTCACGCTGATGAATTCTGTGCTCGAGTACCTGTTGGATCGAGTCGGTAAACTGGGCCTGGTACAAATCGAACAATCAAACTTGTTCGTCGCGCTGGACGAAGCATTCGTGAACGCCGTGAGGCACGGCAACCGTAACGATCCTGAGAAGCTCTTGCGCGTGACGGCTGAGCTTTCCGCAACCGAAGCCATCTTCACGGTGGAAGACGAAGGCGACGGTTTCGACGTGCATGAGATTCCCGATCCCACCGATCCTGATAACCTGTTCAAGTCGAACGGCCGCGGCGTGCTACTCATCTACAACATCATGGATGAAGTCGAGTACAGCAAGAGCGGGAAGCACCTGCGCATGGTCAAGCGCCCGAATAATCGCGTCAGTACCGGGAGCGGTAGCGACCGGATCTAGCGGCCGGCCAATTGCAAAATGCGAATTCGATTCTTGAGTTTCCACTTCACCTTGCACCACAGTTGAGTAATTCGGCTTACTCAATAATTTAATTTGCATTTTGTAATTTCATTTTTCAATGCTTTCAAACACTGAGTACCCGCGTAAGTTCCTCAAAGACTATTGGTACTGGTTGCCGCCTGCTCTGGTCGCGCTGATTCTTACGCTGATTTACCTGAACCCTTTCATCGGCGACTGGGACGGACTTGACTACACGATCTTCTCTTTGCACGGCCGGCCGTCGTCGATGGCGCTGGGGCGATCGCTGTTCACGCTATTCAACTTCGGGCTCTTCAAATTTGCCCACGCGCTGTTCGGCGTCCGACCTGAGCAAGCCTATCTGCTCTTTAAGTTCGCCGTCGTCGCTGAGACACCGTTGGCAGTAATCGCGTGCTGGCTGCTCGCGCGGGATCTCTCAGGCTCTCTGCGGGCGGCCACGATCGCGGCATTGCTGATTGCCACCTCGCCGATACTGGTGATTTACGGCGGGCAAGTGATGACCGATGTGCCGTCTGTCTTGCTCACGGCCGCGGCCCTTACGGTTCACCTGCGCGGTGTGAAGCAGCGAAGCCTTTGGTTGATGCTCGCCGGCGCGGCGCTGCTTGGGTTGGGTGTGAACCTGCGAGAGACCGTTGGCTTTTATGCGCCCTGGCTGATCGTCGCGCCGTTCGTTGGCGGTTATCGATTCAATCGTCGCACCGTCGGACTCATCGCGGCGTCTCTTGCGATCTTCGTCGCGGTCGCGGTGGGACCTTGGGCCATATGGTTTGCCGCTTCACCGCTGTATCGTGCTGATTGGTATATCTGGCTCTACTCAACGCAACGCGAAGAGGCGCGCCATCCAATCGCTCTCGCGAACCTGAAATCGTTCTTCCTCTATTTGGTTTTGGCGTCCCCTTTGATCGCTCTGAGTTTGCCTTTGGCGATTTGGAAAGAATGGCGCACGCGAGGCCTCACGATGATGCTGACCGCGGCGATTACGGGACTGGTGGCGACGGCGCTGCTCTTCTTCAACTACAGCACGACAATCAATTGGAGATATTTCCTGACGGGACTACCGGCGCTCGCGCCCATCGCCGGCGATTACTTTCTACGAATCCAAACGAAGAGGTTTGGCAGCGAACGACGCGCGCTGGCTTCAGCGATCGTCGGTATCGCCATCATCGCGGTAGTGATGGGCACTCTGATTCAACCGCGCAGCAACGAATACTTGAACCGGCTGGCGCTGGCCAAGGATTACCACGAACAATTAAAGCTGATTCCGCCAGACGCAGTGGTCATCGCCGGCGCGCAAACCGTCGCGGTCACGTACTGGCGCGGCATCGGCGAGGGCAACTGGGAGACGATTGGCGTCGGCGCTGGATTTCCCCAGGGACTGCTGCAATCGAAAATCGAAGAACATCTGCAGGCCGGCCGCCGAGTCTTTCTCGACATCGATCCACGCTGGTGGCTGCCATGTGCATGGCGCGTCAGCGAGATTCAGGAACTCGCCGCCATCGAATCACACTTTCACTTCAAACGCATCGCGCCGACGACGATTTACGAGATTCGACCGTTGGCAGATCAATCAGCAACAGACAGCCCCGAATTGAAGAAGTTATCGCCTGAGAATCGGCCGGAAGAAGTGAAGCGCTGTTTTGACTAAGGAGTAACTGCAAGTGGTTTGGGTGCAATCGCAAGAACCGCTGCGATGTGGCGGACTCTAGAGCTGGTGAAGTATTTGCAGGGCAGCTAGCCACACACGGATAAGGCTGGGCCTCGCAGGGAGGCTCTTCCGGTTGCGGAATGCCTGGTCTAAGCACAGGCATGGCCGCAACGTCTTGGACGGCTGCCGGTGCGGATGATGCTTGGCTGGTTTTAGATCGGAACCATAACGGAAGGATTGATAATGGTCGTGAGACCTTTGGGAATTTTTCTCCCCAGCCTCAAGTGAGCCAGCAAGATCGTAATGGATTCCTTGCACTCGCTGAGTTTGACAAGCCTACCCGCGGCGGCAACGGCGACGGTGTAATCGACAAGCGCGACGCAATCTTCGCGAACCTGCGCCTCTGGCAAGACGTGAATCACAACGGCGTATCGGAAGCCGGTGAGCTACACGCATTAAGCAGCCTCGGCATCGATTCGATCGCACTTGATTACAAGCTTTCGAAACGAACCGATGGGTTTGGCAATCAGTTCCGATATCGGGCGAAAGTTGACGACGCGAAGCATACGCACGCCGGCCGTTGGGCATGGGATGTGTTCCTGCTGACTCATT
>DATLVM010000520.1:0-8580 GCA_035577445.1 Pyrinomonadaceae bacterium
GGTTTCAGCCATTCGATCGCTTCATCGACGTCCCAAATTTGGTTGGCGTCCATCATCAATTTGCGATCCGGACCAATTTCTTCGCGAATGATCGCGGCCCGACGGATGTCGTCATCCCGGTCGCGCCCAACCTTCATCTTGAAGTGCGACCAGCCTTCGTCGAGTCCTGCGCGCACCAGCTGGCGCACCTGCTCATCGGAGTAACCGAGCCACCCGGCGGATGTTGTGTAAGCCGGATAACCTGCCGCGCGCATCTCTTGCTCGCGCTCGCACTTGGTTGAGACATTGCGGCGCAGAATGTCGATCGCCTCTGGCGGAGTCAGCGCATCAGTGATGTGACGAAACGGAATGCACGACACCAGTTGTTCGGGCGACATATCGACGAGCAACTTCCAAACTGGTTTGCGTTCGCTCCTTGCGTACAAATCCCAAACGGCATTTACCAGCGCGCCGGCCGCCAGGTGGATCACTCCCTTCTCGGGGCCGAGCCAACGCACCTGGCTGTCAGACGTGATCGCCAGCCAAAAGCCCGCAAAGTCTCCGGTGATCGATTCAAGCGTGCGCCCCAGCACATGGTGCTTGAGCGCGTGGACCGCCGCGACGGAAACTTCATTGCCGCGCCCGTTGGTGAAGGTGAGGCCGTAACCGCGCAGGCCGCCTGAGTCATCCGTTTCTAACGTTATGTAAGTGGCTGAGTAATCGGGATCGACATTGACCGCATCCGATCCGTCGAGCGTGCGCGACGTCGGAAACCGAATGTCGCGAACGATCACGTTTGTGATTTTGACTGGCATTAAACGTTTCCCCTCTCCCTCTGGGAGAGGGTTAGGGTGAGGGCTTACCGCGCCCCAATCCTTTTTCATGTCTCCGCGAGGCGCAGCCTCGCGGAGGATTAGTCAAAAAACTATGACCGCTAAGCTTCGCACCCTCACCCCAGCCCTCTCCCAAAGGGAGAGGGAGAAACTGCTCACGCCGCGCTCATTCGCGAATGGCGCCAGCGATCGATGGCCACCGCAAATACGATCAGTGCGCCGATAATGATTTCCTGAATGTAATTGGGCCAACCCACTTGCTGACAACCGTTGCGCAGGAAGGCCATGATCAGTGCGCCAATCATCGAACCAAGGATGCTGCCCTCGCCGCCGCTCAAGCTGCCGCCACCAATCACGACCGCCGCGATGATGTCGAGTTCCAGTCCCATCGCGACCGTCGGATCGCCCTGACGCAGACGAGACATTTGCATTACGCCGGCCAGGCC
Source organism: Pyrinomonadaceae bacterium (assembly GCA_035577445.1). Classification (GTDB taxonomy): domain Bacteria; phylum Acidobacteriota; class Blastocatellia; order Pyrinomonadales; family Pyrinomonadaceae; genus UBA11740. Next base: position 1,259 of record DATLVM010000520.1, read on the forward strand.
AAACAGCAAACCCGCGAGACCATAGATGTAAATCTTCAAACGATCGGTCGCGATGCCACACGCGCGGGCGGCAGCTTCATTGGACCCGAGCGCGAAGACGCGGCGCCCAAACACGGTTCGACGAAGCACTACCGCTGCGGTAACAGCAAGAACTATCGCGATCCAAACTCCGGGCGCCACTAGCATCCAAGACTGCTTCGGAACTGTCAGCAATAGATCGTTCGCCCACGTCTCAGGCATGTTCACCGTTTGCGATCCGGCAATGCCTTTAGCGACGCCGCGCGCAATTCCGAGCATTCCCAGGGTAGCGATGAACGGCACAACTCTGAGGCGCGTGATCGCCACCCCATTCAACACGCCCACGAAACCGCCCACGATGATTCCCACCGCAATTGCCAGACTTGTTGACCAGCCGGCGTTGATGCCCAGCGCGGTAATCACGCCCGTCAATGCGATTGCCGATCCGACGGAAAGATCGATACCGCCGCTGATAATGATCGCGGTCATCCCGATCGCGCCGATCGCGACGATGACGGTTTGAGCTAAGACTGTGCGGAGGTTTTTTAGGGAAAGATATTTCTCTGGCTCTCCGATTAGAATCGCAAAAACCAGAATGACCAGAATGAGCCCAAGAAACGGGGCCAGCCGATTCAACCACACGCGCGCCAGGCCGGAACGCGTAATCATCCAATCGGCTTTTGTCTCGGCGACCATCGTTTCAGAACTGCCTGCTGTAGCGGGCGGTTGATCTGGATCTGTGTCAGTACCCGGACGGGATCGATGAACCCTCTTAAGAAGTACTTGATCCGGTCGCTATCCCGACAAGTCGGGACCCTCACCCAACCTCTCCCAAAGGGAGAAGAGAAAAATCGCTCCCGGTACTGACTCGCTCATTTCAGATATTCATCCAATGGTGGATGCAACAGCGCCTGCGAATCCTTTGCGTCGAGGTTCTCCGGCGTAATCACGGTCACGCCGGTATCGATGCGCTTTTCGACGGCCTTTCCTTTCAGGCTGTCGACGATCGTCTTGACGCCGAGGTAACCCATATTAAAAGGATTCTGCACCACGATGCCGTGCAATTGCTTGGCCTTCATCGCGTCGATGAAGATCTGAGTCGCATCGAAGCCGACGAACATGACTTTGCCGGCTTTGCCTATGTCCTGAAGCGCGGAAAGCATGCCCGCCGTGGTCGATTCGTTTGGGCAAAAGATTCCCTGCACGTCATCGCCGAATCGATTCAGCAGGTTTTCCGAAGCACGCTTCGCTGTGTCTCGCGTCGCACCCGCATATTGATCGGTTGAGATTAGCTCGATGTTCGGAAATTTCGCCTTCATCTCTTGCAGAAATCCGGCCTCGCGCTCTTCAGTGCTCGCCGAGCCTTCTGCATAGCGCAGCAGAATTACTTTGCCTTTGCCGCCGAGTAATTCTCCCAAACGATCAGCGCCGAGCACGCCGCCTTTGCGATTATCGGTCGCGACGAAGCTGACGATCGATGGCGATTCCAACGCTGAATCAATGATGACCGTCGGCACGCCCGCGGTCTTCGCTTCTTCGACCGGCCGCACCAGCGCGCGATTATCGAGTGGAGCTAAAACGATTCCACTGACGCCTTGCGAGGCGAATCCTTCGACTACCTGAATCTGCTGTTCGCGGTCGTCTTCACGCAAAGGTCCCTTCCAAATTACTTCTACCTGGGAGTCCGGCGCAGAAAGCTCGCGCGCGGCCTTGATGGCGCCCGCGTGAATGCTCTTCCAAAACTCGTGCGAGGTGCCTTTCGGAATGACTGCGATGGTGAGCTTCTTGGAATTGCCGGAGCCCGCTCGCTTACAGCTGGCAGCCGCCACGACGGTTAATATCAATGCGAAGATAATTAGTTTGCGCATGGCTCTCTCGTCTGTTTACGCAGCAGTGCCGACGCTTTCAGCGGCAGCGACCACTGGATTGTTCAATCCACCGATGCCTTCAATATCGACAACCATTTCGTCGCCCGGCCTAAGGTAAACCGGCGGCTTTCGGGCAAAGCCTATCAGTCCGACTCGGTCGGATCTAATCAACCCAAGTTCAATCGCAGCACCTCGCCAACAGCGGGAGTATATCCATGAATTGGCAATCGGCAATCCGAAATTGGCAAAGTTTAGAGAGCGACCACGCCCTTGATGTATCCCGGCGTGTGGATGTCTTGGGCTAAAGCATTCTGCACGGACTCAAGCGCGGTGTAGCGGTGAGTGATGAGCGGGGCGACCTCGACGCGACCTTGTTCAATGAGATTCAGCGCGCGCAGGTAAGCTGATGGACGACCGTCCGCTTCGAAACCGCCAGAGGCTCCCACGGGAGTTACGAGCGTCGGTTCGCGGAACATGAGATTGTTGAGCACGCTGAGATCGACGCCGGCGTGACCGTGACCGTAGAGGAGCACGGTCGCCTGTTTTCTTATGAGTCCGGGAATGAAAGCCAGTACGCGACCCGCGCCGGAAGCTTCGACCAGATAATCGACTCCCTTTCCGCTCGTATAATCCTGCACGGCTTCGACCGCATCGCGATCGCCCGGATCGATGACGCGGTCAGCGCCGAATTTCAAACAGAGATCACGCTTGGCCGCATTCGGCTCGCTAACAAGCAACAGCTGATCGTAATTAAGGACGCGGCGCAAGTACTGAAGAAACAGCAACCCTGCAGGTCCTGCGCCGCAAACCAAAACCGATTCGACTCGCCGGCTGGACGAATTTCCATTCAAGCTGTAACGCGCTTGCGCGCGCAGGACGGAATCAGTCGCGTGAATCACACAGCCCAGGGGTTCCGCCATCGCGGCTTCAGTGAAATCAAGGCCGCTACGGATCGGGATCGCATTCACGGCGGGAACACTGATGAACTCAGCCAGTCCCCCAGGAAGTCCGGTGATCCCGTGTTCCGCATAAAACTCGCATTGATGAGAATCGCCTGTGCGACAGTACTCGCAGAGCGTCTCGCGCCCGAGGCTGTTGCAATTCAAGCCCTGGTCGACAACGACGCGGTCCCCCGGTTTCAAATCGCGAACTTCGCTGCCGACTTCTTCGATGCAGCCGCTGATCTCATGTCCCAGGATTTGCGGATCGACGTCGAATGGAATCGGCTGCCCGTACTCATCGGTGTTGTAGTTCGCGTGTCCGGCAAAAATGTGCGCGTCGGTACCGCACAACCCGACCGCTGAGACGCGCACGACGACTTCATGCGGCCCGCAGACAGGCGCCGGCACGTCGCGAACTTCGAGATGCTCGACGCCGCACAAAACCCCTGCGCGCATCGTGGCCCGCGAATCTACAATCGGAAACGACTCGCTTAATGTGTCAACAGAAGTACTCAAGCAGTTTTCCCCGTCGCGATATCTGCATCGATGTCGGTAGTATCCAGCCGCCCCGCATCCCGCAGTTCACGGAAGCGGCGCATGGTTTCGCGCACGCCAATTTCGAGCGACGTATTTGGCAACTCGCCGATCGCCCGCCTGATGGCTGAGTCATCCAACGCCGGAGCAATCGGAATCTCAGGCCCGCTGAAGCTTGCCAGTTCACCGCCGGCGTTCTCGTTGATAACCGTTACGATTTCTTTCACTGCAACCGTCTCGCCATGCAGATTGAAAACGTGCGCACCCTCCGGCCCTCCGTCAGCGCAACGAATGAAAGCCGCGGCGGTGTCCTCGACGTATTGAAAATCGGTCGCGCCGCTGAAGCGAATGTGAAAAGGAATGCCGAGCACCGCAGCTTTCATCGCTTTAGTCGGATCACTCGTCAAACCCGTGTCGCGATTCACGCCGTACACCGTCAAAGGCCGCAGCCCGATGCAGTTGATTCCGTGATCCAAAAAGTACACTCTTGCGTTACCTTCGTTCGTGCGTTTGAAAACACCATAATGAGTTGCCGGCTCAGTCTCCGTCGTTTCATCAACCGGGTGATGAGCATCGGCCAGGCCGAATACCGCCGCCGAACTCGCATAGACGATGCGTGCGACGCCAATCGCCTTTGCTGATTCGAACACGTTGAGAGTTCCGATAACATTTACGAAAGCTCCCGCGACGGGATCAGCTTTGCAGGTCGGGACTTGCAGGCCCGCGAGATGGATGATCCGGCGTGCGCCGGATGCCTCGAGCGCGGAACGCACCGCTGAGATATCGGTGATGTCTCCGGAAACGAATCGCACCCGATCGAGATCCTGCGGCTCCATGATCGCTGCCAGGCGTCGCCGGTCGTCACTGCGATCGAAGACCAAGGGCGCGTCGCCGCGTTCAGCCAGCGCCTTGACGATCCAAGAGCCGATACAGCCTTGCGCGCCAGTGATGAAATACGTTTCAGGCATTCTCTTACTTCCTTCTCCTTTTGGGAGAGGGTTAGGGTGAGGGTCTACTGCAACTGACACCCTTTTTATTTCTCCTCTCCGCAGGTGGATCGTGCGGAAAGGGTTTTTCATTCAACTTCCTCGCAGCTAAGCCCTCACCCCAGCCCTCTCCCAAAGGGAGAGGGAGTCACTAATAACCTATGCCGCCACTGCCTCTGCCTCAAGTCGATAAAACTCAACCGCGTTATCGGAAAAGATTCGCCGACGCTCGTCCTCATTCAGGTGTGCGAGCGAGGTTTGAAAAGCCCCCAGCACTCTTTCGTAGGTCGCGGCCACCAAACAAACCGGCCAATCGCTGCCAAACATCATTCGCTCAGGACCAAAGTATTCGAGCGCCGTTTCCACATAAGGCTTTAAATCCTCGACGCGCCAATCGCTCAAATTCGCTTCAGTCACCAAACCCGACAATTTGCATGACACGTTCGGAAATGCTGCGAGTGGCTTCAGCTCGCGCGCCCATTCTCCAATCGCTTCACTTTTGATCGGCGGCTTGGCCATATGATCGACGACGAATCGCGTGTCTGGACATTGCGCAACAACCTCGGTGGCATATTTTAGATGCCGGGGATGCACGAGCAGATCGTAGGTCAACCCTCGCTGCCCCAATTCGCGCAAACCGCGAACCACGCTCGCCTGCGTTATCCAATCATCCGCGGGTTCGCTCTCCACCAGATGGCGTATGCCTTTTAGCTTCGAGCGCGTCGTCAACGCATCCAATTCCTGCGCCGTTGATTCGCTCTGCAGATCAACCCATCCAACCACTCCCGCGATGAACGGATTCTCTTCTGCCAACTTCAACAACCAAAGTGTCTCTTCAACACTATTGCTGGCCTGCACCAGGACCGTCTGCGCAACGCCGTTCCGTTGCAAGATGGGCTCAAGGATGTCCGGCAAATAGTCGCGGCAGAGCAACTCGACCTCCGCCGTCATCCATGGATAGTCGAAGCGCCCAACCTGCCAAAAATGCTGATGGCTGTCGATCATGGAATCAAAGTGGCACAGACTTCAGTCTGTGATCCTGTTTACTCTTTAATCACAGACTAAAGTCTGTGCCACAGTTTTCAAACAACTTTGTAAACGCCTTCACGCGGCTTTACCGCGCGCCTGCCCTCGTGATCCTGTTTTGGTTCGCCATCGAGCTCCAGCGCAAATGTCGTGATGAAGTCCGGAGCCTTCTTCGGCAAGCCGGTGAGCTTGATCCGATAGTCGTCCTGCTGAAACTTCACTGGCTCGCCAGTCGCGAAGAATTTTGCCGACTGAACCTTGTTCAAGAGATTTCCGATCACGACGGTTTCGCCGGGCCAGTAATGCACGTGCGCGTACAAGGTGTTGCCCTTGCGCGTGAAGCTCAGATAGTTTCCCCGTCGCGGCTGGCAGGGATCAGATTCATAAATCGTTGCGCCGTTCTTGGCCATCCAATCACCAACCGCACTTAGTATGCGCACCGACTCTTCCGGAATCGTTCCGTCACCCTTCGGCCCGATATTTAGCAGATAGTTTCCGCCATCGCGCGCGCAGGTGATCAAGTTGCGAATGACAGTAGTCGGACTCTTCCAATTGAAATCCGCCGCGTGATACCCCCAACTATCGTTGAGCGTCATGCACGATTCCCACGGCCGGTTCTGCGACGCCTCGATTCGCTGTTCGGGCGTATCAAAGTCTTCAGGTATTTTCGACCGATTGTTGATGATCACGTCCGGCAGGAGCTTCCGCACCATCGTATTCATCTCGACTGACTCCCAGCCCTTCGCATCGAGCGGCCAGGCCACGTCATACCAAAGAATGTCGAGCTTGCCGTAATTGGTGACCAGCTCTTTCACTTGTCCGTGAATGTAGTCGACAAACCGGCGGCGGGATTGTTCAACTTTCAAGGACGTCGCGCCGTCCGGATGATGCCAATCCATCAGTGAATAATAGAAGCCAACGCGCATTCCTTCAGCGCGAGCCGCGTCGACGTACTCGCGGACGAGATCGCGGCCGGGTCCCTGTTTCGGGGCGCAGTAGTCGGTGAGCTTCGTATCGAAATTGCAAAAGCCCTCGTGATGCTTTGTCGTCATCACCATGTATTTCATGCCGGCTCGCTTGGCTAACTGCGCCCAGGCGCGCGCCGCATTCGGCACCGGCTTGAAGTTCGGCGCGAGCTTCTCGTACTCACTGACCGGAATGCCCTCGTTCTCCATCACCCACTCGTGACGCCCCAGCGTGCTGTAGAGTCCCCAGTGAATGAACATGCCGAATTTCGCTGCGTGCCACCATTTCATACGGCGCTCGCGATCTTCGATAGTGGAAGTTGTGGGCGCACCGTTGTCCGCTGGCCGGGTCTGCTGACTGAAAACCAGATCGGACTTGGACATCGTCGCCAGCGTACCCGCCGCCGCGCCCATCATTCCCAGGTAGTTTCTTCGATTCATCTCGTCCTCTAAAAAGAGAGCCTGATTCCAAACTGGATTTGACGGGGCGTTTTACCTTGCGCCAAACCCGTGATGCGACCGACGCCGGCGGCGATGGTGCTGCCGCTTGAGTTGATCGTCACTGCTGAAGGAGCATCCCAACTTTGGATGTTAAAGACGTTGAAGGCCTCCATTCGCAGTTGTACTTTGAATCGCTCGCCGATTGGAATGCTCTTGAACATCGAGAAGTCTACATTGTAGACAGCCAGTCCGCGCAAAGCATTACGTGGAAAAGTTCCGAAAGCGCCGCTGGGCGACGTAAAGGCACACGAGTTGAACCAGCTGGTGATGGTGTGTATTTGATCGGCCGCCCGGCCACCTTGCGAGATTGTCTTCTGGCAATTCGGATCGGGATTCGCCGCGACTGGCCCAGCCACGAACGGATCCGCGATTTGATTCGGCCGCAGGTAGTTGTTGGGGGCACTTGAACCACTGCCGCGCAGGTTTGCCAGGTCGCCGGTGACGACGAGGTTGAATGGCGCACCGGAGCGCGCCTGGGCGATG
>DATLVM010000521.1:0-10351 GCA_035577445.1 Pyrinomonadaceae bacterium
GGATGGAGTATGGCCGCGCGCTCGAGGCGACTGGCGATACTGCCAGCGCCGAGAAGGCTTTGCGGCGGGCGGTGGAATTGGCGCCGGCGTACGCGCGACCGCGCTGGGTTTATGGAAACTTTCTGCTGCGCCAGGAACGGATCGATGAAGCTTTCGATCAATTGTCGCGCGCGGCGAACGCCGATGAACTCATGCGACCGCCGGTGTTCACGCTCGCTTGGCAGATTTTCAATGGCGATCTGGATAAGATCGTCAAAGCCGTTCCGTCACCCGCGGTGCGTCTACAATTCGTAGTCTATCTCATCAACACCGGTGGCTTTGATGAAGCAGCGCGCGTGCTGAGATCGGTCAACGAAGTGGACCGGAGAGCGCAGACCGATCTCACAAGTGAAATCGTGAAGACCTTGATCACGAAGAAACAGTTTCACGCGGCGCTGACCATTCTGCGCGAAGTCGAGACTGATCCGGCGCAATTGCCGACGCCAGAGAAGGTTTGGAATGGCGGCTTTGAAATGCCTTTGGTACCAAAAGATCCTCGCCTATTTCATTGGGCACTTATGCCGACCGGTCTCGCGCCAATGTCGATCGATACCGAAGCGCACAACGGTAACGGCAGCTTGAAAATAACTTTCAAGGTAGCCGGAAAGCTGGAGACCATTCCGATTTCTCAAATTATTATTGTCGAGCCCGACACCCAATACCGACTCCAGTTCTATCAACGGATCGCAGATCTGGTCAGCGCGGCGACTCCGGTAGTTGGGGTCCTGGATGCCAGCGACAATTCGGCGCTCGTAACCTCGCCGCCATTACAGAACGGAACACACGATTGGCAACAAGTAACTCTGGATTTCAAGACGAAGAAGACGGATGGCGTACAGCTTGGTTTCTATCGCGGCTCCTGCGGCGATGGACAACCAGTCTGCCCCATATTCGGCACTGTTTGGTATGACGAATTTAACCTCCAGCGCATCGGCGGTTCCGGTCCTCGCAAACGAGGCGAAGGAACTAAGTAGCGCGCGACCAATCAAGCGGGAAGTCACCAAGCGCCGTCACACGTTTGGCAGCAGCATGGCGTTCATGTCGGTCAACGTGGCGATCGCGTTGACGACGTTGGCCTATGGCACAGTGCATTACTGGGCTTTGGCAATTTTTGCGATCAGTGCTGCGGCAATTATCTGTTTTTGGTGTCTCGACGGATTCATCCTGCGTTCGCTTCAACTCAATCGCAATTCATTGCAGTTACCGATTCTCGGTTTGATCGTGCTCGGCCTGATTCAATTGTTGCCGCTGCGGGCTGCGCCGGGTACTGAAGGTCTGCCGCTAACGTTGACGAAAAGCTTGTCGCTCGATCCTTATGCGACGCGCCTGGTCCTGGTTCAGATCGTCTCGCTCTTCATTTATTTCGTGGCGACGCTGGTTTTCACCGACACACCCCAACGATTGCGCGCGCTGACGCGAACGATCACGATCTTTGGATTTCTCCTGGCGATGTTCGGATTGACGCAATCGTTCACGACCGACGGCACTAAGGTTTACTGGTTTCGCGAACTCGGACAGAGCACCGCGTTCGGTCCCTTTATCAATCGACACCACTTCGCCGGCTACATGGAACTAGCATTGGCCTTGCCGCTGGGATTGCTGTTCTCAGGCAGCATCGAAACTTACAAGCGGCCGCTTTACGCCTTCGCGGCGACGTTGATGGGTGTGGCGCTGATCATGACCAGCTCACGCGGCGGCATGATCGCGTTGGCCGCAGAGATCCTGTTCCTCGTGGTGGTCGCCGGACCTTCCCTCGGCCGCGACGAAGAAGATAAAAAGAAGAAGCGCCTCACATCACTATTGATTCGCGTGGTGCTCGCGGCAGGTTTGGTTGTAATTCTGTTCTTCGGCGCTCTCGCGATTGGCGGCGCTGATTCATTCACGCGTTTGCTGGGGACCGTCAACGCTGCCGATCCCACGACCGGCCGCTCGCATTTCTGGAGCGTGACCCTGGACGTGATCAAGACTTACCCGATAACGGGGTCAGGCCTCGGATCGTTCAGCGCGATTTACACTCACTTCGACACGCGCAACGGTTACTACCGGTTAGAGCAAGCACACAACGACTATTTGCAGACTTTCTCTGATGCCGGGATTGTCGGCGGAATTCTCGGCCTCGCCTTCATCGGCATTCTGTTTCGTAAAGGTTTTCAGCGACGTAACACTCAGGACAAATTCAGACGAGGCGTGGCTACGGGAGCGCTGGCCGGCTGTTTCGCTGTGTTGGTTCACAGCGCGTTCGACTTCACGCTGCACACGACCGCGAACGCTCTGCTGTTTTTGATCCTGGCTGCAATGGCGACACTCGATCGACGCGTAGATGAAAGCAGCGGAGTTCAGCGCCGGCGTAAGAAGGTTCGGCGCCGTTCACACGAGCCGGCTACTGCGGCCGCCCCGACAGTCTCTCCGACTACGCCTGTGCCTGAAACTACGACTGCGTGAGGTGAAAAGTGGCACGAGGCGTCCCCGCCCGTGAATCCACGCGCAAGCTGCGCGGGCCACTATCGCGCGAGTTTGTATCTTCCGACCCAGGGGATGTAGTCTTGCTCCGCTCTTCCGCTATCGCCGATAATCCAAGGGCCCCGGCCGTCAAAGGAGATCGATTTCAAAAGTGTCTTCGGCAGCAGCCGTTAGGGCCTCACCCGATCAGGAAAACTTGTCCGCCCCAAGCACATTGGCGGGCTTCTGTCTGGAAGCCATCGCGCGGCACAACAAGCCGGACACCGTCAGCGAAAAGCGCGGCGGCCAGTGGGTGCAGATTCCTGCGACCGAGTTCATTCGCCGCATCCGGCACATCGCGCTGGGCCTGGCGGATCTGGGAATCAAGCCGCAGGATCGCGTCGCCCTGATTTCTGAGAATCGTCCCGAATGGTCGATCGCCGATCTCGCGATTCTCAGCGCGGGTGCGATCACTGTTCCGCTCTATACCACGCAATCAATCGATCAAATCGAGTACATCATGCGCGACTCAGGCGCGTGCGCGATCCTGGTTTCAGGTGGTCGAATTCTGAAACACGCGCGCCAGGGCTTCGAGTCAGTGGGGGATCAGTTACGCCACGTGATCGTGTTTGAGCCGAAGGGTGCGACTGAATCGTCTGCTGCTAATACGTTGGCGTCAGTCGAAGCGCGCGGGGCTGAGATTGAACAGCAGGATGAGACGGCATTCGCCAGGATGCTCGCACAGGGCCGCGCCGATGATCTAGCCACGATCATCTACACCTCGGGCACCACCGGCGAGCCGAAAGGCGTGATGCTGACGCACGACAATTTCATCTCAGACGTGCTGTCGATTACGAACGGTTTGCCGATTTCCGCTAACGACGTTTCGCTCTCGGTGCTGCCTTTGTCGCACATTTTCGAGCGCGCGGTCTTTTACGTGTTCTGCTACGTTGGCGTGTCGGTGCATTACGCCGCGTCGTTCGATCAAGTCGGCGAATTCCTGAAAGAAGTGCGGCCGACAATTATGACGGCGGTGCCGCGCCTGTTTGAAAAGGTCTATCACCGCATCGTGAAAAAAGGCATGTCCGCGGGCGGCTTGAAGACGAAGATCTTCGAGCGCTCGCTAGCTGTCGGCCAGCAGTACGCGGAATTGAAGTACAACGGCAAGCCGATTTCGCTTTCCTTGAAAGCTCGTCAGGCCGTTGCCGATCGTTTGGTGTTCAGCAAATGGCGCGCAGGCATCGGCGGTCGCTTGCGCTACTTTGTCTCCGGCGGCGCGCCTCTGTCGCCCACGCTTTCGTATTCGTTCCTGGGCGCGGGGATAAACATTCTCCAGGGCTATGGCATGACCGAAACCTGCATCGTCTGCGCGAACCGTCCGGGCGATAACTGCGTCGGATCGATTGGCAAACCGTTCGGCGACATCGAGGTGAAGATCGCCGAAGATGGTGAGATGCTCGTGCGCGGGCGCAACGTCATGCGTGGCTACTATGGCCATCCTGAATCGACTGAGGCGGTGATGCGCGACGGCTGGTTTGCGACTGGCGACGTCGGTTACATGGACGAGCAGGGCCATCTTTTCATAACCGATCGTAAGAAGGATCTCTTCAAACTTTCCAACGGCAAGTACATCGCGCCACAGCAAATCGAAAGTCTGCTCAAGCAAAGCGAGTTCGTGAGTCAAGTCGTCGTCGTTGGCTCAAGCCGCAAATATCCCGCCGCTCTAATTGTTCCTGAGTGGGAAGCTTTGAAGGGCGCTCTGCGCGCGGCCGGTGAAGACACGAAGCGCAGTCACGATGAACTCGCGAAGTCTCCCGCCGCTGTGAAGATTGTGCAGAAGGACATCACCGCGATCACCGCGCACCTGACTGACTATGAACGCGTGCGCCGCGTCGCTTTGTTGCCGGAAGAGTTTTCGATTGACAAAGGCGAGATGACTCCCACGCTCAAAGTGAAACGTGCAATCATCGATCAGAAGTATGGACAGCTGATCGATGATCTGTACCGCTCGTAGTTCCCGCCATGCAGCGTCAGAACCGGGAGCGGACCGGGGTCCCCTCGCGGGCAGCCCGGCGTGGGGTGGTGGATGCGACTGGGGTCAAAGGATGCCTAAGAATTTTCACGCGCCACGCACCGAATCAATCTCGACCATTCTTTTCGACTGGGACGGAACGATTGTTGATTCCGCGCAACTCGGACTTAACGCCTACTACAAAGTCTTCGCGGAATTAGAGTGCGAGTTCTCAGAAGAAATCTACAACGCGAATTACTCGCCGAACTGGGACAAGACATACGAGGCGCTTGGCTTGCCCCGCGAGCATTGGGCGAAAGCCGACACGCTTTGGCGCTTTCACTACGATCAGCAGGCGCCGCAGTTAATCGAAGGCGCCGCGGACACGCTGGCGAAGATGCACGCGAATGGGTATCGCCTGGGCATAGTCAGCAGCGGCAATGACGATCGGGTTAATCGAGAGATCGATCAATTTGGCTTGCGCGATTTATTCGAAGTCGTCATGTGCCACGAACACATCACGCAACGCAAACCTCATCCCGAAGGTTTGCATCTCGCGCTCGCGCGAATGACTGTCTCACCAAACGAGGTGGCTTACGTCGGCGACGCGCCCGAAGATATTCAGATGGGAAAGGAAGCGCGCGTGTTGACGGTGGCTGTGCACAGTAACTATCCATGCAACGCGCGGCTGCTGATTGCGGAACCGGACATCTACCTGCAATCGATAGGGGAGTTGTTGAATTATTTTCCGAGCGTCTCGAAACGGATCTTGTAGGACAGGACTCGTCACTGCCGAGAACGAGCCGCGCACAACGAAGATTTCGTCGGCGTAGTCGACGATTGAAAGTATCCAGCGCGAAAGCGCTGGGCTATTGTCATTCGTCAGCTAACGACGATGAACGCCCAGATTCCCTTCATAGTTGAATCATCGATCCGGTTTTAACGAGGGCTGCAATGCAAACATGCCCATCGCGGCGTTCGTGTTCAGAACGTGAACTTCAAAGCCAACTGCAACTGACGCGGATCGCCCACACCCTGACGCAGGAAGCCGTCGAAGTTGAACAGGCCCGGCGTCGTCAGCGGGTTGATGTTGTTCGCGTTGTTGAAGGTATTGAACATCTCGACGATCGGAATCAGCGCGTACTTTTCGCCGCCAAAGTGAAACGGCCGCTGAATGCGCCAATCGAACGAGAAGTATTGATTGTCCTTGCGCAGTGTGTTGCGGTTCGTCGCCGTACGCGTCGCCGGCGTAATCGGTTGAGCGCTGCGCGCTTGTACGCGGAAATTTCCTTCCAATCCCCAACCCATCTGCACGAATGAATAGAAGTTGAACTTGTGCCGGATGTCTCGATCGGACAGGGCATAATCCAACTGCAAGTTGCGAATGTCGAACGCGCGGTCAGTAAACGGATCGCGTTCGTTCGAATCGTCGTCCCTGTCTTTCGACAGCACATAATTCCACTCGAACTGATAGCGACGGCTGAAGCGCTTGCGCATGCCGACGGTGAATCCGTTGTAGATAGATTTGCCGACCGAACTCGCCACGAAGATATCGCCGAGTGTCGGGAACAGTCCGAGGCGCGCGTAATTCAAAAAGCGCGTCAGGTGGACGCCCTGCGAATGCGTGAAGTCGAAATAGAGCGAAAGGTCTCTGGCGACTTCCTGTTCGAACTGCGCGTTCGCCGTGTAGATGCGCGGGTTCTCATAGTCCTTGCTGAAGACGCGCACGCTGGCCCCGAATGGAATCGTGCCGATCGGTGCGGAAGGAATAGTGTTGGGCCACGTCGGCGGCGCGGTTGATGCGCCAAAGCAGGTGAACGCGAACGTCGTCGCGCACGTCACGCCGAATTGCTGCGCGCCGTTCGTGGTGATGGATCCAACTTGCGAAAGCATGTTCTGGCGCGCGTAGAAAATTCCATAGCTCGCGCGGACCACTGACTTCCCATTCTTCGCGACATCCCAGGCGAATCCGACGCGAGGCTGGAATTCCTTTGTCTGGTTGTGCAGAGTGCCGTCGGATGGGAACGCTGGATTGCTCAACAGAGGGCCATACGCTGTCTGTGACGGCGGAATCACCGGATCCGGAAATATCTGCGCTTCCCAACGCAGCCCGTAGTTAAACGTAAGATTCGAACGGACCATCCACTTGTCCTGCGCATACAGTGAGTAGTCCTGGTTCGTGATGGTGGAAGCTCCCGGCGGCGGCACACCTGAAATTCCGGTCGGGGTTCCGTCCTGCAAATAGAGCAACAAAGGACCGACGAGGCTGGTGCCTGCCGGACAAGGCGTCGGCGAAGTGACCCAGGTAATCGCGCCGCTGGTGGCCTGGCATTCCAAAGCTCGTGGCCCGAACCCACCGGCCGCGGGCGCCGATGCATAACGCAGGAACCCGGCGACGGTGTCGAAGATGTACCGGCCAGTGAAGAATCCGCGAAAGACTTGATCGTTCAGAGTGTGCAGCCATTCGCCGCCCACCTTGATGTTGTGATCGCCGTGAACGATCGAAAAATTGTCTTTGATGTCGGTCCGCCACAGCAGTTCATCGACGGTTGGTTGCAGAAAGAAGGGATTGCCGAAACGGAACGTCGTCGCAAATCCCATTGCCGTGTCCGCCGGCACGTTCGAAGCGATGGCGGCGCGCGGACGCTCTTCGCGGGTGTACGAAAAGTGTGCTTCGTTCACCGTATTCATCGTGAACGTGCTGAACAGGTTTGCGTTGAAGTTATTAATCTTCGAAGGCCCCTCAGTGCCGTTCGCTGAATTACCGTACGTCGCCACATCGAACGTTTGATTCGTGTTCTTCGAATAATCGAAGTTGTACGACAGCGAAAGCTTATTCTTCGAATTCACGTCCCAATCGACCTTGCCAAGAAATGCGTCGTTATTGATCGTGTGCTTCACCGGCAGCCCTTCGTCCTGACTCCGCGCGGTCTTGAAGAAGTTGATCAGCGCCAGCCGCGCACAGTCATCGCTGCTATTGATGAGTGCTTCGTTGGCGATAATCGTTGGCGCGGGGACGGAGCACGGCGCTCCGATGGGCGCACTCAGATTGTCACGATTGAGCTTCTCGCGAATGCCCTCGAACGCGAAAAAGAAGAAAGCCTTGTTCTGTTTAATTGGCCCGCCGATGCTGCCGCCGAATTGTTCGCGACGAAATCCTTTGAGAGGTTTGCCGTCGGAAGTATTCGCGGTCAGCGCCTTCAATCTTTGAAAGTAGAAGAGGCTGCCGTTGACGTCGTTCGTTCCGGACTTTGAAATGACGTTGATGATGCCGCCTGCCGTGCGGCCGAACTCAGCATTCGCGCCGGTGGCCACCACCTGAAACTCTTTGACCGCATCGAGCGGAATATCAATCGCGGCGCGCTGTCCGCCAAGTTGTTCACCAAAGAAACCGTTGTTGTAATCGCCGCCGTCAAAGCTGACGTTGTTGAAGATGCCGCGCTGTCCGGCGAAGTTGATCTCGTCGCCGTCCGGGCCCTGTACGATGCTGACGCCCGGTGTCAGCGTTAGCAGATCCTCGAACTTGCGACCGAGAATCGGCGTCGTATTAACCGACAGATCGTTGATCGTCGTGCTCGATTCAGTCTTCACCGTATCGACGGTCGGGGTCGCATTGATGGTGACGCGCTCTTGCACCGACGAAATCTTCATCGCGACCGGAAGATTCAGTGTTTGACCGACAGTCAGATCAATTCTCTCAGCGACGGCCGTCGCGAACCCCTGTTTGCTGACCGTGACCGAATATTTTCCCGAGGGCAAAGCCAAGACGACGAAACGCCCGCCTTCATCAGTAGTCAATGTTTTGGTGAGATTGGTGTCGAGGTTCTTGATCTCGACTGTTGCGCCGGCGACCGCGGCGCCGTTCGCGTCACTGACGTCGCCCTGGATCGTGCCGGTGGTAACCTGGCTCTGTGAAAGAGCGGGAACTGCAAACGCGAGGACGAGAAGCAGACTAATACCGAATCCCTTGGCAAAACGTACCAGGGAGCCAAACAGCATCTTGTGCATGGGTTTCTCCTGAGTTGTAAGTGTCAGATCGTTTTCAAAAACGCGAGGAGAACTTCATCAAACGCAATTAAGAAGACGTTAAGATTTCCAGGAGCGCAGGCATGTTATGGAAACGCTGAAAAAGTGTCAATGATTTTTGCAGTTGTGAATTCGTTATCTGCGTTAGCCGAGATATTGCTGAGGATTCGCTAACATTTCGTCCAGGCGCATCATGAACCTGCCGACATGCAAACCATCCATGAGCGCGTGATGCACTTCAACTGAGATGGGCAGAAAGGTGCGTTCGCCCTCTTTGATGAACTTGCCGAAAGCGATGCGCGGTATTGACTCGCCGCGGCCCGGCGTGCGCGCGTGCGCAAAACTTGTGAAAGAAATCCAGGGGAGCGTCGTGAAGAAAATCAGATCATAGCGCATCGTCGGCTTGAGCGAGCCTTCCGCGCGCACCTTCTCGATCGCAGCAGACGCTTCCGACATGAAGCGATCGAACTCAGGATAATAATTGAAGTACGCGTAAGTGAAAGTTTCGTTCGGCAGCAGGACCGTCGTGCCGCCGTTGATGACTTCATAGATAACGATGCGGTCATTTTCGAGCCGGTAATGAAACGGCTTAGTCTCGTTGGCCGCGCGCAGTGCGAAGTAGTGATAAGCGAGTGAGAGACCGCCGTCTTTGCGCGCGCGCGCCGCTTCGATCAGTTTCGTGATCTCGATGCGCGTGCAGACGTTGAAATAAGGATTCTGGTAATTCCGAAAGAAGTTATAGAGATCGCGGCGGTGCCAACTCTCAACGTCGAGGTATTCAGGCATGCGCCTGATTGTAACTCAGGGTTGCGCGGAAGCGGGTAGCGAGGTGGCACGGGCTCTCGCGCGTGAACCATGCGCAAGATGCGCGTGCCACAATCAAACAAAAACCGGCGTACTCAGCGATCGCTGGGGTGGGTGGGAGTTTGGTTTGTTTGCTGTTCACGCAGGAATTCGACCAGCATCCCTTCATAGCAACTCTTACACATCGCCAACGCCAGCTCGCTACCGTTTAGCGAGATAAGCTCTCCGCACCAACTACATCGGACTGAAGCGGGTTCGTTGTCGGGCCGATCTTCTCCTTGATCCGCCGCATACTCAATTTCAATGAAGGTCATTTCGCGCTCCTTCGATCTACGCAGCTCGCTTTCGTTTCACTTCCACGAAGATCAGCCGCATAAGCCAGGCCGGCATTGACCACACATGACCGTCCAGATCGCGCTGGACCATGACGCGCGTCGCATCGTTCAGGCTAGTTTCAATCACGGTGATGGTGGCAAGGCCATCTTCATACGATCGGCCGCTCAAATCCGCGTTTCCGTCGCGCTCCGGCTCTACGCGCTTTGGTCTAAACGGCAATGCAAATTGTCTCGCGTTCATGTAAACCTCTCTGGGCGCTGGCAACGCCGCTCCTACTTAGATTACGGCGCTGCCAAAGAAGTTGTTCGAACGTTGTCGGGCTTGTACATAGGTGACGTTAACTCTTGCGCGTTACGGACAAGTGAATAGAATGAGAACTCTTCGTTAAATCGTCGGAGGCGTAAGGAGTAGCGATGGGCCATTTGAAAGCATGTCTGCTCGCAGTATTCATCATCATCCTGTTTGCCGGTTTGACGTACTGGGGTTGGCATCAGTTGATGACTGAAGGAAAGTATCCGCTGAAGATTGCCGCGTTTGGGCCAGTGGGCATCGTCGGTGGCCTCTTTCTGTTGGTGTTTCCGACGAAGGCCGGCAAGCCGGAAACAACCGCGGACAAGATCATCGTGATGGTCGTCTTCATCATCGGTCTCGCCGCGGGTTTGTTAAATTGGTATCTGATGGATCCCGGGTTCTTTG
>DATLVM010000522.1:0-4737 GCA_035577445.1 Pyrinomonadaceae bacterium
TATGACTCCCGAGTAAAGTCGAGGGTCGAGGGTCGAGAGAGTCTGGAGTCTCTTACATTACTGATTTCAGTTCGAACCCGGCCTCCGACTTCGGACTACAGACTCTCGACTCCAGCCTCGGCACTCAGGACTAATTTCTTATGCAGCTCGCGCGTGTAATCGGTACGGTGGTCGCGACGGTGAAGAACGAATCGCTTCATCATCGCAAGCTCCTGGTTGTTCAATCCCTCGACAAGAATTTGGCTCCCCAGGGAAAACCTCTGGTGGCGGTCGACGCGGCGGGAGCAGGTGTCGGTGAATTGGTTTTCTGGTGTCGCGGAAAGGAAGCGAGCTTTCCTTTCAAGCGCGAAGACACGCCGACGGATTGTACGATTATTGGAATCGTAGACTCGGATGAACATGTCAGTCGTCAGTAGTCCGTTGTCAGTTGTTTTCGATTTCCAACTGACTACTGACCACTGACGACGGACGTTTTTCACGAAATGATCATAGCCAAAGTTGTCGGCAATATCGTCGCCACCCAAAAAAATCAACGCTACGAGAATGCGCGCGTGATGTTGTGTGAACAGATGACGCCTGAAGGCGAGACAACCGGTTACACGGTTTTGGCGCTGGATTCGGTTGATGCCGGCGTGGGCGATACCGTCCTCATAGTGCAGGAAGGCTGGAGCGCCTCGACGACCGCGACGGGAAAAGCCGGCGCCGCGATCGATTCGGCCATCGTGGGCGTCATCGATCGCATCGATCTGTTGTAACGCAAACTTCAGTTTGCGTCTTACACGTAAAGCTTGGATAAATTCCGCAAACTGAAGTTTGCGTTACATCAGTGAGCAGTAATCAAGATCAAGCAAGGGTGATCGCCGAGCGCGTCGCACGTCGTCTGTCGCGTGAACCGAATGCCAGCGATAGAGAGACTCCAACGCAATCGAATGGGAGTGACGGCAGTTCCGAGAATCGCCGTGCACGCATCGTAAATTTCGTTTCTTCCTCAGCGCCGAACCGTACACAATCTTCGATAGGATCAACGAAGGCTTTGCAGACGGAAAGTCGAAGCGAGCCATTCGAACCGTTATCCGAAGCTACCGAAACCTTTTTTCATCCGCAGGTTGCTCAATCACCATGGCTCGCTCCATTCTCGCGCAGCCTAAATGAATCTTTGCCTCAAGTTTCCAATCGGCAATCGGCAATCGACAATCGGCAGTTACCATCGCATCCCAGCCAGGAACGCTTTGGCGTAGATGAAGCCACAGTGTCGGAACTCGTCGAGTTCTTCGAAGCAGAGAAGCAGTGCTCAGTCGACCCTTCGGGCAAGCCATGCGATCACTGTGCGATGTGCAGTTCGCGAGGGTTCTAGTTTCGAACTCTTCCATAACCAGCCAAACGTTTTACAAGAACGTGACCTTCATCACAGACAGCTATTTTGGTCAAGTGTATTGATCCTCAAATACATAAACGGTACCGCGATGTCTTCCGACCGTCCTTTGATTTGGGGGTGTCGATATGAGAGTACGCTGCTTAACCTGGCTGCTCACCGCATACTTTGCGTTTTTCGTTTGCTCCATCTCTGTGTCCGCCCAGCAGTGCAAAAGCGGGGCTGACCTAACAGAAGCTACTGGGTGGCTAACGCTTTTTCCACACCCCGAAGTTTTTGGGTGGGGGTTGAAATTTGCAACCATCAGATTTACCGAGGATATTAACCCTTCGGGACCAATGAGAACCGTTATCTGGGACTCGATGATCGAGTGGAACCTTCATGCATGCGATACAGGCATAATTCTTATTCCCGCAAACCCTTCCACGTACGCCGATATCATTTTTTTTCAACTCAGTACCGACTCCGGCGCGACCACTGGCGGTTGCATTGCTTACAGACCGCAGGAGGGTGGGCTTCCGCTCTATGACATCAATTACGGTCCAAATTTCATGTCGCGTTTGAGTACGCTCGGCCACGATGAGGCGAAAGCTGCTGTAATGCATGAATTAGGTCACGCTTTAGGTTTGACCCATACTACGTCCCCGGCGACGATAATGAATCAAGCAACAGCATGTTCGGCCCCCGCGCCAGTGAGCACTTTATCGAACGCAGACGGCCTGAAAGTAGCAGAGTGCTTGAATTTGGCACCGCATTGCCAATGGCCTTTCTTTTTTCCCATTGTTCCGGAACTGTGTCTACAACAGGGCGGGCATTGGGACTACAGTATCGGCGGATGCTCGCCGGAACCTGAACCAACGCCAACCCCGGAGTGCACGAACCACAGCGATTGTCCCACTGGATTCTGCACTAATGGCCAATGCACCGGGGACCCCGAACAGTGTACGTGTTCTCCTATTGTAGTTGATGTCCTCGGCGATGGATTTAACCTTACGAACGCGGTAGGAGGAGTCTTTTTCGATCTGAACGCAAACGGTCGCGCTGAAAAACTTTCCTGGACCGCGGCTAATTCCGACGACGCGTGGCTGGTGCTTGACCGGAATGGCAACGGCGTTATTGACACTGGTCAGGAGTTGTTTGGGAATTTTACTCCGCAGTCAGATCCTCCTCAGGGCGAAGAGCTAAATGGATTTCTCGCCCTGGCCGAATACGACAAGCCTGCGGAGGGCGGGAATGGGGACGGCCTAATCGATAGCAACGACACGATCTTTTTCTATTTGCGACTTTGGCAAGACACCAACCAT
The DNA here is from genome assembly GCA_035577445.1 of Pyrinomonadaceae bacterium. Classification (GTDB taxonomy): domain Bacteria; phylum Acidobacteriota; class Blastocatellia; order Pyrinomonadales; family Pyrinomonadaceae; genus UBA11740. The sequence continues at coordinate 2,677 of DATLVM010000522.1, forward strand.
AACGGAGTTTCCGAAGCCTCGGAACTGCACACGCTGAGCGATCTGGGCCTTAAGAAGATTCACCTGGATTACAAGACCTCCTTGAGAATCGATCAGTACGGCAATCAATTCCGCTATCGCGCGAAGGTTAAAGACACTCACGACGCCCAACTGGGTCGTTGGGCTTGGGATGTGTTCCTGGTGAGGCCGAATTAAACTGAGCCTGCGTAGGAACTTAGTGAATGCTACAGGTTGGAGTAAACTCACCCTGAACGGTCGAGGAAAGACGATATGACAAACCACAAAGCGATGAAACGTGTTCTTATCGGGGGCGCGCTCTGTCTGGTGGCCGTGGCCTGCCTCGCCATCTCCGGCAGAGGTTCTCGACAATTGCAGAACCCATCGAGCCAACAGCCAATTAGCGACGACGTGCGCGCGCTAAGAGAAGCGTACGAGCGGGGAGGCCTGCGCGAAGTGGCCAAGCTAAAAGGCGTTTACGTTGCGGAGTCCAATCCCCATTGGGAATGGGGAAAGTTCGATGTGGAAACTCTAACCAAGGACAGCGCTGCCGTAATAGTCGGGCGGTTCACGAAAAAGCTCGACGCTCGTCTGATTGACGGTAAAGTGATCTTCACAGACTATGAGGTCGCCGTTGAGGACCTCGTAAAAGGGGATCTCAAACATGCCAAAACGATCGTCGTCACGGTTCCCGGCGGCCGCGTGGTTTTTGAAGACGGCACCAGTGCTGAACAAATCACGCCAACGTTCGAGCACCCTCATATTGGACGGGCATATGCCCTGTTCCTCAGCGAAGAGGCCGCCGTGCCTTCCGTGTTCTTCTTATCTGCCGGACCGCAAGGCCTTTTCGATATCGAAGACAGCGCAGGCGTTAAATCGCATGGCCGACCTGAGGATCCGGGAGCCATTGAAGCAAAAGGCAAGAGCCGGGAAGCGTTCATGAAAAACGTGCGAGAGCAGGCGCGAAAATGGCCCAAGCCCGGCAAGTGCTGCGGCTGATGGCGACCAGCGAGGCTCACCGCGTCTCATTCCGATGGACACGTTTCGTGAAGGAAGAAAGCTGCGTATTCACTCGATTTAGGCCTGCCACCTGAGGTCTGTAAGGAAGTGTAATTAGCTAGCTTGCTCCCAAGCACCCATATGTAGCGTCAACTCGCTTCCACACGCCGGATCTTAAAAACCCAAAAGTCTGAAAAAAGTATTGACAGCCCTGATCGGCAAGCGTAGTATGCGTCGGTGGAGCGAAGTGGAGCAAAGTGGCTGAAGCGACACGAACCAAGCTCGAAACTGGCGCAAACAGCAGAATCGTCCCCACTCGTCTCCGGAATCAGTCTCAGTGCTTCGTGGAAATTACACAGCGCGAATCGATTCCAAGGGTCGGCTGAAAGTCCCCGGCCTTTTTCGGCGTTACGTTGAAGAGAAGTACGGCTCGCAGTTTTATGTGACGAGCCTGACCGGTGAATGCGTGCGCATTTACCCGATGCCTGAGTGGGAAGCCATCGAACAGAGATTGTCTCTCTTGCCCTCGATGGATCCGGCGCGGCGCAAGTTCCTTGACAGGACGAATTACTACGGACAGCAGTCGGCGATGGACACGCAGGGACGCGTTTTGATTCATCCGCTGCTGAGAAAGAGTTCGCAAGTCGTAGGCGATGTCGCGGTGCTTGGCTATTTGAGTTATTTGGAAGTTTGGGAGTTGGATCGATTCCAGCAGCGCATGCTCGCGGATCCTTATACGGAAGAGGACGAGGCGGCGATTGCCCGATTGGGAATTTAGATGTGGCACAGACTTCAGTCTGTGTGGGACGTTGAAAGTGCGAGCGAGGCTCACAGACTAAAGTCTGTGCCACTTGCTGGCTCTTTGAACGAGATCGCGGGGCGGTGATGATGGCGGAGCCTTTGGGGGGCAGGGGCGCGCTGAGCCATCGCCCCGTGCTACTTCGAGAGACGATCGAGTTGCTCGCGGCAGAGCGCGGCGGATTGTTTGTCGATTGCACGGTAGGCCTGGGCGGGCATAGCGAAGCAATTTTGCAAGCATCAACCGACGCGCAAGTGTTGGGAATC
>DATLVM010000523.1:0-6167 GCA_035577445.1 Pyrinomonadaceae bacterium
CGCCGACGCCCGAGCAGCGGCAAGGGTTCTACGATGCAATTGAAAAAGATTGGGGCGGGCCGATTGGCATTGAGGACATCGCGCCCAGTATGGCCGAGGATCAAAGTCTCCGTGATTGGTGGGCAGCTTATCAGCGACGCAGCGCCAGCCCCAGCGCCGCTCTCGCACTGGCGCGCATGAATACGATGATTGATGTGAGTAACGTCTTGCCGGCGATTCACGTGCCTACACTTGTGCTGCATCGGACCGGCGATCTGGATGCCAACATCGAAGAAGGCCGTTACATTGCTGCACGAATTCCGGGCGCGAGCCTGGTGGAACTTCCCGGAATCGATCATCTGATCTATGCCGGCGATCAGGACAGCGTGATTACTGAAGTTGAGTCTTTCATTCAAAACATTCAACAGACAACTCCCAGCGAAGACGTGCTGGCGACGGTCTTGTATGCTGAGATCGTTCAGCCAAATCTGGAATCTGAACCAACGAAGGCGAGCAAGGATCTTGAGCGCACTCTGGCGTTAGCCAAAAGAGAGTGTGAATGGTTCAAAGCAACAATGATTCAGGCAGGAACGACCTTTGTGGCCACGTTTGACGGACCGGTGCGCGCAGTTCGCGCGGCAGCGGCGATCGCCGAAGGGACTCGCCGGGCCGGTATCAAGGTACGCATCGGACTTCACACGGGACTTTGCACCGTCGGCGCGGAAAAAATTGGCGGCGCCGCCGTGGAAATTAGCTCTGGAGTGGCCAAACTTGCTGAAGCGGCGGAAGTGTTGGTTTCACAACCGGTGAAGGATTTGCTATCCGGCTCAGGCGTGCAGTTCGAAGATCGCGACGCGCTGAGGCTCGATCAAAGTTTGGGTGAATGGAAACTGTATGCGGTGAAAACGACTGAGGCGTCGTGAGACCGTCAACCCTTTCGGATCCTGATTGGGGAGTGCCAACCTGATTTCAATCACCGATCTGCTAAACTATTCCCGATGGACAAGGTTGAATACACCGAAGCTGAACGTTGGCTGATCGAGCCGAAACCCGGCACCGCCGCCGCTCGCGCTCGCGACTTTGGGATAGACTTGTCACTGACTGTCAGCAATCTTCGTTTGACACCTCACGAGCGCGTCAAAAGACTTGATGAATTTCAGCACGAGATGAGGCTATTGCGGGAAGCAGTTCGTTCAGCAAAACAAAATGGCCGAGATAGCGCAAGGCCTTAAACTACTGGTTGACTTCAAAGTCGATTTCATAGTTGTCGGCGGCGTAGCCGTAAGCGCGCGTGGATCCTCTTACGTCACTTTTGATTTGGACGTTTGCTATTCGCGCGACCCGGCCAACCTATTGCGGTTGGCACAGGCGCTGAGATCAGTTAATGCTACGTTGCGCGGTGCGCCAAAGGGCTTGCCCTTTCAGGTGGACGCCGAAACGCTTCAGCGCGGACTTAACTTCACCCTCGACACCGATATCGGAAGCCTGGACATTCTCGGCGAGGTTCAAGGCGTGGGCGGCTATCGGGAATGCCTGGAAGGCTCGAGTGCGTTCGAGCTGTTCGGAAACACTTGCCGTGTGCTCTCGCTGGAAAAACTGATAGCCGCGAAAAGATCAGCAGGAAGAACGAAAGACTTGTTGGTGTTGCCGGAACTTGAAGCAATCCTCGAGCAACGTGACCGTGCGAGCGAAGACAATGAATAAGTTCATTCGATTCATACTAATCGTTTCTTGCGGGTTGCCAACTTCATTCCCGCGCGCGCAGGAGGCAAGTGTTAGGCTTTCCCTCACTCAACCCCAAGCCTCACACTTCGCGTCGCTCGCGCTGAAGTGTGTGCAGAAGGAATATCCAAACAAGCTCGATCATGTGAACAACGATGCCGACGATGTGCGCAGTCCGCGCGCGATGCATCCGGCGTTTTATGGATGCTTTGATTGGCACTCGACCGTGCATGGTCATTGGATGCTCGTGCATCTGCTGAAAGCGTTTCCTGACATGCCGGAAGCGAAGGAGATTCGGCGCGCGCTCAATGCAAACCTGAGTGACAAGAACATCGCCGGCGAAGTTGCTTATCTGAAGCAGGCAAATCGCGCGTCATTCGAGCGAACCTACGGGTGGGCGTGGCTGCTGAAATTAGCCGAGGAATTGCGCGGATGGAATGATGAAGATGGCATGCGTTGGTCGCGAAACCTGCAACCGCTGGCCGATTCGTTTGTCGAAAAGTATCTTGCGTTTCTACCGAAGCAGAATTATCCAATTCGCACCGGCGTCCATCCGAACACTGCGTTCGGCTTGGCGTTCGCGCTCGATTACGCGCGCGCGGCCGGAGACAAAAAGTTGGAAACGCTGCTCATCGAACGCAGCCGAACCTATTACGGTCATGATGTGAATTATCCAGCATCGTGGGAACCCGGGGGCGAAGATTTCTTTTCACCGGCCTTAATCGAAGCTGATCTGATGCGCCGCGTCATGAGTAAACTGGAATTCACGACTTGGTTCCATCGATTCCTGCCAGCCGTCGCGCGCAATCAACCGAAACAGCTCTTGCAGCCTGCGGTCGTAACGGATCGAACTGATCCGAAGCTCGTGCACCTCGACGGCTTGAATCTGAGCCGCGCGTGGTGCATGCGAAGCATCGCGGCTGCATTGCCGGTAAATGATCCAGCGCGAAAAATTCTGGCGCGTTCAGCGACGGCGCACGCGAATGCGGCCTTGCCTTTCATTGCGAGTGGGAATTACGAAGGTGAGCACTGGCTGGCATCATTCGCGGTGTATATGTTAACGACACCGCAACCCTGATTCTTATTCGACCGACCGAAACTCATCAGCAGTGATCGCATACTCGACCACCTCGATGCCGTAGTAGCTCGTGCGCTGCTGAAACTTCATCCCCAGTTTCTCCATCACGTGAACAGAGGCCGCGTTGTCAGGCTTGGCAATCGCGACAATCTGATCGAAGCCGCGCTGATTGAACCCAAACTCCAATGCGGCGCGAGCCATTTCAGTCGCATAACCTTTGCCCCAATGTGCCTTCGCGAAGTGATAGACAACTTCGGGCGTGCCGTGCAACGATCTCAATCCGCCGAATCCGATGAACTGTCCAGTCGATCTTTCTTCAACTGCCCAACGTCCAAAGCCATGACGTTCCCAATGCGCGATGATGCTGTTGAGGGCTTTTTCGGCCACGTCGCGATCTTTCGGCTGGCCATCTTCGACGTAGCGCATCACGTCCGGATCGGCTAAGAGCGCAGCGAGGTTGTCGAGATCGTCAGATCGGAAAATCCGCAAGCGCAATCGATCGGTTTCAATCACATGTGAATTGTCGTCGGGACTCGCGGGGGCAAGCGGCGTTTTGTTGTCCATCGGTTTATAATTGAATGACGCTGATTCCTAGGTTCACGTTACTAGAAAGGCTTAATAAACAAAACTCGATGAGCGCATTTTCGAAACGAGCGAAGCAAATTCGAATCACCGGCCGCATCCTTTTTCTCACCGAAGATACTTCATTGATTCGTCGACAACTTGAAGCCACAGGCGATGAAGCGAAACGTTTAGAAGATGAATTAGCCGGCAGATTATCCGGTGACGATCTGCCGCTGATGAGTAACATCTCGACGGACGAGATCACGCCAGGCTGGGTATGTTTCTACTACGACGAGACGTTGGGTGAGTACGTTTATGTCGGCATGCGCGAAGGCACCGTCAAGAAGGATGAAGTGAAGAACGGCGGGTTTGCGGTAGTCGTTTCCGGCCTGTCGAAAGGCTGTGGTTCATCGCGCGAAACTGCGCCTTATGCTGAGAAATGGGCAGGAATTCAACTCGTCATCGCGAAGAGCATTGAAAAAATCTACGGGCAAAATTCTCAAAATATTGGGCTGCTGACCTCGACTGATTTCGACTTGATCGATCGCATTCGCCGCGGTGAAGAAATTGCGCTGGATGAATTTACGAAGGGTCTCGATCCGATTTCCAGAGACATCGTCGAATACGGTGGGCTGTTTAATTACAACAAAGCACGGCTGGCGGGCGAGGTGTCGCCGCCGCCCTTGTCAGAACCGCCTGCGGTAGCGGGCGGGCCGCGCGAGCAGGATGCTCGCGGCCCGCAGGCACGGATGCCTGCGCTCCAATCCCGTCCGATGAACATCGTCGAAAAGATCATTGCGCGTCACGCATTCGTCAAAGCCGGCACGATCGGTGTCGAGTCAGTCAAACCTGGCGATGCCCTGTTCGCAGTCGCGGATGTGCGCTTCTCGCACGAGTACGTGACGCCGATGGCTGCGTCGCTTTTCACCCAAGCGCTGGGCAACGACGCGAAAATCACTGAACCCGATTCTGTTTTTGCTTTCCGTGATCACCTGACATTTCTGAGCAAGGTCATGTCGCCGAAACATCGCGAGATGGGCCTGCTCGAAAAGGCCGAAGGCCTCGCGACCACGCAGGAAAGCTTCACGAGCAGGCAGGGAATCAAACTCTACGGAGAAAATCCGGAGGGCGGCTCGGAAGCGATCTGTCACAACGCGGTGGTTGAAGATCTCGCGCTGCCGGGACAAATCGTGATTGGCACCGACTCGCACACGTGCATGGCGGGCGTGCTCGGCTGTTTCGCTTTCGGCGTCGGCTCAACCGACATGGCAAACGCGTGGTACACCAAAGACATTCGCATCCGTGTGCCCGAAACGGTCAAGTACGTTTTGAAAGGCAAGAAGCGCGCGGACGTGGCGGCGAAAGACGTAATGCTCTACATCCTTGCGACCGACTACATGAAATCGAGTCAGGGCATCGGAAAAGTCCTCGAGTTTGCCGGCGAAGACTTGATGAACTGGCCGATGGATGAACGCGCGACGCTCACGAACATGGCGGTCGAGGCCGGCGGCTTCACCGGCATCATCGAACCCGACGAAGCGACCCTCGCTTACATCGTCACGACGCGCGGCGCCGATGCTGATGAAGTTCGCAAAGGTTTCGTCTTTAGCGACGAGGATGCCGAGTACGCGGCTGTCTTTGAAATCGATCTCGATGAGATTCGGCCGATGGTGGCGCTGCCCGGCGATCCGCGCAACGGCATTCCGATCGATGCGCTTGATGGAGAGGTGCGCATTGACGCTGCGTACGGTGGTTCATGCACCGGCGGCAAGATGGCTGACATGGACATGTACGCGCGCGTTTTGCAAAACGCTCTGGCCCACGGCAAGCACGTCGCGCCGGGCGTCCATCTTTATCTGCAATTCGGTTCGCAGCGAATCAAACAATACGCGCGCGAAAAAGGTTACATCGAAATCTTCACTGAAGCCGGCGCGGAACTGATCGATCCATCCTGCGGCGCCTGCATCAACGCCGGTCCCGGCGCTTCGAAAACTGCCGAGACCGTCACCGTCAGCGCGCAAAACCGAAACTTCCCCGGCCGCAGTGGACCGGGCAAACTCTATCTCGCTTCACCTTACGTGGTTGCGGCTTCGGCGATTGCCGGAAAGATTGTTGAGCCGGATGAGTTTTTGAGTTAGAGACCAGTAGATCCCGAGCTACTCAGTCGCAATTATCAGCATCAAAGGGTTCGTCTCCTCGCCCCCAATTACCAATTTGTCCGTTCATTAAGAAGAAGGTGCCTATGTTGAAGACTCTTGCCCGGTCTCTGATGCTCCCCATTCTGATTTGTCTTTGTTTTGTTTCGCTCCGCGCCCAATCGGATGAAAAGAAGTTCGAAGTCGGCGGACAATTTTCCGCGATCCGTGTTCCTACCACCACAGTTACGACGGCGGGAGCCGCATTCGCCACCACCGAATCGCCGGAGACTAACTACGGTTTTGGCGGCCGCTTCGGCTACCAGCTCTCGAAATATTTTACGCTGGAAGCTGAAGGTAATTTCTTTCCGCGCGACCGGGACCTGGATGGCGGTCGCAAGGTGCAAGGGCTTTTCGGCGTGAAGGCCGGCAAGCGATTTGAAAAGGTCGGTGTATTCGCAAAAGCCCGGCCCGGGTTTGTTCGTTACGAAAAAGGCGATTATGTTTTTGGCAGTGGCGGATGCCCCGCAGTCTTTCCGCCGCCGCTCGGTTGCTTTCGGCCGGTTGCGCGTACCAACTTTGCGCTCGACCTCGGAGGTGTAGTCGAGCTTTATCCTTCAAAGCGAACAATCATTCGCTTCGACGCAGGGGACACGATGGTGCATCTGCCGACGCGAAACGTGGCTGCT
>DATLVM010000524.1:0-4914 GCA_035577445.1 Pyrinomonadaceae bacterium
TTAGTGCTGCCGTCGAGGTTGGCGTCAACGTTGCCATTGGTGATCGTGAACGGAAGGCCGCTGCGCACCTTGATGATCGGAGAGATGCTCCAGCCGTTGAAGACGTGTCGCAGCACGGCGTTGCTGCCGCTGCCAAAGTAATCGGGTTGATAGGTGAGACTCATGCTAAAGATGTGTCGCTGGTCACTGTCGCCGGCGCCCTTCTCTTCCGCAAGGTTGCTATAGTTCTGGGCCAGGCCCTGAGTAGTGTTGTTGTAGAGCTCTACGCTGCTAAGCGTCTTGCTATAAGTGTAGAAGGCGTTAAAGGTCAGATGGTGGCTCATCCGCATGGCGCTGGTAACTTGCAGCCCATGGTAATTGGCACTCTGGTCTGACTGAAGGAGGGTTACGGCGCCGAATAGCGGGTTGGGCCGCCGTGCCAGTATGTTCGCTCCGGCACTGGTAGCAGTCGGTGTCAGGACCGGGTAATTGATGTCACGACCAAACGGCAGGTTGCGACTCTCAGTCCCAACATACGCAGCTCCGACGACCAGGTCTTTAGTGACCTGACGCTGCACCGAAACATTCATTTGATACGTGCGCGGCCACTTGAAATTCGACGCCACTGGGAAGAGGCCTCCGCCGGTGGTAAATGTTCCCTTGTACGGGAACGGAGGTCCCCCAACGAAAGCGGTATAGGGATTCACGAGCGAAGCTCCCAACGGGACGCCTGCCGCATTTGTCTTTTGATTGATATTAGTAAAGGTCAACCGAGTGGAGAACGGCTGGAAGTTAGTCATGGTGTTCCACTCGTTGCCTGAGATGCTGCCGTAAAACACTCCGAACGCACCACGCAGCGACGTCTTTCCATTACCAAACAGGTCCCAAGCGAAGCCAATGCGAGGCGAAAAATGGCTGTAGCTCGTCGGAATGCCGCCACGTTCCACACCCGGATCGCCGAAGAACAACGCCCCCACCGGCGCGGTCGGAATAACAACCGACTTCTGGCCGGGAACATAATTGACGACGCGGTTTTGCGGGTCGGTTGGTGGCGTCTGAACGTCCCAGCGCAGACCAAGATTGAGGGTAAACCGTGGATGAACTTTGAAATCATCCTGCACGAACAGTGCCGTGTACCAGCTATTGGTATAGCCCGTTACGGGCGCGTCCTGCGAAACCGCGCTGGGAATGCCGATCAGGAAATCGGCCAGCGCGTTACCGGCCGCAGCGGTCACGCCTCCACCCGCCACCCTTGCCGTTGCACCAGCGTTGAAGGTGAAAACGCCGTAGTTGTTAAGCAGTGTCTGCTGGATGTCCTTGTTGAGCGAGATCTCTCCGCCCAACTTGAGCGAGTGATTGCCCTTGATCCAACTGAACATGTCGCGGGCGGAATAAAAGTTAGTGCCGGCTATCGGGCCGCCTATTTGTTCTCCCAGAGTAAAGTAGCCCGTCACAGTTATCTGCGGCAAATTCGGCGTGCCCTGGATAAAGAATGATGAACCCAGATCAGTCAGCGACGTCGCGGGGTTGTTAATGCGCCCGCCGAAATTCCGCGAGAACGTCAACCAGACCTGATTGATCTTTGACGCGCTGAGGATCCAAACGTCACTGGCATTAACGCTATGCTGCCGCCAGGTCGAATCCTGAAGACTCCAGGGCACGTTGGGGCTGCCCGCCTTCGTGGTGCTGGTTCCTCCGGTATTAAGGTAACTTACGGTCAAACGGTGAGCGGCGTTGAGCTGGTAGTCGACCTTTCCCAGATACTCGTCGAAGTTATAGGGAGTGGCAATATTGCCCTGCCATCCTGCGTTGCCATTGCTGAGCGTAACGTTGGACGTGGGAATGTAGCTGTTGATGATCTTCATCGCCACCGGATCCAGACGGTTCGGGCAGATGACGTTCGTGACGCCATTGCAGACGAAGGGTGAATTGGTCGCAGGATCGGTCGGCTTGGTCGCGGAAGCCGTAAAGTTGCCGGTGCGTTCCAGCGCAGTGGGAACGCGCGCGCCGCTCAGGAAGGTGCTGGTTGCCTGGCGCAGGCCCGAGTACGAGAAGAAGAAAAAGGCTTTGTCGTGTTTGATTGGACCGCCGAGAGTGCCGCCAAACTGGTTGCGATGAAAAGGCGCCTTAGCCAGAGTGGATCCCCAGTCATTGGCATTGAACACCGTGTTGCGCAGGTACTCAAAGAGCGAGCCGTGAAACTGGTTACCGCCGGACTTGGTGAGTACATTGATAATGCCGCTGGCATAACGACCATACTCTGCGTTGTAACTGTTGGTCTGGACGCGGAATTCCTGAATGGCATCCGGGTTCGGCAAAATGTTCCCGGTGTTGCGCAGGTTGGTCATGTTAATGCCGCCGTCCAGATAGTAATTCACTGAGCCGGTGCCGCCGTCGGTGCCGCCGTTGATTAGGGTTCGCTGTTCCGGATAGCCAAGGATGAAGGTACTTGTGCCTGTGGACGCGGTGGCTACTCCGTTATTGTTAGACTGCACGCCGGGTGTTAGGTCGAGCAGCGTGTAGACATTGCGCTCAACCAGCGGAAGATTAGTAATCTCCGCGGCCTGGATGGTGCGCCCGATTTCCGGCGTATTAGTATTGACTGTGGTCGTCGACATGTCCGAGATAGTTACCGTCTCGCTGACCTGTCCGACGTTGAGCGGGACATCAACTCGAACCGTGTCGTTGACTTGAAGGACGATGTCGCTCACCAAAGCTTTCTTGAATCCTGTTAAGGTAACTTCGACGCTGTATTTACCGACAGGCAGAAACTCAATGCGATAGCTTCCTTCATCGTTGGAAGCCACCGTGCGCGTGAGTCCCGTGTCAGCATTGCGCGCGGTCACCTGAGCGCTGGGCACAACTGAGCCGCCCGGATCAGTTACCGTGCCAACAATCGTCGCTGTAGTGACTTGCCCCGACACCGCAAGGGGAATCGCGAGTAGTAGCGCAAGCACCGCAAATTGAATCGTGCGAAGACTGAAATTCTTTGTGAACATCTCAACTACCTCCAATCAGAATTCAATGCCGCTCAGCAGCATTTCCGTTTTGCTGTCAGCTTGATGGCTGCCCCCTGGCCCTGCTGTTTCTTTTGAGACTATGCGACGCGCGGCGCGGCAAACCTTGGCGCCGCAATGAGCGCAGCCGCACCCCGAAGTCTCGGATGTTCCTGCGTTGAGCCGACACGCAAAGGCGTGCGACCGCCTTTTTCCGTCAAGGCTCGTTCAGCTAATCCCGCGACGACGCTCTTTTCGATCAAGTCCCAAGCCGCGGTAATTTCGCCGTCGAGATAAATGCATTCAGGATTTATGACATTGATGATCATGCCCAATCCCAGGCCTAAATACTGCGCCGTCTCCTGAATCGCGGCGTTCGCCTTGGCGTCCCCACGTCGAGCCCGCGCGATCAAGTCAGGCACGGTGAACGATCCCTTGCGAGCGTTATTGAGTTTATTTGGACTAAGCTTGTACAAATTCCACCCAAAATAGCGCGAGAGGGTCGCGAGATTCGAGATGTACGCTTCCCAACATCCTTTGGCGCCGCACATGCAGCGTGGTCCATCCAGGTTCAGCGGCACATGCGCGAACTCTCCCGCGATGTGATCAGTACCGCGCAACAGTTCTCCGTTGACGACGATCCCCACACCGACACCGTCTGAGACGCCGACGTAAACAAAGTTCTGCGGGCGGGCAGCATCACCGCGTTCCAGCCACAGGAGCGCGAGCGTGCACGCCCGTCCTGAGTTCTCGATCTCCACCGGCAAACCGGTCGCGACCGCCAACGGTTTGCGCAGGTCCAAATCGCGCCAACCCAGGGCCGGAGCGTTCAAAACTCGACCGGTATTTTGATCGACCATGCCGGGCACGGCGACGCCGACGCCTTCGACGCCGGCATTCGTTCCATTGGTTTTTACCAGTCTGCGAATGCGATTTGCCAGATCGCGGATGAACTCCGGCATCGAAAAGATCGTGTCATAGGCTTCCAGCGCGAGTTGCCGTCCCGAGAAGTCACAAACCATCACAAACGTCTTGCTGAAGCGAACATCCACGGCTACGGCGAGGCGATCGTGACTCTTAATGTGCAGCAGGGTTGGCTTGCGACCGAAAGCAGCTTCACCCATCGCGCCTTCATAGATCAGCTCCTGATCGATTAGTTCCTGAACCAGGACGCCGGCCACGCCGCGCGTGACTTTCATCCGTCGCGCGAGTTCAGCGCGCGAGATCGGTTGATGTTCGTGGATGACGTTTAGCGCGATGCGACGATTGATCTCGCGCGAGGTTGAGCGAGTGGCAACGCGAAAGTCTCGAGTATTTATTTTGCGCATCGGTCGGACGTTTGTACAGACTGCGTACAATATGCCCGACTTTAAGACTCTGTCAAGACTTTTTTGCTGCCCGACGATTTTTTAATTGAGCCTTTTTCTTAGTAGGTCAGACCAAAACCATACTTGAAGAGCGGGTCGTAGTTCGTATCGCCGATGTTGATGGGAATCTGTGTCATCGACCGCGGCCACGAGCAGGAAAGTTTTCCGGTTGGGCGGTAATCGCCAAACAAAACATCAGCGATTCCCTGCCCTTCAGTGCCCGGCAGCCAGGCTGCTACAAAAGCGTCGCACTGCGTTAGCGCCTCGTTGATGATCAGCGGACGACCTGAGATCAAAATGACCACGATGGGGATGCCGGCGCTCTTCAGGTTCGTGATCGCCTTCAGGTCATCTGCGCTTAGCGAAAGATCTTCTCGATCACCGCGGCCTTCAGCGTAAGGCGTGTCACCGGCAACCACGATTCCCACGTCCGCACCCGATGCTCCGCTTCCGTCGATCGAGAAAGTTACCTGCGTCGCGCGCGATACAGCCTGTTTGACTCCACTCAAAATCGTGGTGCCGCCGGTCGTCACATCGCCGGTCTTCCCCTGCCAATCAATCGTCCATCCTCA
>DATLVM010000525.1:0-15409 GCA_035577445.1 Pyrinomonadaceae bacterium
GGTTGGGCCATTAAGCAGTTGTGGCTGTTTTGGGTCGCGCCCATTGTCGGAGCGGCGATCGCAGGTGTCGCATACGCCTGGTTGGGAGCTGGTGAACCTGAGCCGGCAACGACGGAAAAACCGGCTGAGGCAAAGGTCGCAGCTGCGGCAGCCTAATCCTGACTTCGTTCCAGGTTAACGGCTGCGGAAGAGACTATTAAGATCGAAGGTTGCCGCGTCGGCGAAAGACTTGAACGAGCCCGACGTCTGAATCTCTTCCGCGGCGCGAATCAGACCACCCCACGCTGCCCGCGCGAGCGAGCTGCCAACTGAGATTCTTCGCACACCGAGGTCGGCGAGCTGATTCACGGTTAAGTGACAGTTCTTCGCAAAGGCCAGCACGTTGATTGGCTTCGGCGCAACAACTTTCACGATCTGTGCAATCTCGTCGGGTTCGGTTACGCCAGGTGCATACAAACAATCGGCGCCAGCATCGGCGAATGCAACTAATCGCTCAATCGAAGTGCGCAGTGGATCGGGATCGCCGACGAGGTAGGCTTCGCAGCGGGCCGTGAGCACGAGGGGAATGCCTGATGCATCGATTGCGGCACGCGAAGCCTTGATTCGTTCGACGGCCAGATCGAAATCGTAGAGCGGTTGGTCCTTTCGTCCGGTGCTGTCTTCGATAGACAAACCCGCTACACCAGTCGCTACGCATAACCGGACGCTCTCGGCGACGGCTTCGGGATCATCCGCAAATCCATTTTGAAAATCGGCATTCACCGGCAACGACGTCGCCGCGGCGATCTCGCGAAAGTGTTCGAGCATCATTTCGCGCGGAATCAATTCAGGATCGTCCGGCAGTCCTTTCGTGAACGCGAATCCCGCAGACGTGGTCGCGACTGCTTTAAATCCGAGATGCTCGAGATAGATCGTCGACCCCACATCCCAGGGGTTCGGCAACACGAAACATCCTGACTCGTGCAGCTCATGGAATTTGGCTGTTACGGCTTCACGTTTGTTCATCGCTGCGTCCCTTTCGTTTCAATCATTTTTCGACGCTCAATGGAGTTTGAAAAAGCCGCCGTCAAATCGATTCCGCCGTTCTGGCGCATCTGTTCAACCCAGAATTCGAATCCACTCGTGTCCTTATCGGGCGGATCGCCGGGGTTGCGTTGCAGGTAAGCAAAGAAATGAATGAGCACCAGAGACCGATTTTTCTCTCGGTCGATGAGGCGCTGGTCATTCGCTAATGTTACCAGGAGCGATCCCCGCGTTTCGGTGGCGTTCGCGAGGTTCGATATGAACCGCTCGCGTTCTTCAGAGCTTACCTCCAACCCTCCGTTTGCGAGTACGCGATTGACAAAATCCGCGTCCGACAGTTGGCTGAACTTCTCGCGCATCAACTGTTCAGCTAATCGTAGTTCACGTTCGCGAAACTGATCGTCGTCTCCGGCAAAGACTCCGACCCCGTATTTTTTTGCGTCGTCCATTAACTCCTGATACCGCGGCATCCTGCCCTCTGCCAGCAGATGCAGTCGATATAAACGTTGACTCCACGGCAGGTACAAGCCGGCTAAATTTTCAGGCTTGTCCTCGAGGCTGGCGGCCCAATCGCGCGGCAAAAACTTTGGGCCATGGGCTTGCTCGATCGCCGCGTCGGGCTCGACCTTGGTCACCGCGTACACATCCGCCGTACCCAGACTGCGAATGAAACGCAGGCGCTTCGAAGCGATGCCATGAGCCAAAAATAATTCATACACCGGCGCTCGAACTGAGTCGATTAGATCGTTATGGATAATCAAATAAGATGTCGGCACGCTCTCGAGCAAATCCAGCAACTTGAAGGGGATGGGGGCCTCGCGGGAAAGGTTCGTGATCTGATCGACATGCGGCGGCACGAACGTAGCGATTGCATTTATCAAAGGCTTGCCATGATCGGCAGCTCGCAGCATGTACAGATGAGGCAGCGTTCCCGTGCCGGTTGGTAACTCAACCAGCCCGCCACGCATCGGTTTTTGCTTGAGCCATATCGCCAGTTCATCCGGATCGACGGCGCCGCGCGTTAGGTTCATCGGTGCTACTCGAAGATCAAATAGCAGCAAGCCACCTACAATCATAACGACAACTGTGGCCGCCTTTGGTTTGACGCGGAGCACACGTGTTACTCCCACGACGCCAACGCCCGCCAGCAACGAAAGCCCGACCGCGACGATCATGGCAGCACGCCCAGGTTCACGCATCGAACGAAAGATGAACACGTAATCAAAGAGAAACCTAAAGAACGAGGAATTCATTCCGAGCGACAGCAGAAAGCCAACCACTGTCCAAATCCATCCCAGCCAGAACGCTTCGCTCATCTGCGATCGGCTAATGTCTACGAGCCATGCTCTGAGTGGCTCGAGAAGTTTCCTTAACTGCGGATAGATCAAGATCATTCGCAGGGCAAGCGCGATGCAGAGGACGCTCACTGAACGGGTTAAGGTCGGCCCGGCGAAGACTCGGCCAAGAAATTTCCAGGACGAAGATTCAGCCAATGCCAGCGAGCCGATAATAAACAGCGTCGCGCCGACGGATACGGCATCCAACAGCGGAACAAGTCGCCTGATGATCGGTTTAGCTCGCTCGCTTATCGGTTGCGCGACGGCACGTCTCAACGGCGCTACACACAAAGAAATCAATGCCAGAGCCGGTGTGACTAATCCGGGAAACAACCGCGCACCTTTGGTTCCGAGTCTCTCGCCTAATCCTCTCCACAGCCGCGAAGGATAGTCGGCAACCAGCCAGTTCCAGATGGTCGGGGAGTTTTTTGTGACCAGTTCCGTGCCCCATGTGAAGCCATACATTTTGCTGACCCGCAGATAAGGAAGCAGAAACGGAAACAGGAGCAGGAACGACAGGACGGCCGCCGCCGCTCCGCGGATCCAGAACTTTCGGTCGCGCCACAACCTGAGCGAGATGATCAATACGATTGCGGAGAAGATTAGCGGTAGCAGAGACAGAAACATCCAGGTCAAGCACGTCAACCCGTTCATGGTGAACGCGACGCTCAACCAGGCAGCCCGCTTCCAACTTCGATTGCGCGCGAACAGAACGAGCGCCTCAAGCAGCAGCGGAATCCATCCTGCAAACACGTACGTAATCTGCGCCAGCACTTGAAAGCGGAAAGGGGCAAATGCGAAAGCGATTCCGGCAATCCACGCTGCGCCGACGGAACCCGTGAGCGTGCGCGTCAATCTGAATGCGCCATAACCCGAAAATGCAAAACCCAAAAATGAAGCGATGCTGATAACCGTCAATGGCCGCAGGCCAATCGCATACAAGGGAAAGAACAGCATGGCAATTCCGTAATCGTGTTCGGTGAATGCCAGCGTGTAGGGCAACGGGTAGAAGATGTTCGCCTGGAAAAGTCGCAGCGGATCGGTGAACGTTTGATGGTAATCCCACCACATCACCCAGGAGTGAAGGTACGGATCCCCCGGATCAGAACATGCGTTGCGCAGATGGATGACCCAGGGCCAGGTCATGATCGACGTCAGGATCACAAAGCCGAACAGGACCAACAGTTCCCGCACGAATGGCTTTTTTCGCGCCCACGCGAGAGTCTGACGCCAACCGTGAAACAGCTTCGCGGGCGCTTCAGAGGCTAATGAATTAAGCTTTGCCATTGCGTTGGTTGAAATGTTAGCTTCTACGTCCTTTAGTGCAGGACTTCGTCGCCGTCGCTCGCCAGGATCGAGCGCCGGATAATCTATCTTAATAATGGTTAGTCGCGAAACGACTGAATTGATGAGTGCTCAACCCGGCAACGGTCATTATCGCACCGGCACACTGGCGATCCTCATCCCCTGCTACAACGAAGAGCAGACCGTCGCCGAAGTTGTCGCAGCGTTTCGCGAACAGTTGCCCTACGCTTCTATCTACGTCTTCGATAACAACTCGACGGATCGCACCGCCGAAACAGCGCGCGAGGCGGGCGCGATTGTCTATCGCGAGCCGCGCCGCGGCAAAGGCTTTGTCGTCCAGTCGATGTTCCGGCGCGTTGAAGCGGACGTCTTTGTCATGGTTGACGGCGATGCGACTTACCCGGCAGAAGCAGTACACGAACTGATTGCGCCGATCCTTGAAGGCGATGCCGACATGGTCGTCGGCTCGCGGCTCCATCGCGACGTGACCAGCGAATTCAAGCAACTCAATCGTTGGGGCAATCGCCTGGTGCTAGGCATCTTGAATTGGATCTTTCGCGTGCAACTAACCGATATCCTTTCGGGTTACCGCGCCTTCAATCGCCGCTTCGTCAAATCTTTGCCGGTGTTCGGCGGTGGCTTTGAGATCGAAACTGAATTGACAATCAAGGCAATCGCTCGCGGTCTGCGCATCATTGAAGTTCCCACGCCGCTGACGGCGCGACCGGAAGGAAGCCATTCAAAGATTCGCTTTTTCCGCGATGGCTTCTTAATCGTCAACACCATTCTCGCGCTGTTTCGCGATTACAAGCCGCTGACTTTCTTCGGCGTGCCGGGCCTATTTTTATTCATACTTGGAATGGCCAGCGGCCTGGTGATCGCGCTGAATCTGGTCCAAAGCCTGGCAGCGCAAAGGCTCCTGGCGGCGGTCATCTCAATTGGCGTAAGTCTGTGCGGTCTGCTCTTGATCGCTGTTGGATTAATCCTGCATTCGATCGCCCGTCGTTCGCAGGAGTTCGAATATCAGGTGCAGGTAATGATCGACGAGATTCGCGACGTCGTTCGCGAACGCCCCGGGTTACCGTAAGATGAATGGTCAATAGCGTGTCCCCTCCTAAAATTGCGCGACCGCAAGAGTTTCTGCACCAGCTGAAGCTCGACGACATTTTCCTTTTTCCCTACGTTCTGGCCGTTGTTTGGCAATACTTCTGGTCTTTGCCGAATAGGACCGCCGGCTGGACGCTTACCGCTTTCGTCTCACTCGGAATTTGGTACGTCTACGTTCTGATCAAGCCGCGCGACAACGCGCCGCTCACCCGTTGGTTTTGGGCGATCGTAGTCCCGCCGTTAGTTTTCATTTTCGTACTGCGCGTGCTGGTGCCGGATACGTCGTGGGATGTACTGAACTATCACCTCTTTCATTCTGAGCGAGCTTTGCGTGGCCCACTACTTATTCCCGGGGACTTCTTTCCCACGCCCGCACCTTTCAATCCGGCGCCGGATATTTTGACGGGACTGTACCGCCTGGTCTTCGGTTATCGGCTGGGAACGATCGCGAATCTGATTGCCGTGGTGTGGTTAGGGATCATCATGGATCGCCTACTGCGATATCACGTTTCTAAAGCGTGGCTGAGATCCGTTTGCGTGCTGCTGATTCTATGTACCGAGCAAATCTTCTTTCAGATAAACAACTACATGGTGGATCTGCTGACGCTGCCGCTACTGCTCGCCGCGACGCTACTGGCGATACGCAGACCCGAGCGAGCTTCGGAAGAGCGTCACGTGATGGTTGTCGCCTTGCTCCTGGGAATTAGCATTACGTTTAAGCTCGCGAACATTGCTTTTGCTATTCCGATCGCGCTCATCTGCGTTTTCAATCTGCTACGTGTCTGGCGGGAACGTAAGTTTGGGCGCTTGATTAGAATATCCGTCATCTCTCTAGTTGCAGCCGTGGCGCCAATAGTTCCGTTCTCAATATTCCTTTATCGCCGTACCGGCAGCCCGGTGTTTCCACTGTACAACGCAATCTTCAAATCGCCGTTTTGGCGCGCTTCAAACATATTCGATCCACGTTGGGGTCCAAAGGGATTCGTAGAAACTTTGCTTTGGCCCATTTTGGTTTTCTTCAAGCCAGAAAGGTTCTGCGAATTTCCCGTCTACAGTGGCCGGCTCAGCCTGGGTTTCATTGCAGCTCTGGTTTGTATTCCACTGGCAAAGAAAGACCCGGCGATCCGCGGGCTTTGCATCGTCACTGTGGTGGCGGCGTTTCTGTGGAGCGCTGCCAGTGGCTACAGCCGCTACGGCATCTTTATTGAACTAACCAGCGGCGCAATTCTCGTGTGGCTCACAGTGTATTTGTGGAAGAGACTCGGTCACCTGCGATCGCCACTTCGATGGTTGCCCTCAATAGCGGTGACTTGCCTGCTGCTCGCCCAAGCTGCGATGGCGCTTGCGTATTCGGCGCATCACGAATGGAGTACGCGACCGACACTGCTAACGCGTCCGGAAAACTTGCGCGACGCGAAACTGCTCTTAAGCGATCGCAATGTCACAAGCGGATTAAGCGACGAGGAACGCGCTGCAATAGCGAACGTTGATGTGTGGGTTACGAGCAATGTGAAGACTACCGCATTCATGGGGCTGCTGCGTCCCGACATCCCCGTCATCAACTCACTTCAGTGGGAGTACGTCTCAACCCGCACTGCGCGCACCGCATTCAATGCATTGACGAATGCCGCGGCCAACCGCAGGCTTTACTCGCTATGTTTTCCGGACGACATGGTTCACGCCCGCGAAGCTTTGGAGAGTCGTGGTTTGACAATTTCGTCCGTGCAATCGATCAGCGTGCCTTTCTTCTCGCCGAGCAATCGGATTGCTTTGAACTTGTTGCGAATCAGCCGCAACACTCCGATCTATCGCGCGCAAATCTCACTGCAAGAAACACCGACGCGGTTTGCGCCCAATGAAAAAAAGACGCTGACGTTGCGAATCAAGAACACCGGGACGATGCTCTGGCGCGCTTATGTGAGCGCCGACGGCCGGCTGCAAGTCAACGCCAGCAATACCTGGCTGGCGGAAGATGGCGAGACGGTGATAAACGATATGGATGCGCGGACCGCTCTGCCCCACGACTTGAAATCCGGGGAAGAGGTTGAGCTTCAGTTGAATGTGACGGCGCCGCGCACACCGGGAAATTACATTTTGGAGATCGACATGGTGCACGAAGGCGTCGCATTCTTTTATGAAAAGAATTCTGAGCCGCTGCGTCTGAATGTCCGCGTCGGACCATAGCAGGTTGCTGAAATAGCCCTGTTCCTCTCCCTCTGGGAGAGGGTTAGGGTGAGGGTCCGAAGGATAGCGAAAGAATAGTTAATCATTTTATTCATTCCTCGCTAGCTGCGCCCCTCACCCCCAGCCCTCTCCCAGAGGGAGAGGGAGTTTTTCAGCCGCCTGCTGGCGACTGACTATTTGAAGCGAGTTCGCCTCTCTGAATTCGACTTCTTAACGGCTGTTAGGTCATAGTTCGTATTCGTGCAAAACGTTTATTGGAAGGTACATCAACATGACAAAGAGGACTGTTTTTCTCATTTGTTTGCTTGCCGCACTCGTGGTGTGCGCCGCGTGCTCGAAAGCGAACCAGGGAACGACTAATCAGAAGGCCGCGGCGAAGCCAACCGCAACTCCGCCCCAAGTTCCAGCCGCATTGCCCGACGAAGCATTCAAAGCGGAGATCACCTTCGTGAGTCCGCCGGCCAAGCTGCGCGCGGGTGAAAAAGTCGTCGTCCAGGTAAAGATCAAGAACGCCAGCAATATTCAGTGGTGGGCGCGCGGGGCACAGTTCAACACGAACACTGATAACAAGTTCGTCGTCGCGGCGGCTGACCGTTGGTTGAAAGCAGACGGCTCGCTACTGACGAACATGGACGGCCGTTACGGCATAAGCAAAGATTTGAAGCCGGGAGAGGAAGATGAGGTGCCGCTGCTCGTCACGGCTCCCACGACCCCGGGTGATTACATCTTGGAAGTCGACGTCGTTCAGGAAGCTGTCACGTGGTTCAGCGATAAAGGATCGCCAACGGCGAAGACTAAGATCACGGTTGCTAAATGATCTCTTCAGTGGTCAGTTGTTTCGATCGTGTTGAAGCATCAGCTATGACTACTAATAAGTACTAACAAATGCGCCTTGCGTACTTCAGCCCGTTAACACCTCAGCGATCGGGGATCTCCGATTACAGCGAGGAGCTTCTGCCGTACTTGGCCGAAGGTGCGGAGCTCACTCTGTTCGTCCATGGTTTTCAGCCGGCGAATCATGAACTCGCTTCGCGTTTCGAAGTATTGGATTATCGACGCAAGCCTTCGCACCTGAGCCGGCTCGATGAATTCGATGCCGTGCTCTATCACATGGGAAACGATCATCGTTATCACACCGGGATGCTGGAAGTGATGAAGATTCGCCCCGGCGTCGTGGTCTTTCATGATTTCGCTTTGCAGGATTTTTTTCTGGGCCTGGCGCGCGACAAAAACGATTTGCGGCTGTACCTGGATGAAGTTAAATTCTGTTATGGCGCTGGCGCGCGACAACAGACAGCCGATGCGCTCACCCGGGGAATGACGCCGGCGATTGTGAATCAACCTCTCGATTTCCCTTTGAACGCTCGCATCGCAAAATCTGCTGAAGGCATCATCGTGCACTCAGCGTGGCAAGCTGAGCGCTTTGCGAAGCTGGCGCCGAACACGCCCCTCGCGCAAATCAAACATCACATTACCGCTGAGGCTGCCGCGACGAACCCGCACGCGAACGAACGATCCGCAGATGCTCGGGTAAACATCGCCTCTTTCGGTTTGATTACACCAGACAAAGGCACCGAACGAGCGCTGCGGGTGCTGGCGCGTTTGCGCGGGAATCATGATTTTCATTACACGCTCGTCGGATCGGCCGCTAACTTTCCCGAACTTGAGCAAATTGTCCGGCGCTGCGGGACGCAAGACTACGTGACCGTGACCGGGCACGTTTCGTTGGAGGAATTTCAGCGGCGCATTCACGAAACCGACATCGCGATTTGTTTGCGCGAACGCTCGGTTGGCGCAACTTCGGGAAGTCTGTGTCGCATCATGGTCGCCGGAGTTGCCGCAGTCGTTTCCGACGTCGGCGCCTTCTCGGAATTTCCAAACGACGCAGTGGTGAAGATCGATCATGAGGAACATGCTGACGCGTTGCTCGAGGCCTACTTGCGTAAGTTGATCGAAGATCGATCGCTCCGCGAGCAAATAGGCGCGAACGCGCGCGCGTATGTCCTGCGCGAGCATCGGATCGAAAACAGCGCCCGCAAGTATCTCGGCTTTCTTCAGGACGTCATCGCAGACCGGCCGCGTCGCGCGTTTGTGAATGGCGTGGCGGATCAAATCTCGCAACTCGGTGTGACGAGTTCCGATGAAGGTGTGTTGCGATCGATTGCTACTGAAGTCGCCGCGATCGCACCTTCCATCCCGCCTGCACTCTCCAAAGATTTTCGCGACATCGCGGTGAATCCCAAGAAATCCTCAACGAATGGCAACGGGCGGCTCCGCAAACTCGAGGGCGTTGATTACAAGCGTGCGGCGATTGAATACGTAACGAAGCTCGATGCTGAGCGCCGTCATTATCTCTTCACCAAGCCTTTCTATAACCTCGCGAACAAGCCGCCGAAGCACTCGGGCGAGGGCATGGATGCGGAAACCTTTCGGCACTTCTGTGACTTTGCCAACATCGCGGTGGCCCTCGCGCTGCCGCCGGGCAGTCGCATTTTGGATGTCGGCTGCGGCTCAGGCTGGTTGAGCGAATACTTTGCGCGCCTTGGTTACATCGTTCACGGAATCGACATAAGTACCGAGTTGATCGAGATGGCCCGCGACCGAGTGACACGCGTTGGCTATGCCGTCGATCACGAAACCAAGTTGCAGTGCACGTTCGAAGTTCATGATATTGAGAGCGCTCCGCTCGATGAACAATTCGACGGCGTCGTGTGCTATGACTCACTGCATCACTTTGAGAACGAGCGTGCAGTCATTCGCCACCTCGCCGCAGTTACCCGATACGCAGGTTCGCTCTTCATTCTGGAAGGTGATCGTCCGCCGGAAGGCTCGGCGACCGAAGCAGAGTTGCTCGAAGTGATGCATCGGTATGAAACGCTCGAGTCGCCGTTCAGTCGTGAATATTTGCGTTCGCTGTTGGACGAGAACGGCTTCGCCGTGGTTGGCGATTATGTGAGCGTCAACGGATTGTTCCCGCGAGCTTTGATGGAAGGCGATCGGGTACGCGTCGAACCGCCGGAAGTGAATTATCTCTTGTGCAAGAAAGTGTCCTCTGAAGCTGGTCGCGCGGCGTCAACCATTCCCGATAGTCTCCGCCCGGGCGATCTCCGAGTGCACTTTGAAATATTGGGCCCAGTTCCGAATAACGTCGGACCGGGAGAGCTGTTGTCGTTTCCAGTTAGGATTGAAAACACGGGAGACACGCTCTGGCTGAGTGAGACTGTCAGTGCCGGCATCGTCATGCCCGCCGTTCGAGTCTTCGATCACGCCGGCGATTTGGTCACGGAATTTCACGGCGAACCAATGTTGCCGCATCCGATTGCGCCGGGCGAATCGGTGAAGATCAAGATCGAATATCGAGCGCCGCAGCGAGCGGGATCATACAAGCTGAAACTTGATCTCGTCGATCAGCAAGTGTGCTGGTTCGAAGAGCGCGGCTCGCAACCGTTGGTGATCGATTTCGCCGTCACGGTTGAGAACTGATTTCTATATTCCGGCAAGATCCTCTAAGTTGACTGCGCCACGCACAGATTCAATGCCAAGCTCGCCTGAACCTTCACGCGCTGACATCGCCCAACGCATCGCGCAGCTCGGACCCTGGTTTCATCGGATCGAATTGCGCGATGGGCTCGCGACCAAGAGCGAGAGCTTCTCGGGCGAAGATGCCGATCATCCGCGGGCAACCTGGGAGAAGGTGCGCGTCTGTTTGCCCGACGATCTTAGCGGCAAGTCCGTTCTCGACGTGGGATGTAACGCCGGATTTTACTCGATCGAGATGAAGCGCCGCGGCGCCGCGCGCGTGCTGGGTGTCGATTCACAACGCAATCTGATTCGGCAGGCCGAGTTCGTGCGGAGCGTGCTCGAACTCGATATCGATTATCGTCGTCTGTCGGTTTACGATTTAGATCCAATCACGATGGGCCAGTTCGATCTGACGCTGGCGCTGGGGCTGATCTATCACTGCAAACACCTGGTGCTGGCGCTGGAGAAACTGTTCGCGATCAGTCGCGAAACTTTGGTGCTCGAAACGGCGGTGTATCCGCGCGCAGCGACGCCACGCTCTTTCGCGCACAACGTCGGCGGCATGGGCCGCACGCTTCATCCGCTCGCGTACGTCGAGAACACATCTGAAGCCAAGGAAGCGATTTACAACTGGTTTCTCCCCGGCGTCGACGCGCTGTCAGCGATGCTCAAGAACGTCGGGTTCGATCAGGTTGAGGTCTTCCCTGGAATTAATGACGAGCGGGCCATCCTGAGGTGTCAGAAACGGGCACCGTATCCTGACAGTCGCAGCATCAGCTATCTGAGCAGTCGACTCGCAATTCTTTCCGGACCTTCGCAGGGGAACGCGGGCGAAGTTCTGCATTTTCGCATCGGCGCTGAGAACACTGGCTACGCAATTTGGTTGCGCGGTAAAGAAGCCGGTGACGAAGGCGCGGTGCATCTCGCCGCGCACGTGTTAGGCACCGACGACGAGCCGATAGCCTGGTATCACGCCGGCGCCTTTCTTCCTCACGACGTCGCTCCGGGCGAGTCAGCCGAAGTTGAGATTGCGGTGCGCGCGCCTGAGACGCCGGGGAATTACATCCTCGTATTCGATCTCGTGTCCGAGCATCTGGCTTGGTTTGAGGATTTAGGATCAGAGACGGTGCGGCACAGGTTGGTCGTGAAGTGATTTGTTCAGACCGGAGCAAGGCTTTGCACAAAAAGTCCTACCTGAAACTGGACGTCTAAAAACTCTCTCAGGTTGGGAAGGGTGGTTGACCCCTCTCTCTTTTTTCTCAAGCAATCGCGCCATTCAAAGTGCGGGGGCAAGCCACCCTTCCCGATCTGAGAGGTGATCTTGATTCAATTTCCTTTCATCGACTTTTTGTGCTAAGGGCCGGAGCAAACTAACCGCGAACAGCAACGATCGTTGAGCGAGTCTCCATCCGATCGCCCCAATCGTAAAGATACTCAGCCGTGGTGATCCGGCTGATTGAGAATCCCATCATCCCGAACACCTCGCGATACACGCCGACCGAATAATGCCACCAGGTGAAATCGCCTTCAGGATTGTTCGCACGGCCTTTGAACTCCGCGATCGGTTCTTCAGTTTCCACCAGCGGCGTCACCACCACCATGGTTTCTTTCGTCAAGCGAGCGATCGAACTCAAAGCGGTGATCGGATCGCTCAGATGCTCGAGGACTGAGCCGACGATAGCGACATCAAACTCCCCGAGTTCGCTCGGCAGGTCATATACGTTTCCATAAAAGACTTGCGCGTTCGATTTCAGCAATCGATGGCACAACCAATACGCGTTCTTCCATTGCTCGATCTCAACTCCGTATTCCTGCACGAATCGTTCGCGATCGCGAGAATAAAGTTTGTCTTTGAAAGGCAGAAACGCTTGCTGTCGCACGTCGCTCATATCGAACGAGACGACGCGCGATGCGCCGAGACGTTCGGCTTCGAAACTTAGAAAACCCGTCGCGGCGCCGATATCGAGAACAGATTTGCCCTTCACCTCAACGCCTCCGACGTAATCGTCGAAGCGGCCGCGCAAATCCCAGTGACCGTGTTGCACGCCGAGGCCCGGCAATTCCATCGTGTGATAGAAGTAGCAGTCCGCGAGATTCTCAATATGTCGAGGTGTCGCGAAGATTGACATAGGATCTATCCGCAGATTTCGCAGATTACACGGATTAGTAAATGCAAGACAAACCAGACGCGTTTCGTGCGTTGTCTCTTATCTGCGTAATCTGGGTAAACTGCGGATGAATTTCTTTTGGAACGGCGACCATGAAGCGAGGCCGCCAAGGGTCAGAAGCGACAATGCCATTCCAATCAAGACGGACTTTGGCCGATAGACAAACTCTACCTTGTGCTCTCCCGCCGGCACCGCCACTCCGCGCAAGTTGTAATCGACGCGCAGCGTATCAGTGAATCTTCCGTCGATGTACGCGCGCCAACCGGGATAATGATTTTCACTGAGGACCAGGATTGCAGGCTGGTTCGCCTTTGTTTCCAATTCGATCCGATTCGGCTCGTACTTCGTAACGGTGGCGCTGCCGGTGAAATCGCCCTGTTGCTTTTCACCGATACTGGAATCGATCAAAGCGGTCCTTTCAGGCTCCCAATTCGTTCCGTCCTGAAATTTTCCGTTGCGAATCACTTCGAGCATCGATGGTTCATCGAGCACGCGCACCTCAGAAGTCAGCCACGCGCGCGGCAGCGCGTGAGTGTTCTCGTAAATCTGCACATACTTTGTTTGCGCGGCCAGTTTCCAGCGCTCGTTTGCCGATGTTGCCGCGGGCGGGTTCGCCGCAGCGATCTCACGTTCAACCGCAACCGAATCGCGACGCAGCGCGTACGTTTGGCCAGTCGTTGAGTTTGCCAACGACACGCGAAACACGCTGAGCGTGAGATCAGGCGCGTTCGGAATCTGTTCAAGCACGATTTCACCGCTCAGCACTTTCGTCAGTCGCGGCAGAGACAACGAAGCGACGTAAGTATGAGCTTGATAGCGGCCGCTCGCATCGTTCACTTCGTAACTGGTCGCCACCGCGGCCCGCCGATGACGAATCCGCGCATGGATGTCGGCCCGATCATGCGCCCACTCTGCTGTGTCAGCGCCGGCACGGATTGGCAACTCGACCGTGCTATCGTTCGCCAGCTTCAATCGCAGTCGAGCGACTATGACGTTGTCGGGAATGTTCTCTGACCATGCGAGATTAGTAATCAACGCGATCCGATCAATGTCGATTGGCGGGACCGAAAAGGCGACGCGCTGGTCTTTGGCAATCGCCGGCAGCGAAAGATCGATCGCCGCAAACTTAAACTCGCCATGCTGCTCAGTCGCCTGAGCAAACTGATCGAATATCGTGGAATCCGGCTTCACTTGCGATTGCGCTCGCATCGCCACGAGAAAGCGCGCATTCGTAAGATCAATCTCGCGGCTCGGACCTCGCAGAGTGCTGTCGGGATCGGTCAACTCGCCCCAGACCTTCATCCTGCCGGCCAAATCGCTATAGCGCTGCAGACCAAACCCATCGTAGCCCGCTGCGTTCTGAATTCCGTGGAGCATGTACACGTCGGGCTGCGTCCATAAAACCCAGTCCGTCGAATGCGAAACTGAAGGCGGCACCGGCGCGACCGCGGGGTCGAACGTGTGCGGCGCAGTCAAGATACGCTGCGGCGATTTGTCGTCCTTCATCAACGACCTCAACAGGTGAACTGTTTCCGGTTCGCGCCAGTACTCGTCGCCCACTCTCGAGCCGGCGTTGTACCAACCGCTGGTTTGTCCCCATACAAATAGGTCCAGGATCAGTACGACAAAGATCGCCACGATGCCTCGACGTTGGTTGCGCATTAAGCACCAGAGGGCACCTGCACTCGCTGCCGCGAAGACGAGCGGCAAGAACAACTCGGGAGCATGAAGCAAATCAACCGGTGCTGTTCGCGCGAGATGAAATTCAGCGGGCCTTAGGACAGTCACCGTTAAGAGCGTCGCAATCAGAACCAACATCGCGACACTGGCGACGATCAGTTTGGTGCGAAGTTCTTGCCGCGCGAAGGTCACGACGGTCAGACCGCGCCCGGCCAACACGGCGAGCGCGAAATCCACTTCCATCAGGTGACGCGCGGGGACGCGAAAGAGATTCAGCACCGGCACGTGATAAATCAACTTGTAGAAACTCAAAGGCAAGTAGCCGCCCAGCGCCAGCATAAATGCCAGCGCCGCAATAACCGCCCAAAATTTTGTTCGCGTGTCACGCTTGATCACGACGGCGATGATCGCCAGCATAATCGCCAGGATGCTCACATAGCCGATCATCTCTTGATAGAACGGCGGGCCGACGTACGGCGCCTCGAACAGTCGTCCATCGCCGCCGCCCATGACGTATGGCGCCAGCCACGTGAGCACAAACCGCCGCGGCATCGAAAACGAAATGAAGAAATCGTAGGTGGCCGTAGCGCGAAGGCTGTTGCGCAGTAATTCGAACGTCGGTAGGATTTGCACGGCTGCGAGCATCAGACCGGCGAGGATGAACACCAGCGTAGTTAAATAACGCTTGCGCAGGCGTTCATTCGACAGGCCCATGGTGACCGCGTAGGCGGCGATCAGAATTAGCGAATAAGCGAATGTCTGCTGATGGCCGGCGAAAAATTGGACCGCGAGCAGCCCGGCGAGTAAGGCGCCGCGTCTTAGCTTCGCAGTTTGCGCGTAAGCTTCAATCGACCATAACAACCACGGCAGCATCGCCGAGTTCTGAACGATGTTGATGTGCGCGATTTGACCAACGAGGGCGCCACTGAATTGCCAGGCAAGCGCCGTCAGCACGCTGCCGCTTATTGAGGTGCCGATCCGGCGCGCGTAAAGATACGCTCCGAGTCCCGCGACCATGTACGATGAGACGACCATTAGATTGGTAGCGGCGGCCGGCGAAAAGATCAGGTAGAACCAATTCAG
>DATLVM010000526.1:0-17606 GCA_035577445.1 Pyrinomonadaceae bacterium
TGCGGTGCCGGGGCGCTGACGCACGATTACCCAACCGGCGACTTTCACCCAAACACCGTTACGCAGGTTCCTTAGTTCGCCGGCCGGCGTGACCTTCATTGTGTTGAGCCATTCGCGTTGATGCGCCATCGGATGACGCCCGATCGTGATGCCCGTGCCGCGCAAATCCGCATTTAACCTTTCATTCAAACTCATCGGATCGAGCGGCGACGCTCCCGTCTCTTCCAACGGTTCATACAACGGACCAGGATCGCGCGACACGCGCTCAACCTGCCAGAGTGCGTCGCGACGATTTCTCTGGGTACGCAGGCGTCTCGCCTGCTTCTGAACAGGGGCAGGCGAGACGCCTGCGTACCCAAGTTCTATCGCATTAAACGCCCCCACCGCCGCCAACTTTCGCAATTCGTCTTTTCTTAACTCGGGCACGCGATGATGTAGATCATCAAGGCTCGTGAATGGACGCTCGTTACGCGCGCGCGCAATCGCGCGACCCGCTTCTTCACGCAGGCCTCTAACGCAAAGCAGACCCAAGCGCAGCGAGGGATTCGCACCATCGCTCTGCGCCCCGCCGCAGAGCGGCTGAATGTTTATAGAACTTAAGTCAAAAGTATCGCTCGGCGCTCCGTAGGAGCGAAATTCTTTCGCCCCTAAAGGGGCTCCGAGAAATGTATCATCACTGTCATCTATAAATATTTCGTCCCTACGGGACTGCGATCCAATTCGAGCTGCGATCTCAACCTCTGGATTCGAAGTAGTCAGGTTCTGACCTCTGACCTCTGATCTCTGACCTCTGTTTTTCTGCTCACTGCTCACTGCCCACTGCCCACCTTCTTCCAACGTGCATTCCCATTCCGATCGCGTCACATCCACCGGCAGCACCTTCAACCCATGACGCTGCGCGTCCTTGATGATCGTGAACGGTTGATAGAAACCCATCGGCTGATTATTGAGAGTCGCCGCCGTAAACGCCGCCAGGTAATG
Source organism: Pyrinomonadaceae bacterium (assembly GCA_035577445.1). Lineage (GTDB taxonomy): Bacteria > Acidobacteriota > Blastocatellia > Pyrinomonadales > Pyrinomonadaceae > UBA11740. Next base: position 982 of record DATLVM010000526.1, read on the forward strand.
ACATTTCAGATAGGCACTCGCGTAAGCAATCAGAGCAAAACTGGCCGCGTGCGATTCAGGAAACCCATAGAGCGCGAACGAAGCGATCTGCTCAATGATCTCTTCCTGCACTTTTCCATTGATTCCCTTTCTCGTCATGCCGCGCCGCAGTTTCTTTTCAATCTCTTTCATGCGCTGCTCTGATCGTTTGAAGCCCATCGCGCGCCGTAACTCCTCAGCTTCACCGCCGGTAAAGTCAGCGCAGATCATCGCCATCTTCAAAAGTTGTTCCTGAAACAAAGGCACGCCCAAGGTTCGCTTCAAAACCGGTTCGAGATCGGGATGCGCATATCGCACCGGCGCGCGCCCGAGCCGTCGCTCTAAATAAGGATTCACCATGTTCCCGACGATTGGTCCAGGGCGAATGATCGCCACTTGCACCACAATGTCGTAGAACTTTGTCGGCCGAAGTCGGGGCAAACATGACATTTGCGCGCGACTCTCGATCTGAAACATCCCAATCGTGTCGGCTTGTTGTAGCGCTTTGTAGACGGCCGTGTCGTCCTGTGATAAGTACGCGAGATCGACTTCCTCTCCATAATCATCACGAATGATCTGCATTGTCTCTTCAATCACCGCCATCATCCCAAGGCCGAGCAGATCAACCTTGATGATTCCCAAGTCCGCGCAATCTTCTTTGTCCCATTGCACTACGACGCGGCCGGGCATTGCCGCCGGCTCAAGCGGCACGACCGAATCAAGCTGCCCCTGACAAATCACCATGCCGCCGGAATGCTGACCCAGGTGACGCGGCAAATCCTGTACGGCAAGATACAGCTGAAAGAATTTCTTGATGCGTCGATCGCGCAGGTCCAATCCTGCATCTTTGAACTGGCGTTGAGTCGTGTCCTTCGGATCTTTCCATTCCCACGTGTGGACGAGACCAGACAAACGTCCGAGCGTTTCGTCATCGAAACCCAAAACCTTACCGACTTCGCGCGCCGCTGAACGGCCTCGATACGTGATGACGTTCGCTGTCATTGCCGCGCCAAGTTTTCCGTAGCGCTCATAAACATATTGAATCGCGCTTTCGCGCTGATCGCCGCTCGGCAAATCGAGATCGATGTCCGGCCATTCACCGCGTTCTTCAGAAAGAAATCGCTCGAACAGAAGTTCCATGCCGACTGGATCGACGGCGGTAATTCCCAACGAGTAACACACCGCGCTGTTCGCCGCCGAACCGCGGCCCTGAATCAAGATTGCCTGCCGCTTACAAAATTCAACGATGTCCCAAACGATCAGAAAGTAGCCTTCGAGCTTCAGCTTCTCGATCAACTTCAATTCATGTTCGATCTGTTTTTCTGCCCGTTTGAATTCACCGTTGCGGCCGTAACGGACATGCGCGCCTTCATAAGTGCGCTTACGGAGAAACGAAGTCATCGTCTCGCCGGGCGGCACGGGATACTTGGGAAACTCGTAACCGAGATCCTGCAGAGTGAATTCAAGCCGCGACGAAAGCTCAACCGTATTCGCGATCGCTTCCGGCAAATCAGCGAACAACTCACTCATTTCTTTCGGCGATTTCACGAACCGTTCAGAGTTGAGTGACAACAAACGCCCGGCCGTTTCCAAACGCACATGATTTCGTATGCAGGTGAAGACATCTGCAACCTGCCGCTGTTGTCGCGTCGCATAATTAACTCCATTCGTCGCTAACAACGGGAGTTTCAGCTTGCGCGCAAGTTCAATCACCGCATGATTGCGCGCCTCTTCATCGCGATTGAAATGGCGTTGCAGCTCGGCATAGACATTTTCTCGACCGAAGATGTCAATGAGTTTCTCTGCCCGCTGTGTCAGAAGACCGCGCGTCAGCAAAGGCTGGCTATTGTCACCGGCCCTCCCTAACGGTCGGGCTTCTGACACATCTTCGGCGCCCGTCAAACAAACGAGTCCTTCTGCATATTCCTCCAATTCATCGAAGCTCACTGCGCACTCGCCGGGCTTGGCATGCTTTGGCACGCGCAACTTCATCAGAGTGATCAGGCGACAAAGATTCTGATAACCCGTGCGATTGCGAACGATGAGCGGCAGGGTGAATGTTGAGTTTCGAGTTTTGAGTTTTGAGTTTGAAACAGTTATCTCCGCCCCGATATGTGCCTTGATCTTCAGCTTTTTGGCGGCCAGGTGAAATCTTGCGGCCCCGTAGAGACCATCGTTATCCAGCAAGGCCATCGCCGACATCTTATATTCAGAACACACTGCGATCAGTTCTTCAGGCGTCGCAGCGCCACGAAGGAAACTGAATGCCGACCGCGCATGAAGCTCGATGTACTGCTCACTGCTCACAGCTTACTACCCACTCTTAGTCATAAACCCCTTCGACGAACCATTGCTCACTCGTCAAATCTCGATAGATGCGGCAAAGGATCTCGTTCTCGTTTGAAGTTGAATCCAGCACCGCGACGTCCCATTCATCTCTCGCCCAAACATCCGAGCGCCACCAGTCACCTGACGCGCGCCAGGGGCCCGCCGCGCAAACAATCTCGCCACGAACTTTGCTTGATATCTTGGGATTGCGCGCATTGATGCGCGCTGGTCGTCCCCGCACGGTTTGCACGTCTGCATTCCACGGCGGCCGAAAAATTCGAAAACCCATCACACATTGCCGATTGCCGATTGCCGATTGCCGATTAATTCCGGCTTTCGGATTTCTTCCTCCGTGTCCTCGGTGGTTCAGGGTGAACCGTTTCATCCGAAATGCATCAGGCCGATGCGTATCAAGAATCTCTGGTGAGCCAACATTGTCGGAACCCACCAGCTTCACCAATCGCGCCAAAGTTATTTCAAGCCTCTCAGGTTCAGGCGCCAGCGGAATGAATAGACCAGTTTGAGCAGCGCGAGGCTTTACCGGCACTGCATCGATCGTGACGCTAACGATCGGCGCTTGCGGCGGCTCGCGTTCAATTTCAAACACGAGCAATCGCAAGAGCGTTTTGGGATGGCGCATGGGAACAGGGAGATTAATCCCAAGCTCATGCGCACACTTGGTACGCACGCCTCCGGCGTGCTGCTGATTGCACGCCAGCGGCGTGCGTACCGGTTCTAACCCAAGGCTCAAACGTACTTCATTCGTCGCCAGTGCATACTCATTCAGGTTCGCGCAAAGCTGATTCAGCAATCGCGAAAGGATGAATGACAACGGTTCAAGTTCTGAGATCGGATGTTCTAACTCGAGCGACTGCTCAAATCCGACCGGCGGGCGAACTAAATTAAGATTACGATGCGTCTGACCCTGCGCCAGCTTTTGCAACCGCACGCCATCCTGCCCCAACCTTTCTGCCACGCCGGCTAACGGCAGTCGCGCAAGATCCGCAAACGTGCGAATGCCCCAAAGCGCGAACGTCTCCTGAAGCTCTTCAGCGCGTTTTTCATCGATCGCGACCAATGAGCAATCAAGTTTTTTAATCGACAAGCTTCCCAGTGGTGAAAGTTCTTCGCCCGGCGGAATGAGGCTTATGCCTCTGAACGACCGCGCTGCGTGGATCGCCGTATCCGGATTCGACGCGACTGCCACATTAGTTTTGAGAAGAAGATATTTGCTGCGAGAAAAGATTTCATTCGCTAGGTTCACTGCTGACTCAACTTCAGCCGATTCCGAAAATTCGCTTGTCCCTCCGAACAAAAGCTCCTGTCCCGAGGCATCAAGCACAACCGTGTCGATAGTCGTTTGCTCAACTAGCGGAGAAAATGTGAAAGCCAGATCAACCAGGAGGGAATTTTCGCCAGTAGCCACAGCCGAATTTCGTGTTCTTGAGACACCGCGACCATAAATACAGACAAACATGCCGACTTCCCTTTGTTCCCGAATTAAATTTAACGAGTTTGGACTAGACGAATATTACCGAATATTACCGAACATCGCAAGATGAGATCAGCGTAAGTGCGGGCGAAAATTGACGGCAGGAAGTTGCCACTGGACTGGACGCGTCCGATTAATACATATACTGGTCGACCGAAGAAACTGGGAATGAGCAGGATTTACTGCCCGACTTTGGGCGGGAGGCGTCACTAGATAAAGATGGCTGCCCGTTTCGCTCCCACCCGTGAAGCGGCTGTAACCATTATCAGAAACTAATGACAAAGTGCTGGGCCACACTGCTCCTTTATTATTCAACTCAAGAGCTAAGGAGGCACAGGAACGAACTGCCGCAAGGGGCGTGAGGACTATCATCGCGGTCGGCGTGTTTTCGATCGCCCGACGAAATCGGAACCACCAGGATGAAACGATGCGACGAAGTGTCATGGCAGGCACATCGCAAAGGTTGAGAGCTACAAACCCAAAGCCACCGGAGTGCAGGATCAGATCGACCGCTTTGAAAGCGCGTTCAAGATTATGGTCGCAACGAATCCAGAGCAATCGATCGAAATCGACGCCGGCGTTTGCCGCCGATGAAAGATCAAACGTGTCATCACAATCAACGACAGCGCAGATTTCGTCCTGGGAAGATGCAGCAGACAGCGCAGAGAGTATGAGGCTGGTGCGGCCAGATGATGCAGTTCCATGGATTTCAGTGATCGCTCCGCGAGGAAATCCTTGTAAAGCATCGTCAATCTCTTCGCTGCCGGTCGAGAGAGTCTCAGCCGGCAAGCGCTCGTATCGTTCGAAGACATGGCCGAACCGATCTACGAGAGCTGACTCGATCTCCTGTTTAGTAACTGCGGAATTCATGGTTAGATGACTAAAGATAAATCTGAAACTTCGGCCGAAGAATTTTTTCCTGAGCGCAAAAGCATCAAAGCTTTTCGCGAAGCCGCCGCAGATTGCCAAGCCTGCGACCTTTGGGAGCGCGGCACCCAAACCGTGTTTGGCGAAGGCGCGCGGCGCGCCGAGATTGTCTTCGTGGGCGAACAACCCGGCAACGAAGAAGATCTTTCAGGCCATCCCTTTGTCGGACCTGCCGGGCGATTACTCGATGATGCTTTAGTTGAAGCAGGCATTGATCGCGCTCAAACGTATGTCACGAATGTCGTCAAACATTTCAAATGGGAACCGCGGGGCAAACGCCGCCTTCACAAAAAACCGAATGCGGGCGAGATTAAGGCCTGTCGTCCATGGCTCGAAGCGGAAATCAGTCTAGTCAAACCCAAAGTCATCGTTTGTCTTGGTGCGACCGCAGCTCAAGCTTTGCTTGGCCCACAGTTCAAAGTTACCAAGCAGCGCGGACAATTTATTGAATCGACGCTGGCGCCTTTCATCATGGCTACCGTTCACCCATCATCAATTCTCCGCGCGCCGGACGATGAAACTCGCCATGACGAGAAGCGCAAGTTCATCGATGATTTGAAAAGGGTCGCACGTGTTCTATCAAAGAGCTGAGCCCCCCTCATTTATATTTGCGAATCACGCCAACTACGATGCCTTGAATTTCCACTCGCTGCGGCGGACGAACGACGATCGGTTCGTAATTGGGATTCGCCGGCTCGAGCCGCACTTGATGACGGTTTCCGTAAAATCGCTTCACCGTTGCATCACTGCCATCAATCAGCGCCACGACCGTCTGACCATTCTCAGCGGTTTGCTGTGATTGCAAAATGATAAAGTCGTGATCGCGGATTTGCTCATCGATCATTGAGTCACCGCGCACACGCAAAGCAAACATCCGCCCGTCGCGCATCATGTCGCGCGGAATGGGCACTGTCTCGTAATTCAAAACCGCTTCGATCGGAGCCCCGGCCGCCACGACACCGAGCAAAGGAATTTCGTACTTCGCGTCAGCCGCCCCCTCTTCAACCAACTCAATTCCACGACTGACGTTCGGAATTCGCCGGATGAAACCCTCGCGCTCCAGTGTCGAAACGACGTGATGCACACTGGCCGATGAACTCATGCCGAACTCTTTGCCGATTTCCGCTATCGTTGGCGCCTCGCTACGAGTTTCAAAGTAACGCTTGATGTAATCGAGTACCCGTCTCTGTCTAGCTGTTATAGGCATCGCTACTCCTCTATCTCGAACGTCGACGAAGAGTATCGAATATCATCGAAGATATGTCCAGCACATTCCGCGGAAACACCTGAATTCGTCGAGAAAAGATTCGTTGACAGACCCATCATCTGACGGGTAGAATCCCAATTGCAACGGTGTTGGCCACCGTTGTCTGTTTGCCAACTCGCATTGCCGCCCCATCGGACGGTCCCATCCGACAAGTTCTCTTTACTGAGCAAAACTAAGAAATGTCAGCAAAACTCGGCGAAATTCTCGTCCGCGAGAATCTGATTAGTCCGCAGCATCTGCGTCAGGCCCTCGACTATCAGCGGGAGCATGGCGGCAGGCTGGGATACAACCTCGTCAAGCTCGGACTCGTTTCGGACGACACGATTACAGCCGTACTGTCCCGGCAGTACGGCATCCCGTCTGTAAATCTAGACCTCTTCAACATTGATGATGCCGTTCTCCGCTTAATACCCCAGGAAGTAGCGCAAAAATATTCTGTTCTACCGCTATCGCGCGTGGGCGCCACCCTCACCCTCGCAATGGTCGATCCCACGAATGTCTTTGCCATGGACGACATAAAGTTCATGACGGGCCTTAACGTCGAACCTGTCGTGGTTGCCGAAGCCAGCATTCAAGCCGCGATCTCCAAGTACTACAGCACGTCTCGCGAAATCGAGCTCGCCGGCGTTGGCGCTGACGTGACCGTCGATAATGGAAACGGCAACGGCTTCTCGCAAGCCGATCTTATTTCACTCGACAGCCTGGACTTCGATCACGAGTCGCTGAATAGCGAAGTCGAAGTCTTTGAAGATAACGAAGAGATTGATCTCTCAAGCCTGGCCCGCATGAGTGAGGACGCGCCGGTCGTACGGCTGGTCAACGTCCTTCTCGTTGATGCGTTACGCCGCGGCGCTTCCGACATTCACGTCGAGCCGTACGAAAAGGAGATGCGGATCCGGTTTCGTATCGATGGCGTGCTTTACGATGTGATGCATCCACCGATGAAGATGCGTGACGCTCTCATTTCGCGCATCAAGATCATGGCCAAGCTGGACATCTCAGAAAAGCGTCTGCCGCAGGACGGCCGCATCAAGATTCGCGTGAAGGTTGAGTCTCGCTCGCGCGAATTAGACTTTCGTGTTTCCACTCTTCCCACCCTGTTCGGCGAGAAAGTTGTGCTTCGTCTCCTCGACAAAGAGAAGTTGATGCTCGACATGACTAATCTTGGGTTCGAACCAGAGTCGCTCGTCAAGTTCCAGCGCAATATCTCCAAACCTTACGGCATGGTCCTTGTTACGGGACCGACAGGAAGCGGTAAGACGAACACGCTATATTCGGCGCTTCAGTCTCTTAACACCGTCGATACAAACATCATGACCGCGGAAGATCCGGTGGAATTCAATCTGCCTGGAATCAACCAGGTGCAGATGAAGGAACAGATTGGACTGAACTTTGCCGCGGCCTTGCGTTCGTTCCTCCGCCAGGATCCGAACATCGTCCTGGTCGGTGAAATCCGCGACTTCGAAACCGCGGAAATCGCAATTAAGGCCGCTCTCACTGGCCACCTTGTACTCTCAACACTCCACACGAATGATGCTCCCTCAACCATTTCCCGCCTGATGAACATGGGTATCGAACCCTTCCTCGTCGCGACGAGCGTGAACCTAATTCAGGCGCAACGCCTGATTCGTCGCGTTTGCAAAGACTGTAAGAAGGAAAATCCGACGCCGGTTGAAGCGCTGGTCGAAATCGGCTTTTCGCCTGAAGAAGCCGGCAAGCTCAAGACTTACAAAGGCAGAGGATGTCCAACCTGCAACGATACGGGCTACAAGGGCCGCATCGGCTTGTACGAGGTAATGGAAATTACGGACGAGATTCGCGAGCTGATTTTGATCGGCGCATCTTCGCTCGAGTTGAGGAAGAAAGCCATCGAGGACGGCATGATCACGCTGCGCGAATCCGGTCTGCAAAAGATCAGAAATGGACTTACCACCATCGAAGAAGTATTACGCGAAACGGTGGCATGAAAGGGGTGAAGTTATGTTACGTCGATTAGCTTTGTGTCTAGGTTTGTTGCTCTCGCTAGTTATTCTGCTGCCCTTTGCGATCTCGACCGCGCACAACCTGCGGACGCAGGCCGCTGTGCGCTCTCACCATTTCCGTCATCACTCACGCGCATGGTGGCGTCGTCACCGTGCGATGCTTCGTCGCCGGCAGGCGATGATGGCCCGCCGCCGCGCAATGCAAGCCGCCGCGCGCTACTCAGCCTCAACGACTACGCCAACGCCCGCATCGGTCGCACAGCCCAAGTCTGCCGAGAACCACGTTGTCGTGCCTTCGGCATTCGCGCTACCCGACAACGTCTATCGCGACGGCGCCTTTAACATGCCGTTGCCAACAAATTGGTCGCCTTCATCCGGAAACAAGGCCGCTTCAAACTTCCGCATCGCGCCAGCCAATGGTGCGCCCGAAGCGCAAGCCAGCCTCGCCGTCGTCGCGGTTGCTCCTGCCCCCGCAGTTCAGCCGCTTGCGTATGAGCAGCGCAAAATGGTTGGCGGCGTCGCCTTTAGCGATCTCCGTCGCAGCGTTATCGACAAGATGATCACTGCCGGAGGTTGGGTTGTGAATGATCGCTCACGAGAGATCGGCGGTCATCGCGTCTTCGAAGTTATCGCCCAAACGCCGGCGACGGGTGACGGCAAGCCTGAACAAGTCTGGAACTTCTACTTCACCGAAGTAAATGGCCGGGTCTATGCGCTCACGACACGGTCAGCTAATCCGGCTTCGGAAAAGATCTCTGCCGATGCTGAGCAGTTTCTTTCAAATTTTCGGCCTTTGGAGCCAAAGCGCTAATTTCGCGTCAAAAGGGAAAGCTGCATGGAAAACCCGCCACAAATATCTCTCTCAGAGCTGCTTCACAAGCTAGCGGAACTTGGAGGCTCAGACCTCCACGTGACGACGGGAACACCCCCGCTGATTCGCGTCCACGGCGAAGTTCGCCCGCTGGACGGTTATCGTCCGTTGACTTCGGCCGATACGAAACAGTTGGCCTACTCGGTGTTGACGGACGCTCAAAAGCACCGGTTCGAAGAGAACATGGAGCTCGACTTCAGCTTTGGCGTGAAAGGCCTCTCACGCTTTCGCGCCAATGTTTTCAATCAACGCGGCGCGGTTTGCGCTGTCTTTCGCGCGATCCCATACGAGATCAAATCGTTTGACGATCTTGGACTGCCGCCGATCGTTAAAGAGCTCTGCGCCAAACCGCGCGGCCTGATCCTGGTAACCGGGCCGACCGGATCCGGTAAATCGACAACGCTCGCGGCGATGATCGATAAGATCAATCGCGAACGCCACGAGCACATTCTGACGATCGAGGATCCGATCGAATTCCTTCACAACCACAAAAGTTGCATCGTCAACCAACGTGAGGTGAACGCGGATACAAAAGGTTTCGCCAATGCGCTTCGTACGGCCCTGCGTCAGGATCCTGACGTGGTGCTGGTAGGTGAAATGCGCGACCTGGAAACGATCGAATCTGCGCTGCGCATCGCCGAGACTGGTCACTTGACATTCGCAACCCTGCACACGAACTCGGCAGCTTCAACAATTAACCGAATCATCGATGTCTTTCCGTCGATGCAACAAGCGCAAGTTCGCGCGCAATTGTCACTGACGCTGGAAGGCATTCTCTGTCAAAGCCTTTTGCCGCGGGCGGACGGCGGCGGCCGGGCGATGGCTATGGAAATTCTGGTTCCGAATTCTGCGATTCGTAATCTGATTCGCGAGGATAAGGTTCACCAGATCTATTCGATGATGCAAACGGGGCAGGACGTTCACGGCATGCAGACCTTCAACCAATCCCTGGCGACGCTCTATCACAAGCGATTGATCACGCGCGAGACGGCGATGAATCGCACTTCGAACGTGAACGAGTTGCGCGATCTTATTGATCGCGGCGCCGGACTAAACAACGGCAACGGCTCGCAAGCGCGACCGGTCCCGCAGCAGTATGGTCAGCCGCGAGTTATCGCCCGAAAGTAGCCGTCAGAATCACGCCTAAGGAAATCACCAAACGGAGTCAAGAAGATGCCAACCTACGTTTTCAAAGGCCGCAACCGAATGAATGAAGTCGTAACCGGCGAACGCGTCGCTGACGATCGCGAGGCGCTGCGCCAGCTTCTGCGTCGCGAGCAGGTCACGCTGACGTCGGTCAAAGAGAAGGGTCGAGAAATCGGCATCCCAAAGATCGGTGGCCGCAAGAAAGTAAAGTCGAAAGACCTGGCGATATTCACTCGTCAATTTTCAGTGATGATTGACGCGGGCTTGCCGCTGGTACAGTGCCTGGACATCCTGTCCCAACAGCAGGAGAGCAAATACTTTCAGCAGGTCCTTGCTCAGGTGCGGCAGGATGTCGAAGAAGGTTCGACGTTGGCTGCGGCGATGAGTCGCCATCCGAAAGTGTTCGATCAGCTTTACTCAAACATGGTAGAAGCGGGAGAGACCGGCGGTATTCTGGATCTAATTCTCCAGCGCCTCTCAACATTCATCGAAAAAATCGTGAAGTTGAAGCGAGATGTCGTCTCGGCGCTGATTTATCCGGCAGCGGTTATCTTGCTGGCGATCATCGCAATTGCGGTCATCATGATTGTCGTGATTCCGCAGTTTCAGTCAATTTTCCTGGGCCTGCTCGGTCCGGGAGAGCCATTGCCATTGCCAACCCGCATCGTAGTTGGAATTAGTAATTTCCTGGCAGGATGGGGAGGTCTCAGTATCCTAGTCGTGGTGATCGGGCTCGCCGTGGCGCTGAATTTCTATTACAGGACGCCCAAAGGTCGTAAGGTGATCGACACAATACTCCTCAAGATGCCGATTGTGGGGCCGATATTTCTGAAGATTGCTATCGCGCGATTTTCACGAACCCTCTCGACGCTGTTGTCCTCAGGCGTACCGATTTTGCAATCGCTCGACATTACCGCGCGCACCGCCGGCAACGTAGTAATTGAGGGCGCGATTCTTCAGATTCGTACCGCCGTCGAGCAAGGAAAGAGTTTCGTTGAGCCTTTGCGTGCGGCTAACCTCTTCCCGCACATGGTTTCACAGATGGTAGGAATCGGCGAACAGACGGGCGCTCTCGACTCGATGCTGGGCAAGATTGCCGACTTCTATGAACAGGAAGTTGACGCGGCCATCGCCAATCTGCTGACGTTGATTGAGCCCGCGCTGATTGGATTTCTGGGAGTCACTATCGGATCAATTGTCATTGCTATGTACATGCCGATGTTCTCGCTAATCGGAAAGCTTTCGCAAGGACACTAATTTCAAGTCAGCGCCGCCGTTTCGACGTCGCCCCCAGGATAAAAACTCTCCCGGCTTGCCCGTAAGTTGCAGATGCGCTTACGGGCATTTCTCTTTCTTGGAACCGCTCTGCAACCAAGGCATGTTGGGTTTATGAACCTAAGCCTGGACTTTGTTCCCTTCGTACATTGATTACGTCAAGTGATTGGATTGAATAGGCGAGGACTAAAACCCGCGGGCCCGGAGACAAAGAGTCCTGCAAAACTCTATACCTTCGTCAAAGTTGAAAAAGGCAGTCCCACGTTTACTGCTTCTCTGGAAGGGCGGGAAGTTGGGAGAGCAAAGAAAATCAAGTAAGCTGCGGCCACACAGCGCTTTTGGCCTTAGGCGCTAGTTCGGACGGAGAGTCTCTAAACTATGCGGTATCGCTTCTTCATCGCTCGCAAGCCGGCGTTAACCGTTTGCTTGCTCCTCATTGCACTCTGGGCGCCGGGATCGCAGTCCGCCAGGCGGACAGCCGAGGATTCCGCGGCATCGTCGGTTCGCATCATTGGCCCAGGCGTTTCGACTTTTCTTGCTGCCGGAGTCGGTGAGCCCGTACAACCAAGGCCGAAAGCACCGAGGCGGCTGGATAGTCCGCGTCTGATGGCGCTGGAGCGTAAGGTGAAAACCGGAAACCGCGCGGCAATCAAACAATTCTGGGAAGAAGTTCAAGGCAAGACACCGCTGGTCGAACCGCTTCCCGGTGATGACCAGCTCCGCCGCGTAACTTTTCTCTGGCGCGGAGGAGCCGAAGCGAGCGAAGTCACGCTTGACGGAAATTTCCCGCCGGACTCACAAGACGCGCCGCTAATGCGTTTGGCGAACACAGACGTCTGGTTTCTCACGCTTCGGTTGCCGGCGACGGCGCGCTTCACTTATGGCTTTAATCGTTCAGGAAAAAAACAGAGTGTCGACCCATTAAATCCGCTGAAGTTCAGATCATCCTCATTCGTTGAACTCCCCGCCGCGCCTTTGCAGTCCTGGATCACTGTCCAGCCGGATGTTCCGAAAGGCACACTCTCGCAAGAGAAGCTCAGAAGTGAAAACCTGAAGGAAGAACGATCGGTTTCCATCTACACGCCTCCGGGCTATGACCCGAAGAATGGCTCGTACGGATTACTGGTTCTTTTTGACGGCCAGGATTATCGCGGACCCATGCCCATACCGACGATTCTGGACAACCTGGTCGCCGCGAAAAAGATTCGCCCGTTGGTGGCGATCCTGGTAGACAATCTGAATGAAGAGTCGCGCGATCGCGACCTTGAATGTTATCCACCATTCGTTGACTTCCTGGCCAAGGAACTGGTTCCGTGGGCGCGCCAGCGTTATCGTTTTAGTGCTGAACCCGAGCGCACCATTGTGGGAGGCGTGAGTCTCGGTGGCCTCACCGCCGCATATTGTGCGCTACGTTATCCGGAAGTTTTCGGCAACGTCCTATCACAGTCGGGCGCGTTCAGTTATTTTCCGAACTGGGACGATCAGGAAGAGAGCGATACTTCTCCATTCGGGTGGTTGATTCAGCAGTTCGTGACGACGCGGAAATTGTCCATCAGGTTCTATCTGGAAGCCGGATTGTTCGAGAACGATTGTCCGGAAGCCCTGTTGACGCAAAACCGTCGGATGCGCGATGTGTTGGAGGCCAAAGGTTACTCGGTCGTTTATTCGGAGTTTGCCGGAGGTCATGAGTTTCTCAGCTGGCGTGGCTCGGTGGCAGATGGACTGATCGCACTCGCCGGTCGAGGCCAGTAGAGTTTCGGGTAGCGAGGTAGACGCCCGCACTCCATCCGTTGAAAGGTTTTGCAAGGCTCACTGATTCTTCGTTATTCTTGAGCGCAGCGCGCCTACTGCGCGAATCGACTCGTCTTCCACCAGTCGAGTGTGCGGCGAAGTCCTTCTTCAAGTCCGATCCCTGGACTGTATCCCAGCGCTGACTGAGCCAAAGTGAGATCAGCCAGGCTGTGAACGACATCGCCTTTACGCGCGGGAGCATACTCGGCAGCAACTTCAGGCCTGTTGGTGAGGCTCTTCAGCGAATCCAGCAACTCATTGATAGTTACACCAACGCCGTTGGCGATATTAATGACCTTTCCCACGGCAGCGCTGGATTCGGCCGCGCGCAGGTTCGCATCCACAACGTTTGCAATGTAAGTGAAGTCTCGAGACTGCTCACCATCACCATAAATAACTGGCTTCTCTCCCAGCTCCAGGGCACGAACAAATCGAGATATGACTCCAGAGTATTGCGAACTGGGATCCTGACGCGGCCCGAACACATTAAAGTACCTCAAGCAGACAGTTTCCAGCCCGTAGCTGCGCGTGAAGGCTTGGCAATAATATTCGCCAACCAGCTTCGCCACCGCATAAGGTGAGAGGGGATCCGGCCGCATTCGTTCATGCTTCGGTGATTCCAACTGATCACCGTACGCCGAACTCGACGCCGCATACACCAAGCGACGAACCTTCTTCTCTTTTGCTGCCAGTAAAACGGAAAACGTTCCGTTGACGCTTGCCTCATGTGTTTCGGCGGGATTCTCAACGGAACGCGGGACAGAGGGGAGGGCCGCTTCGTGAAAGATCAGCTCGACATTTTCGAGTGCGCGAGCCAGTGCAGAAGTATCAGTGATGCTGGCTTTAATGAATTCAATGTCGCCGCCAATCTCCCTCAGGTTTTCTTCGCTGCCCGTTGAGAGATCGTCAATAACTCGGACACGAGCCCCTTGTTTACTCAAGGCTGACGCGATGTGCGAGCCAATAAAGCCGGCGCCACCGGTAACGAGGGCAACTCCAGAAAGAGGCATCTTTAGCGGCCTACTCCCACGTATTCAAAACCCATCTCGCGCATGTCGGTGGGATCATAGATATTGCGTAGATCAGCGACCCGCGCCGCTCTCATCGAGTTGCGAATTCTGTCCATGTCGAGGGCCCGAAACTGATTCCATTCAGTTACAAACACCAGGACATCCGCTCCGTTCGCCGCTTCGTATTCGTCAACAGCATAGTCAATCTGCGGCAGAATCTTCTCGGCCTCGTCGCGAGCGACCGGGTCGTACGCGATTACCTTAGCTCCCCGATTCAGCAATCCCTGAATAATCTCAACCGACGGCGCATCTCGCATGTCGTCAGTCTCGGGCTTAAAAGCCAACCCCAATACCGCAACGCGCTTGCCTTCCAAGCCGTTTGCAAGACTTTCGATTTTCGGGATCATCGATAACCGTTGCTGCCGGTTCACCTCGATTACGGCGTCGACAATCTTCATCGGCGATGAGTACTGTTGACCAATTACCGAAAGGGCCATCGTGTCCTTGGGAAAACATGAACCGCCAAAGCCTGGTCCAGCGTGCAGGAACTTCGCGCCAATTCGTCGATCCATTCCGATGGCGCGGGCCACATCGTGAACATCACAGCCGACCTTTTCACACAAACTCGCAATCTCATTGATAAAAGAAATCTTTGTTGCCAGAAAAGCGTTGGCTGCGTATTTCGTTAATTCCGCGCCTTCCAAAGATGTGATCACAAACGGCGTCTCGATCAAATAAAGGGGCCGATACAGATCCCTCATAATCGCAATCGCTTCAGGATCTGAGCCCCCGATTACCACACGGTCCGGGCGCATGAAGTCGCTAATCGCAGCTCCTTCGCGAAGAAACTCCGGGTTCGAGACGACGCTGAATTCAATCGGACGTACTTGATGTTTTTTGATGAGACAAGCTAAGTGCTTCCCGGTACCGACCGGCACTGTGGACTTGGTGGCAATGACCTTGTAGCTGTCCATGTGCTGGGCAATACTGCATGCGGCCTTCTCGATAAAGGTAAGATCGGCAGCACCGTCAGCCCGGGGTGGAGTTCCCACGGCAAGAA
This sequence comes from Pyrinomonadaceae bacterium, assembly GCA_035577445.1. Taxonomy (GTDB): domain Bacteria; phylum Acidobacteriota; class Blastocatellia; order Pyrinomonadales; family Pyrinomonadaceae; genus UBA11740. The sequence goes on from DATLVM010000526.1 coordinate 16,149, forward strand.
ATATGACGAGCGACTGTTTCGTCGCAGCTTCGATATCAGTCGTAAAGCGAAGCCGTCCGGCCTGGAGGTTCTTTGCAAGTAGCTGATCAAGCCCCGGCTCATAGATAGGACTTTCTCCTTTTGCGAGGCGCTCAATTTTTGCAACGTCAACATCAACGCAAGTCACGTCGACGCCAAACTCTGCGAAGCATGCTCCGGTTACGAGCCCCACGTAACCCGAGCCGATAACGGCAATGTGCATTCCTGGTTGTACCTAGATTTTTGCTACTGAACAAAATTTACGGGTCACGCGCTTCACCACGCGTGACCCGTAAACTTGCTAATGAAATGACGCAAGACTCTGCGTCACCGGACTGTTTCGACTCAGTTTATTTGGTCGGACTGATTACGACGACGGAACCACCGAAATTCAGATCGTTGTTGTGCGTCGCCGCAATGATCGCCGCCGCTACAGCACCGCCCGCCGCCAGCAATAGAGCTGCAAGAGCTCCACCACTCAGACCACCCAGAGTGTCAGGGCGAGTCAGCCGCGTGCAACGCGTACCGGGTTGCGGTGTACCTGCTGATTCCGACGTTCCGGCGGCAACGGCTTTCGTCTTGCCACCAGTACGCAGGTCAACCAAACCTGCCTGCGACGCCACGATCATGTTGCCGCATTCCACGTCAACCATAAAGGTGGCCGCTTGAGCAGGATTGGCAACAGCCGAGCCATCCTTGGCCGTCACGATTGCTGACGTCCCAACTGTGGTTGCCACCTGTATCCGACCTGCATCGAGTGCGCCCGAAATGTTCGCTTCGCCAAAACTCAGCTTAACAGTTGTATTCGGGAAAAGCTCGACTCGACCAAGCTTGCCCAAGCTCACAACGGCGCTGCTTCCGGCTGCTGTAGTAATCGTGCTATCTGAAAAAACGGTTGCGCCTGAGATCGCGGCCTGACCGTTAACGGTCACTTGACCGGAAACCGAAAGCTCGCCCGAGGCTGCCTTCTGTCCCGGCGTTGCGAGCGCCACCATGGAATAAACGCTCAATATGGCAACTGCGACACAGAACGCTATCGACTTACGGCTCCAAGTTCTGCTAATCATCATTTCCTCCCGTACAGTGAACAAGTTTTGTGGAAGAGTTTCCGTGGAATATCCACGGCCGACGGAAACACCGTCCCAACTCAAAATATCTCGTTTCGCGAGACGTAAAAAGAAAGCCTTACCCGGACCGATAAAGAGGCCCTAGTCTTGCCTTTTTACACGAACCGATACTCCTATGTCAACAAGAAATCCCTCGGTCCGAGGACCTAAGCTCTAGTAATAACTTAGCTTTGCGGGGCAAGATACCACGCCGAATACCCTCTGTAAAGGGGTTTTTGCCGTCGCACTGTCAAGAATCTGTGTTTTCTCCCCTTTAAGGGTTAGTGGCTTACCGATGTTGAGGAGCTGAATTAGTTGGGAACTACGCGTCGCG
>DATLVM010000527.1:0-33210 GCA_035577445.1 Pyrinomonadaceae bacterium
CGCAGTGAAGTGTTGCGACTCGCGGCTCGTCATGATCGCGCGCTCGGCGAAGAGTTCCTCAGCAAGCTCAAGATTGAAAAGCAACGAGAAGCAACGGACGCCGCTGATAAAGCGCCATCGAATCCTTGGGACGCGCCCGAGGCCGCGCAGCAAAGGTTGAATCTCGCGCGACAGTTGCTCGATGCAGATGTGGCGCGAGCTCTTCAGTTTGCGGACCCGGTGCTTGGCAGCATCACCAGAGATGCAGTCGATTTCCTTTCGTTTCTGCGCGAGAAGGATGCAGCCGCAGCCGATCAGAGGTACGCGGCTTTGTTGGCGATGGCCACTAACAATCTTCAATCGGACGCCAACACCGTGTCGCTCCTGGGATCGTATGTCTTCACGCCGCACACGTTCGTAACTTTCGACGGCAACGGATCATCTGTGAGCAGCACTGCCCGAAGCACCCGGCCACCCGATATTCCGCCAGCTCTCCGCAACGCGTTTTTCAATGCGGGCGCCGAAATTCTACTGCGACCGATGGCGCCTCCGGGCCAGGACCAGAGCACGACCGGCGTACAGGGCAAGTACCTTATGCTCAAGCGTCTCTTGCCGCTCTTCGAACAGTATTCGCCGAAAGAGTTGACCGACGCGGTACGCACCCAAATGGACGCGATGAGCAACCTCGTTTCTGAAGACACCCGCAAACAGGACGACAACACGCTGCGCGAAGGCATCCTGCCGGCGATGAGCGCCGCGGACCGCGAGAAGGCCATGCTGGATCGAGTCGATCGCGCCAAGACTTCAGACCAACGCGATCAACTTTATCTTCAGTTGGCCCGAATGTTCATTGATAGCGATGACAGCAAGGCTCGCGATTATGTCAATAAGATCGAGGATTCAGACTTGCGCAAGCAGGCGCGCCCTTATATCGACGCCAGCTTGATGATGCGAGCCGTCGATAAGAAGAACGTCGATCAAGTGCTTGAGTTGGTTCGCGTCGGCGAGCTAACTCGTTTTCAGAAGGCTTGGGCCCTGAGTCGCGCCGCAAGTTTTCTCGCGAAGACGGACCGCGAAAAATCTCTTTCACTTATCGATGACGCAATGACTGAGGCCCGCGGCATCGAGCCATCCGATCCTGACCGCCCGCGCGCGATGTTGGCTGTAACTAATGTCATCCTGCTGATCGACCGCACCAAGGCTTGGGAATTAGCAGCGGATATCACCAAGGCCGCCAATTCCGCGGAAGGCTTCACCGGTGAAGATGGAGCAATGCGAGTGAGCTTGATTACCAAGGGAACGTCGTCGATTAGAAGTTCGTCGGCCGGCGAGTTCGACGTAAGCGGAGTTCTTTCTGAACTTGCGAAGGATGATTACAACCGCGCTATCGACCTGGTGCGCGGGTTTGAGAAAGAAGCGCCACGCGCGAGTGCAACGATTGCGATCGCTAAGGCAGTGTTGGAAGAGAAGAAGAACTAAACGGTCCGTTGTCTGTCGTCAGTGGTCAGTTGATTTTCGTCTTTTCAACTGACCACGGACAACTGACGACTGACCGTTAAGAATAGATATTCATCGGCCGCGTCAGCAGCGAGACTGGATCATCCACGTTCAGTGCTTCGCGCACATAGAACGGCTCGCCATCCTCAACCCCAATCAGTGAACCATAGTACCGAGCGCGATCCTGAGTCTGTCGCAGAAAACCTTTCTGCGCGATTCGCGTTTCCGGCTCTTTTGAATCCGCCAGGTAGAACTGCGACGCGTACGCGCGAATCGCCTCCATCTTCTTCTCGGCAAATTCTGAAACATCGACGATGAAGGATGGCACCACCAGCCGCGAGTAAACGGCGTGCGCGACTGCCGGCATTTTGATCGCTTCGCCGCCGCCGTCTTTGTCAAAGCGCCGCATCGTAGCGAGGCGCACGGCTTCGCGCACAATGTGCGCCGTCGCCGCGTGATCCGGATGCGGATCGTCCCAATGCCCAGTGAAAACAACTCTCGGACGGTACTTCCGCAAGAGTCGCACAACCGCCAATTTATTGTCTTCGGTCAGAGCGAGATGACCATCACGCAAAGCGAGGTTGACACGTGCGTCGAGGTTCATCACGCGCGCCGCGTCGAGCGCTTCTTTCGCGCGAATCTCAGGCGTGCCGCGCGTGCCCATCTCGCCGCGGGTCATGTCCGCGACGCCCGTGCGATAGCCAAGCGATTTCAATTTGAGCAAGGTGCCCGCCATCGTCAGCTCGGCATCATCCGGATGCGAGAAGATGGCGAGTACATCGAGTTGAAGTTGATCACTCATACTCTGAGCTATCGAAAGGCATTGAAAAACGAAAATTGAAAATTATGAATTGCAAATTACAACGACAAAACCAACGGTGCACCTTGCAGCTTTCAATTTGCAGTTTTCATTTTGCAATTTTCATTTTTCAATTTTCACTTTGCAATGTAGTTTCTTCTGCCTACTGCTTCGTGCTTTCTGCCTTCTGCTTTATTTCAATCGCCCCATCACCGACCGTGAACGTTAACGTTGCTCCACCGCTGCCGGCGCGCGCACGAATCGATGATGGTTGAATACTGTTGCGCGACGTCGGCTGAAGATCAGCAAACGAATTCTTGATTTGTCCGCCCCGCATCACGTCGGCATTGATGTCGGCGCTGAACCCCGGCAACAGTTCAACGGTCATCACGCCGCTGCCGAGTTGAAACTCCGATCCGAGTCCATGCCAGCCGCGCGCCGGAATTCTCAACTTCATCGTGCCCTTCTGAATCAGGACTTGTACCAAACCGCCAGTCAATGAAAGATCGGCGTCACTACTAGTGGCATTCAAGCGCAACGCGCCTTCAACGCCCGAAATGCTAATCGGTCCGACGCCTGAATCGACGATCAGGTCTGTCATGACCGGCATCTTGACGACGAAATCAATTTTCCATGGCAGATCATTCAGAGCTTTCGGAAAGCCCTTGGCAACCCGCTTCATGAACGAGCGATCGTGAGTTCCCGTAGTCATGATGCGGATGTGATTCATGTCCACGTCAAACGCAAAATTATTCACCGCGGCTAGACGATCCAGATCCGCCGCAGTTGGCGCTTGCAACTCGATAGTCGCAGTAACGTCGACTTCGTTGCGATCCCAACCTTCGATCACGACCGAGCCTGTGGGCGCAGCGGAAAGAGTTACCGTGCCGCCATATTGCAGACGCGCGGTCTCGTGACGCGTCGTCGTTCGCTTCAGCAACGGACCGGGCGGGAGCGGTTGTTTCTTGTCTTTTTGCGCAGTCGCAGAAATCGAGAAAACGAGAAGAAGAAAAACCAGGCTTGCAAATGAAATGGAGGTTGAGCTTCTAGTTCTCGTCACGCTGATTGTGAGGGAGAAAGAAAGAATTTGTCTAGCTTGTTTGTAACGCAAACTTCAGTTTGCGCATAGCCTTGTTTGTAACGCAAACTTCAGTTTGCGCATAGCCGTTCCTTCAGCGATCCAGACCCGCGCAAACTAAAGTTTGCGTTACGCCGCTAACGGCGCACAAACTTGATGTTGCCCTGAAAGTTCGTAACCGTCACAGAAGCACGCCCATCACCAACGTCGCCAATGATGCGGCGGCCTTCGCTCATCAACTTGAGGCTGTTGGCATTCCAGAATGGGCCCATCTTGATTTCTTTCGTCGGGGCGGTCGCGACCAGGCGAAAACCACAATTCGCCGGAAGACTCAGAGTGATATTTCCCTTACCCGATTTGAACTCGTACGTGCCGCCGGATGCGAACTCGCCGTCAAAGAAAATGTCGCCCGTGGTATTGGTGGCAAAGACGCGCCCGGCATTAACGCTGGTCAGAATAATGTCGCCCGAAGTCCAGATGTGCGCGCGCACCAGATCACCCTGAACGTTGTTGACGGTAATTTGACCGCTGCGCGTTTCGAGATCGACAGAAGATCTTGCCGGCAGTTGAATCTTGAAGTTCATGTCGCCGACATCGCTGCGTCCGCGGTTGTCGCCGACGATGTCAATCACCAAACCTGACGCAGTCTCGCGCGGAGAAAAAGTCGCCTTGCTGGTTTCCATCTCGGCGGTCACGCGAATCTCATCGCGGTTCCAGGTCTCGACGGTGATCGTGCCGGAGATGTTTCGCAGTTCGACACGGACGTTTTTTCCGGCAGGGAAATTCCGAGACACGCGTCGCTGGCCGAGGGCGACGCTGGCAACACTCAAGGGAAAAATCAAAAGGAAAGCAGAAAGACCTTTCAAAGCTTTTCCGCCGCGTAGCAAGTGCAGTTTCATTTCGATCGGGCGACGCGTCATCCGAAGATTAGAGGTCCGCGAACTCCTTAAGCAAAGCAATTTTGTCGTTGAGCGCGTCGTTCAAAACATCTTCTGAGACCGTATCGTGTGGATTGTCCTTTAGTCGTTGCAGTGACTCGGCCACGGTGCCATCGATTACGCCCAGATTGCGATCGAACGTGTCGCGCATCTGAGCGTTCCAGCGTGCCTTATTTATCTCAACGCGCTGGTTCCAGTAAGCGACGGCCTGCTGCTGCTGACGATAACGGTCTTCGACGGCCACGCTGGTTGAGCCAACTGGCAGTCCAGCAGTCTGTACGCCCGAACCGGCGAGCCACGAAATATTTCGAACGCCGACACCGGTAGCAATCGAAACGACCAGCACGATCGCCGCGACCAAACCGGCAAGCTTTGGAAATGAAAGCTGCCACGTTCGGTTCATGAGACGAAACCACCATCCGGCCTGATCGGGAATATCCGCGCGTGCCGGAATGCTGGCTTCAGCTTCAATGACGTTACTGATGCGCACCCACAGGGCCCGCTCATTCGGCAAAGCTTCGTACTCGCCACGATGCTCGCGGCAGAACTCAACGATGGCGCTCAAGTCGCCGCGCGCACCGGCACAGTCGGCACAAGCACTCAAATGCAATTCAACTCTCTGGCAGTCTTCGGCAGTCAGGGTACCGTCAACCAAATCGCTAATTAATAGCTGGTAATTCTCGCAGTTCATTGTCAACCTCTGCTGTCGCGCAATTTCGCTAGAGCCTGGACGCGCGACTCGCGGTCTCAAAGCAATAAAGGGGAGACTGCGTCATCTTGTTCGATAACAGCGGCGTTTCGCTCGCTAGATGTCAAACTGGCCCGTGACTGGGAGCACGGGAAGCGCCCCATTTCTGGGGGTCGTTTCTTGGTTGCTACCCAGCCTTTTTCTGTTGCCTGAGCAAGCCACGTAATTTCATTCTGGCCTTGTGTAATTGCGATTTCGACGTGCCGACCGAACACCCTAGCATCCGCGCAATCTCCTCGTGCTCGTGTCCTTCAATGTCGTGCAACGTGAAAACTGTCCGATATCCCGGCGGCAATTGCCCAATAGCCTTGTCCAAAGCGATGCGATCGACGACCGGCATGGCGTTGGGATTCTCAGTTCCCTTCACGATTTGGACCGGAACTTCGCCCTCTTCGGTTGTCTGCTCGAGCCGCACGCCGCGCTTCCGAAAGTGCATCAGCACCTGGTTTACAGTCAGCCGGTGCAACCACGTCGTGAACGCCGACTCGCCGCGGAAGCTTCCAATCTTGCGAAAGAGCTGAATAAAGACCTCCTGCGCCAGGTCCTCGGCTTCCGTCGGGTTAGCCGTCATGCGCAGGCAGAGCGAATATACGCGGCGGTTGTGACGCTCGTAAAGCTCCTGAAAGGCAGTCATGTCGCCTTCCGCAGAGCGTTGCGCCAGCTCGTAATCCGTCGCTTTCGGTTTATCGGTTTCGCTCGCTGCCACTAGTCCTTCGACAATCGGCAAAGAAAGATTGTGCGCGCGGCGATATGACCCCGCGCGCTAACAAATCTCCTCGCTTACTGATTAATTATGATAGCTGCTTTTAGTATGCGATGAGACGGAAAGAAGGGGCAAGTTGACGCCGGGAGCGCGGACATCCCTGTCCGCACTCAGCGCAAAGCGCTAAAACAATCCGAGCGAAGAGATCACGGTCGATTACGAACAGACGCTGCATCCCGATTCGAAGCGAGTTGCCAGGGAAAAATCAATGGGATTCCGAGTGTGTGAAGACTAGTGGTGGATGAAGTATTACTTATTGCGCTTGCTTTCGCGATAGCATATCCTGACTAGTATTACACTCAGATCGGACGACCGCCTCGCGACCACGCCCGTTGGCCTTGGATAGAAGTATCATGGAAAGCGAGAACCTCATCAAACAATCACTTTGCAAAACCGTTGTGCTGCTCCTGTGCGCAGTGAGCTTTTGTCAAGTCTCTTATACGCAGGGAACACAAGACTCTAGAACCGCTCAGGCACAGCTACAGCCATCCCCAACTCCAGTTGATGCGCAAGCGACTGCTACGCCGAATCTTTCAGAGAGGACCGCGGACGGTCTCAAATGGTTCTTTACGGTTCTGGTGTATCCAGCCGTAGTTGGCGGAGTATTCGTACTGCTGGTCTTCTGCATTATTTACATAATAGTGCAGGGTCAAGGCGGTTACGTTCGCAGAACTACGGGCGCCGTATTGCCGTTCCTTTTCCTTATGTTCATGCTCAGGGTAACCGACAAAGCTGATGACCCCGTCAAGAGCTTTTTCCTTAACAGGAATCCTTTCATCTATGTTGTCGTTGGGACAGTACTCGGAATTGCATTGGTGGAATTGGGGAAACGCCTAATAAGGACTGACGATCATCGGTGGGGGTCAATTTACAATCTGTTTCTCTCTTTCATGTTCGTTTTCCTTTTGTATTCGATAATGAAAGGATTTTTGGACAGTCTCGTCTATTTTCTGTTCTCCATGATTATGTCCGGAGGTTTGGATATTGTTTTTTTTGGCCAACCGGAGTCGGAAACTCGACGGGAACGCATTGTCTTTATGGAAGCCAAGGGCGGTCGCGCGAACAGCACACTAGCAACTGAACGAGTGGTTGCGCCTAGATATTCACAAAAGACCGACCGTGCAGAACCGGATTTTGAATCAAAACGCGATCCGCCTCCGAAAGACCAGCCTTAACCTGCTTTACAACCTCGGCAGCGCAAAACTGAATTTCGATCCGCGCCCAACTTCGGATTCGACGCTGACCGATCCGCTGTGCTGTTCGACTACCTCTTTCACAAAAGCTAGTCCCAGGCCGGTTGATTCTTCATCTTTCTCCTGGCCGTCGCGCGCGACGCGATAGAACTTTTCCCAGATTCGATCGATTGATTCGGCCGGAACTCCAAAACCGCGATCTTCGACAATGACGCGCACGGTTTCTGCTTCAAGAACCGTCGAAACCGATACCGTAGTTCGTTCGGGGCTGTACTTGATCGCGTTGTCGAGCAGGCGCATCAACACCTGGGTAATCAGACTCTTATCGCCGGCAACTGGTGGAATCGTGCCGCTCGGTTGATCGACCAAACGGATTCGCTTTTTCTTGGCAATGGGCTGCATAGTCGCAATGACTTCACGCGCGAGGTCGTCGAGACGAAGCGGGATGTGCACAACTTCCTGCTTGTCGCCTCGTTCAAGCTGAGTAACGGACAGGAACGTATCGATCATGCGCGACATGCGCTGCGACTCGTTCGAGATGATTTGCACGAACTCACGAGATTCGGCGGGCATCTGATCGTCGAGCGCCAGCAGTTCCGCGAAGCCATTGATGCTCGTCAAAGGCGTGCGCAGCTCATGCGACATCAGCGAAACCATGTCGCTCTTCATCTTCTCGAACTCCTTGAGTTTGGTGACGTCGCGAACGCGAATCGCAAAACACAGCGGCTGGCCATTTCCACTTGTGAAGCCGTGGCCGTTTCCATTTCGACTCTGATTCTCTGTGGCGAGCGAGATTCTCAGCTCAAGAGTTTGATTGCGCTCGGGGAAACTCAGCTCACGTTCATAGGGTTGACCGGACTGCAATACGCGCCGCACTGCGATTGAAGGCTCATCAAAGACCCCAGACTTGAATTGATCGAGCAACCCAAACAGATCGAGATTGCGCGCCTCGTCCCTGGTAATTTGGGCCGAGTGGATCATCGCGAAATTCATGTAGCCGATCGTTCCGTCGAGATAGGCCAGCGCATACGCGTCAGAAGTTTCAGCCAGGACTTGCGCACCAAAACGCTGTTCAGTCATGACACCGCTAAGATAGTCGAACGCATGCAGGCGATAACTGGAGGTGCGCGCTGAGACGAATGCGGGCAGGTTGCCGTCGAGTTTCTTTTGACGCGCTTCTTCGCGTTGCAGGTTACGCGAGATTTGACCACCCACGGCTGCCAGGAGCTTTCGGTCTGCCTGATCAAAACTCTCCCGCAACCGCAAGAGCAAAGCGCCAACTGTTCGGCCTTCGTGTGTCACCGGCATTGCGACGTTTTCAAAAGAGTCGATTGCCTCGGCATTAGCTATGACAATCTCGTTCGATTGCACCGCGCGATCACAAAGCTCCACCAGTTGACGCCAAACCTTGTTGCGATAGGGTTCCATCGTCGCGTGGAGATTGCCGCGCGCCCGCGACACCGGAACCAGCTCACCAATTTCGTTGGGTTGAAAGACGACGGCTTCCTCCAACGGCAAAATCATGTGCAACAGCTTTAGGCTATTCGCGAGTCGAGCGGGCCCGACAGTAGCTTCGATCAAATCTGTACGCGATGAAGTTTCATTCACTCGATCCGTAAGTAAGCTGTCGATCAACCACAGCCGATAAAGCTGAACCGCGAACACGGCGCTGACGGCGCCCATAGCCAGCGGGGCAAAGATAATGTCGATCTTCAGATACCAGGATGCGAGCAAACTCGCTCCCGCGATTGCGAGGAAGCCGGAACCCAAAATCCAAAACGAGCGCCGAGCGCCGAGCCGCATCACAATGAAGCCGGCGCTCATGCTCAGGGCGACGATGAGCAATAGGCCGAGCCAGGTTTGCGGCCTTTGCAAAGGTGCTTCGCCATGGCCGACGGTAACGACGAACGCGGCCTGAAGCGAATCGATGAGCCCGGCCCGCCAAACCGCACACGTCGCTGCGCCGGCAACCAGAGCCAGCAGTAGCGAAACCAAGAGCGATTTCCAGGTAAAGGTCTTCAAAATCGAGTCTGTAAGATGGATCGGGAGCGGTGAATGCAGGCGGTAAGGCCAACCAAATTATACACTGTTGGCCGGAAAATTGGGCAAGAAAATCGAGGTTTTGCGGTGTTTCTGCGCTAAGAATCAGCTCGGTAGGCCGGCAATTGCTCTCTCGACTTCGGGCTCTTCGATCGGAGCAACCGTCCGCAAGTCCAACGCGACGCGATCGTCCAGTACCCTCGCGATCACCGGCGGCTTGCCGCGCCGGAGCCGCGCGGCGATTTCCTCAGCGCCAAAAGAAGGATGTTTCAAGCTGATAAGAATGGTCGGCAGAGGCGACAGTGGCGCGGCGCCTCCGCCGACCACAGATTGTTCTTGAATCAAATCGAGCTTAAGGCCGTTCCCCACCCTGCTGTTCACCCTGTCCGCAAATGCCTGAGAGCGCGCCAGGATTTGGTCGGCCGACAAAGCAATCATCGCCAACGACGGGACTGACTCACCGCGTGCATAACTTTCGAGAGTCGCTTCTAACGCCGCCAGCCGAAGTTTGTCTGCGCGCAGTGCTCGGTACAGCGGTTTCCGTCGCATCTTTTCTATTAGTTCGGCTCGACCGGCGATCAAGCCGGCTTGCGGGCCTCCCAGCAGCTTGTCGGCGCTGAACGTTACGATGTCGGCACCGTCATCAATTGATTTACGAACGACTGGCTCGCCTTCGATCCCGTAGCCAGTCAGATCGATCAAGGCGCCTGATCCTGCATCTTCGTAAAGCAACAGCTTCGACGTGTGAGCCAAATCGGCGAGTTCTGAAAGTGATGGCGTCTTGGTGAAACCAACGATGCGATAGTTCGAAGTGTGGACCCGCATGACTACGCGCGTGTCGTCACTGATCGCTTTCTTGTAATCCGACAGACGCGTGCGGTTCGTTGTACCAACCTCGATCATCCGAGTTCCGGACTGGGCCATTACGTCGGGCACACGAAAGTCACCACCGATTTCTACGAGTTCACCACGCGACACGATCGTTTCGCCGCCAGATGCAAACGTCGACAAGACAAGCAGCGCAGCCGCGGCACAGTTGTTTACGATTAGGGCAGCTTCGGCTCCGGTCAGATCAATGAGTAAATGTTCGGCACGGGCACCTCTCAGGCCTCGCTCACCAGTGATCGTGTCGTACTCAAGCGAGCAGTATCCGGCAGCTTCAATCATCGCTTCTCGAGCGGCATCCGAAAGTGGCGCCCGGCCGAGGTTGGTGTGCAGCACCACGCCCGTCGCATTGATTACGCGGCGTACACCGCTCGATTTTTGCAGATGATGCAGCGCGCGCAATCTCAACTCTGCTTCCGCAAGCAACTGAGTTTTTGGTCCATTGTCACTGATCCATCGAGAAGAGTCGGCGATGAGGTCCTGGCGAAGATCGGCGGTCACGCTACGGGCCAAAGAGGTCAACTTCGCAGAGCCCACCTCATCAAGAAGGCTAAGGGCAGTGTCAGTCTTGAGCAGGGCATCAACCGACGGAAGGGCGCGCAGGGAATCGTTGTTGGCCGGGGTTTTCTTCACGGTTTTCGCCAAAACGTTGCCAGAATATGCTTGTTTGGCCGTGCGAAGCAATTGCCGAAAAGATTATTGACAGGCGCGGAAGCCAACCCCTACACTCAAAATATCGGCGGCGCCCCCGCATGCGCCGCTAACCCTGGGAGATCCACCGCACGTGCAAAAAGACAACAAACTAGCCAGGCTCGCCAAAGAACGACGGGCGAAACTGCGATTAGCAGGCGTTGAAAACGAACCCACGGTCGAAGATCAATTGGTTCGAATTGAAGATGATATTCGCCGGCTGAAGGTCGAGTTCGACATCTACTTTAATGGCGGCTCCAAACGTCCTCCGTATGATACGAAGCTGCGTCTGGAATCACATCTTAAGCGTCTCGCAGATGATCGCACGATGAACTTCGCTCAGCGGTATCACTACAACTCGCTCGCAACTCGTTACGCCTCGTTTCGCGAACTGTGGCGCCGGATCCTGCAGGACAAAGAGGAGGGCCGGGGAGCGGTTGCCAGGCGCCAGGTAATTAAGCAAGAGACCGGTCCGTTCGTTCGTTCAGAATTCTCCTGCACCGATGTTCGTCACGACGTGCGCACAGTCAAAGGCGTCTACGACGCGTTAATGCATGCGAAGCAGAGTTGCGGCGAGCCGACGCGCGATCTTTCGTTCGCCCGATTTCATCGGTTGGTGATGGAACGAACGGAAGCGATGAAAGAGAAACTTGGGACTGAACGGGTCCTTTTCTCAGTCGATGTAGAAAACGGGCACGTGAGTTTCAAGGCGAAGGCTGACAAGTAACCAGTTACAGAACCGCGAGCGGTAGCGAGCGGGATAAGAGCGCAAGCTCGTCACACTCAGTTGCCTCTCGATTCCGCTCGCTACCGCTCGCGGTTCCGCAACAAAGAAAAAGGCGATCTCGAATCAACGAGATCGCCTTTTTTGTTGCGCGTCTTCCGGGCTCACGACCGGAAGGTGGTCAGTGGCTGCCGTAAAGCAAGCCGGGGAGACCTTACGCCTTGGTCACTTTTTCGGCCTGTGGTCCTTTCGGGCCCTGCGTCACTTCAAACTCGACTTCCTGGCCCTCTTCGAGGGTCTTGAAGCCATCGCCTTGAATGGCGCTGTAGTGAACGAAGATGTCCGAAGAGCCTGGCTGCTCAATGAAACCATAGCCCTTCGAGTTGTTAAACCACTTGACCTTACCGGTTATTCTAGACATACAAACGAATCCTCCTAACGATTCGATGGAAAAGGATCGAGCAGCGAGACTGAAGCAGAACTACTCTCTCCACAGGTTAATGCTGTGAGCCGGGACGCGCTTACTGTTTGGGGCGCAATACCGAAAACACACAACGAACAAAGTGCAGGCGAGTCCGCGAGTTTGCGGATTCGTCGTACACGTACTTCAACAAAAAACAAAGTCACTCAGCTTTTAGCGCTTGCAAATCGAAATGCGAAGGCAGGCGTAAATCCAAACCCTGGCACTGATTGAAACGTCGGCGAATGCTAAACGATGCCGTTTTAGCCTGTCAAGAACTTTTCCCTTCGGTTCATAAAGCCGCTGCACCCGGCCCCAGCCCTGAAATCGGCAAATTTCAGCCGATTTTCTTAATGCTTGAGAGAAGTTTCTCGTAAGCGTCAGCATTCTTTTCGAACAGATTCGGAGCCGCAAACGTCAGGATGAGGAGCGGCTTCTTGGCTCCCACGACATCCACGCTCCAGACAATCGTAGCGCCATTGACTTCGCCGGTGCCGACCTCGCCGTAATGCGCCATGCCGTTCAGCGTGTCCTGGACGGGCTTCTCAGTCGTCTTCATGTTCTTGACCGTCTTACTGATTTCTTTATCGAGCTCCTTCACGGCTGCCTCGAAGGAATCCTCTTCAGGAACCCAAAAAACAACTTGAAGCCCATCATCGGCTGATGAAGCTGTAATGACTTCACCATCCGGCTTCGCCTTCCAGCCTTTCGGCAACTGAAATTGAACCCCGGCTTCTTCGTGGGTGAAGACATCGGGATTCTGAACCACAATGTGGCGCGACTCAGTAAGCGGTCTTGGCGAGGCCACCTGGACGAATGCCGAACCCATTAGCGCGGCGCACAAAATAAGAGATAGTTTCTTCACGGGCTTCTCCTTGGTGATTATGGTTTCTGAAATTGAAGGTTAAGCGGCACGTCGCATCGTGGCGGGTGCGTTTCGAATGTCCAACTCCTTGAGAAGATAACCGGCGCCGCCGAACTTATCGAGGATGAATAGAACGTAACGAATGTCTACCGAAATAGTTCGGCCTTTCGCGTCGTTATAAAAGAAGTCGTTGCCGAGGCCTTCATAGTTGCCGTCAAAGACGATGCCCACCTGTTCGCCGCGGCCATTCATAATCGGCGAGCCTGAGTTTCCGCCGATGATGTCCGTGGTCGAAAGAAAGTCACAAGGCACGTCCTGGCCCTCAGCGTACGGCCCAAAATCACGCGCGCGATAAAGCTGTTTCAATTTCTCCGGCGCATTGAACGGTTCCCGGCCGGTATCTTTTTCGATGACGCCCGACAGATGAGTGAAGGGCTGATAAGTTGCGGCGTCCTTCGGCAGGTATCCCCGCACATCGCCATAGCTGAAACGCAAAGTGCGATTGGCATCGGGATAAGGCTTCGTGCCGCGCATCTCGCTCATGCCACGCACCAGCAGCGGCCGCCAGCGCGCCACGGTCGCGTTAAAGGCCTGGGTTTGCTCCTGCATCGCGTCGGTCAAAGCGTCGATGTCCGCAGCGAAATCGATCAACGGTTCATGCAATTCGCGCAACTGGGCAGTCGTCATATCAAAGAGACTAGCGAGCGTCTCGGCGTTTGAAAGTTTCTTGCTCTCGATCACTGCGCCGGCAAACTCTTCTTCCGCGCGAATTCGATCATCACCCTTTAGATTGCCGAACCGCTTCTCGATCGCTTCGATCTTTTGTCCGGGCGGCAGCTCTGCAGCTTTGCGAAGCAGAAAGGCCAGTATGCTGCGTTCGTAAGACGGTAGGCGATCTCCCAGGACTTCAGGAACCGCGGCCCGCGCGCGTTGCGCCAACGCTGTGACGCCGGGGTTTCTTTCCGCTGCCGGCTTATCTTTTTCGGCGGCGTTTTCTGCAATTACGGCCGCGATTTGGAACAAATCACTCACCGAGAGCAACTGTCCAAGCAATGTATCGCGCGGTTGTGTTTTGTTCAGTTCGTCGTAAGCCTTTTGCAGCGACGGCAAGACTTCCCCGTACTTAGTCTTGCGTTCGGGACTGGCATTTACCCACTGCGTAAACTCAGTTTCTTCTTTTCGCTTCTGGTCGACGATGCCTTCTCGACGCATCGCGGTGACTGAACCCTCATAGTCTTTCAGCGTGTTCGCGATGTCGAAGATTTGGCTTTGCAGTTTGATTTGCAGTTCGCGATTCGACTTGCCGAGCTCCTGCAGCGCATTAATCTGCTCGTGGAACAGATCGACGAAGAACGGCATGAAGATGTCCTGGTTGTAAGCTACTGAATAACTTTCGCGATACCTTCGCGTCGAACCCGGATAGCCCATCACCATTACAAACTCATTTTCTTTGACGCCGCCCATTGAGATCGGCAGGAACTTCTTTGGCTTGTACGGAACATTGTTCGGCGAGTAATCCGCCGGCTTTCCATCCGCAGCGGAAAACACGCGCATGAAAGTGAAATCACCGTCGTGCCGCGGCCATTCGAAATTGTCCGGGTCGCCTCCATAGAAGCCGATGTTCTTTGGCGGCGCATAGATGATGCGGACGTCGCGCATCGTCAGATATGTAAACAGGTAATAAGAAAGCCCTTCGTTCAGCGGCAGCACCTGCGCGGTGATGCCTTCAGCAGGTTTCGCATTCGCTGCCGCAATCGATCTCGCCTTCGCGGTGATCGCACTCGCGCGAGCGCCGGGCGACATCGTGTCTGTGACCCCGGCCAGAACTTCTGCAGTCACGTCCTTCATGTCCTGAGTTATCTGGCACGTGTAACCGCGCGCGGGCAGTTCTTCGCTGCGATTCTTCGCGAAATATCCGTTCGTCGCATAGTCCTTCGACGGATCGGAAGCTGAGACGAGCGCGTCGAACGCGACGTGATGATTCGTTAGGAGCAAGCCTTCGTTCGAAAGGAATTCGCCAGTTCCGCCATCGACAATCACAACCGCATCCTTGATGCTTGGTCCGGCTGGATTGTAAATGTCCGTGATCGGAATCTTCAGCCCACGCTGTTGTAGCTGTTTGATCGGCAACTCGCTCAACGCATCTGGCAGGAACATGCCTTCGTCGCCAAGAACGGGCGCCGGAATCAGGCTGCCCAAAAGAAGCAGAGAAAGAAAAAGCGCGGCGACGCGGGAATACTTCGAGGTCATGGATTTTCCTTTGGCGTGAATCAAGCTGAGTTGGGCGATGTTACCAGAGGAGTGCGGAATTCAGAAGGAATCTTGAGGAAATACTGCGAGCGTCGACCTTGGTATCGAATAGTTGATATTCGTTACGATCAATGCTCTCGGAGAACTCTTATTGGTTTTCAGCTCCCGGCAGATACTGCTTTGGATCCACAACCTGGTTGTTAATGCGAACTTCGTAATGCAAGTGCGGACCAGTTGAGCGACCGGTTGATCCAACCAAGCCTATGACTTGTCCGCGCGTCACCGTTTGCCCGAGCGTCACGTTGATTTGCGACAAGTGGCCATAACGCGTCGTGACGCCGCCGCCATGATCGACGTAAACCACATTGCCGTAGCCGCGTTGACGGCCCGCGATGATCACTTTGCCGCTGGCCGCTACCTGAACCGGCGTGCCGTATTGCGCATCGATGTCCTGGCCTTCGTGATATTCGTACCCGCGTCCGCCAAAGGGATTGCGGCGGCCACCGACTCCGCTCTCGAGCTTTCCAACGACCGGCCAAATTGATGGCACCATTCCGTGAGCGCGCAGGAATGATTCGTACATCCGCAGATCGTGCTCAAGTTTGGCGGTCTTTTTTTCCAAAGCGGCGAGCGCGGCGGCGCTATCGACCGGACGAGCAGGTCCACCTGTCGGTGGTGGCGCATCCTTCGTCACTCCGGATTGCTCGGCCAGCTTTCGCGATTGATCTTCAACGGCATCGACGCGGTTGTTTAGCTTCTGGAGCTCCTGTTGCTGCTTCGCGTTCTCTTCGCGCAGCCTCTGGTTTTCGCGCTCGATGCGCAAATGCGCAGCCTGCTGCGTCAGTCCATAAAACCCATATATCAATCCACAAAGCACCACAAACAGACCAACAGCCGAAGCTTTTAGCCAACGTTTATGAACACAAATACGGCGAATGTGAGACCGGGAACGGGAAGTACGGGCGACAATAAAAGCGTAGAAACGGTCGTCTCTAGTCATCTCTGCTCCTGACGGCAGCCATGCGCGCGGCTCAATCTCGGGGGCCGCATGGCGACCGCGAAAGTAACAGACGCCGATCGAGGGCGACTGAACAAAACTCAAATACGGGAGGTTACCAGCAAAAACCTTGATTTGACCTGCTTGAATTAACAGCGGACGGCCTTCTGAATTGCCGGGATTTGGCTTCAGGCTGGCGTCCTGGATTGCTGCTAGAGCGCCAGACCCTATCATACGGGCAATGGTGAAGGCAAACGCAGAAACGCCGCGGAAGTGATTTGGATAACGACCACGGCGAATCTAATTGGAAGGTGCCGGAAACCGGCCAGTAAATACCGAAGAGAATCTAAGATTCTTTGACGCCATTCTTCTTATCCGACCAGTCGCGGATCATCGCGACGGCAATCGAAATAAGCAGCGCCAGGAAGGCTACTACGATGATGAATTTGAACAGCGCGAACACGACGCCGAACACGATGACCAGCCGCTTAAGAATGGCAAAGCCTATCAGAACAGTCGCCGCTAGAATCGTTCCTCGGCCAAAACCTAGTAGTAATCCCATAATATTCAGCGCAACCGTTGGGTTGCGTCCTCCCCTGGTTACGAGCAGATGCGCTGCTTCTATCTTGATCGCGCCGAGCGAAGCTGCCGCGCACTAGCGTGCGTCGGAAAGTCGCTCCCGCCGAACCGCGCGGCCTCAACCGGCCAACTGCTGACTACTGAAGCCGGTGGATTATTCGTGTCGAAAACACGAAACTCTTCTCGTCGTCGCCGGCGCTTCAAATAATCAAACAACATGTACGCACCGAGGATCACCAGCGCTACCGGCAACGTGCGCCGTACTGGAAACTGTACGCCAAGTAAAGTGTGCGCGAGAAAAACGAGGCCGAGCACCAGAAGAGTCACGCCCCAGGCGACGGGGTTGCCGTAAAGCTGGCGCGTAATCGCGTCTTCTTCAGCATCCGGCGCCAAACCCGCGCGCATTAATTGCGCAGTGCGGCAAGCATCGACCGCGGCGAACAACCACGTTCCAAAAACCCCCAGCACAAAGATCGCTACGCCGTTTGTGACAACCGCCATCTGAAAAAAGCTGGCAAAGACCGCGAAGTGAACAATCGCTTTCGATGTCTGGCCGTTGTACGCGGCACCCAGCCCCGGCACAAACATAGAAAGAAAAGTTGCAATAAAAGGCGAAGTCTTGCGACGAATTACGTTTGCATCCGAAGTCTGCGATCGCTGATAGCGCAGCATCTCAACACCCGCCACGATGCAGTCCTGGCAAAACGGAAATCCACGGATGCGATGATCGCAGGCCGGGCACAACGCGCGCGCGCATTGACTGCACTGCACGGTCGCGGCGTTCTTCATGTGATAGGAGCAGTTCATTAATTATTACTTCGTTCGCCTGATTTTTGATCCGCGAGTAGCTCAGCGCTTATTCGATTGCCGCCCATTCTCTTTCGATTTGCTTTGCGAATTCTGCGGTGCGCTGTTCTGATTCGCCGAGTTCTGATTGCCATTGGCGTCTTTCGGCGTTTCATTCTTATCGGTTCCGATTACTTCATTGACGCCGTTCGTTATCTGCTTCATGCCGTCACTCGACGTTTTCGACGCATTACCCGCTGTCTGTTGAGCCAATTGCATGCTCGCGTGGTAAATTCCGCCGACCGAACCGTCAGTCGAAACCGTGTTCGTCAAAACGAACACCGCCACCAACAGCATCGTCGCAACCGAAGCCAATTGAGGCGAAACAATCGGATCGAGAGCGCCGCGCAGCCATTCAACCAATCGCGATGCGAACGGCGCGCGCACTTGCTGCGGCAGAACGTTACCGATGGTGCTTTGCAGAATTCGCGCTTCCAAACCAGCCGGAACCGCCAACTCATCCTGCTTGTACGTGTAGCACGCGCCAATCCCGCGCACGACATCACCGGGCAGCTCGCTACAGCTTTCGCACAAAGCGGCGTGGCGCTCCCAGCGGTGATACAGGGGCGCAACCAAAAAGCCGTCCAGATAGTCGGTCAAGTAATCTTCGAATTCAGCACAGGTCAGCGCCGCTTCCGGCATCGTCTTGAGCAGGATGCGAGCTTCCAGGCCCACACTCGCGGGCGGCGCTTCTGAGGCAGAGCAGGCAACAAGAGTGTTCTTGACTTCGCTGAGGAGATCGTGACAAACGGGACAGCGCATCGCGTGTTCGGCGAAGCTCTTATGCGCTTCGACCTCCAGCGCGCCGTCCAGATAATCGGTCAATCGATCTTCAAACTCGTGACAAAGCATTTTCGGGTATTCCAATCCTGTCTGGGAGTTCTATGCCTCCACTACACGCATACGACGCAGAATCTTCGCAAGTTCAATGCGCCCACGATTAATCCTGGATTTCACAGTTCCTTCCGGAATCTTTAACAAATCAACAATTTCCTGGTAGCTCAACTCTTCGATGTCTCGCAGGATCACGCACGTTCGCAGGTCGGCCGAAAGCTTGTCGATGCCGGCCTGAACCTGCACGCCAAGTTCGCGCCGTTCCATCTCTCGCTGGACTGTGTTGCCGGCGGCGCGCAGATGGTATTGATGATCTTCGAGGTCGTCGGCGGCTTCATCCTGCGGGGCGCGTTGTCGCTTACGGTAATCATCAATGATGAGGTTCCGCGCCAGCCTCATCAACCAATTCTGCAGATCACCTTGTTTAGGATTGTATTGATCGAGCGAACGATAGACCCGGATGAAAACTTCTTGTGTCAGGTCCTCAGCCGTGTCCGCGCGCGAGGTGAAACGATAGGCGAGATTGTAGATACGGCGGCTGTAGCTCTGGACGATCTCTTCCCACGCAGCCCCATCGCCTGCGCGGCATCTTCTGACTAATTCAGCGCCTTCACTGGTAGCCAAGAGTTTCGCGGCTCCCACTCGTTATCTCCGATCGCCGATTTGAAAATAGGCGGCTTATCGCCGACATCAGCGCTTTACGTCAGTCGAATGCGTAAAGTTCAAGTAGTTTTCCGCGACTCAGCGACCGTTTATTCGGCGAATTTGCCTGCAACATTAAACTGTTGTAGCCTTGCTCCGCCACCCAATATCTTGTGGTTGCGCTCTGCTTTAGTCAAGCAAAAGACGTCGCCTTCTTCGCCCAAGAGGCCGGGAGATTCAGGAACTCAGTTTGGGAAAATATCGCAAGTATTTTGAATTCGCGGCGCTGTTACTGCTCGCCGTCGCCATCATCTGGTGGTTTGGCCGCCGCCTGGATTGGGAACAGGTAAAACTGGCACTGCGCAACTCCGATTGGCGTCTGATTCTCGCCGCCTGCGTTGTGATTCTGCTCGCCTATGTCTGGCGCGCGGCGCGCTGGCAGGCGTTTCTTAAGCCGCTGACGAAAGCCGGTTTTCGCGATGTTTGGATCGCGACTTGTGTCGGGTTCGGCGCGATACTTTTACTTGGGCGAGCCGGTGAAGTTGTTCGCCCAGTCGTTCTTCCGATGCGCGATCCTCGAGTGCGTCCGGCCGCCGCCTTCGTCACGATTATGGTCGAGCGGCTCTATGACACGATGACCGTGATGCTGGTGTTCGCGCTAAATCTGCTCTGGCTGAAAACCGGGAGCACAGGGGCGGCAGAGTTCAGTCGCGCTCGCATACTCGGATTTGGTTTGGTCGGGGCTTTATTCCTCGCCGTCGGGTTGCTAATCCTGTTCGAGAAGCGCTCGCAACCCGTAATTTCGGCAATAGATCGCAGGTTTTCGCCGAATTCGAAGTTGATGGTGCGAATCAAACGTGGGCTGCTCAGCACGCTCGAACAGCTTGCCGATGCGCTGAAGGTCTTGTCGGACGTACGGCTACTAACAATCAGCGTTTTCTGGTCGATCGCTTTGTGGGGCTCGGTGGCGTTTGCGAATCTGCTCGTTTGCCGCGCGTTTGGAATTCCATTTGGGTTCTCGCAGGTGCTGTTTGTATTGGGTTGGTCGATGATTGGCTCCGCAGTCCCGACGCCGGGCGGCGCCGCCGGTGCGTTTCACGCCGCGACCGGCGCGGCGCTGGTGCTGTTGGGTGTGGGACGCGATCAAGCCGCCGCTGCGTCAATCGTTTTGCACCTCGTGGACTTCGGCCCGGCCGCGTTGTTCGGTTTGTTCTATCTCCTGCGAGGTGAGATCAACTTGAAGCGGCTGCGGGCCATGACGGAAGTTAAAGCAGTCGAGCACGCGGTCGAAGATGAACCTGTCACCGTCGCCAATACTGCGTCGTGATATTTGGAGGATAGAGACATGAAATGCCCTTTCTGTGGTTTTCTTGAGGACAAGGTCGTCGATTCGCGCGAGTCGCGGGAAGGTGATGCAATCCGTCGCCGGCGCGAATGTTTAAAATGCGAGCGTCGATTTACTTCTTACGAACGCATCGACGAGATTCCTTACATGGTAATCAAGAAAGACGGCCGCCGCGAGACATTCGATCGCAACAAAGTTATGGCTGGATTATTGCGCGCTTGCGAGAAACGTCCGGTACCATCATCAAAGTTGGAAAGCATTGTGAACGCGGTTGAGAAGTACGTACAGGAATCTCCTGAGCGCGAACGTCCGACGAGCAAGATTGGCGAACAGATCATGCGACGGCTGAAGGAACTCGATAAGGTGGCTTACGTGCGGTTCGCTTCAGTTTATCTCGAGTTCGAAGATGTTTCGGAATTCATGAACGAGCTAAAGACGCTGGTACGCGCGCGCGCCGGCGGGAACGTTCTTAAGCGAAGCTAATGGCAACCCGCAAGCGAACAATGGTGAAGAGCGTAGGCTCGGCCGGACTCGAACGGATCGAGTTGAAGCGACTCGCCGAACGCATCGGCAGGCTCCACTCAATGCTGAATGAAGCTGTCGAAGTCGAAGCGGCGCCGCTGGCCGGCGCGTTCGTTCCGCCCGTGGACGTCTGCGAGACAGCCGACCGAGTTTGTCTGCGCATCGAACTTCCCGGGGTGAAGGCGAACGAAATCAAGATCGGTCTGAACAGCGATAAGATCCGAATTTGCGGAGAAAAGAAGCGGCGCAGTCCGCGACAGCGAATCATTTCGCATCTTTGTTCCGAACGAAATTACGGCCAATTCAATCGAGTTGTGCCGTTGCGATGGACAATCAGTGTGAAAGACACCAGTGCTGAACTAAAGGATGGCGTCTTGCTGATTCATTTGCCGAAGATAAATGACCGACGGGGATCTGAATACCGGATCCCGATCACAGAAATCGATTAGTAAAAAGGCGATAATACTTTCATGGTTGATAACGCTAACGAAGACATTATGGTTTCGCTGGAGCCAGTTGAACCGGATCCGCAGTTGCAGATTCCCGAGGAACTGCCGCTGCTTCCTTTGCGCGACATTGTCATCTACCCGTACATGATTGTGCCGCTGTTCGTTTCGCGCGAGAAATCGATTCGCGCGGTCGATCAGGCTTTGGGTGAGCACCGGATGATTCTGCTCGCCTGCCAGAAGGATCTTGATAAGGAAGAGCCGAAACAGGACGACCTCTACAAAGTCGGCACAGTTGCCGTGATCATGCGCATGCTGAAGTTGCCGGACGGCCGGATTCGCATTCTCGTCCAGGGCGTTTCGCGCGCGGAGGTTAAGTCGGTCGATACCGGTGGTGATTTCCTCCGGGCGCGCTTGCAAGTGATGCCGGAAGAGCCGGCGCCCGAGCGCTCGCTCGAAGTCGAAGCACTGATGCGCAACGTGCGCGCCTCGATGGAAAAGGCGGCGAACCTCGGCAAGAACATCTCGCCGGAGGTAATGGCAATCATCGCGAATCTGGATGATGCGGGACGGTTAGGAGATCTTTCAGCGTCGAATCTTGAGCTACGAGTCGAGGATGCACAGTCGGTCCTGGAGATTGCCGACACGACCGCACGTCTGAGACGCGTGAACGAAATTCTCAACAAAGAGATTGAAGTCCTCACCGTCCAGCAGGAAATCAACACGCAAGCGCGCGCAGACATCGATCGTTCGCAGCGTGAGTTCTATCTGCGCCAGCAGATGAAGGCGATTCAGACGGAACTCGGCGAAGGCAATGAACTAGCGGAAGAAGTCCAGCAGTTTCGTGAAAAAATCGAAGCGGCAAAGATGCCCAAAGTCGCAGAAGACGAGGCGCTGCGGCAGCTGAAAAAGCTCGAACGCATGCATCCCGATGCGGCCGAGACGGCGACGCTGCGCAACTGGATGGAGATCATGACGGATCTGCCATGGTCGAAATCTTCGAAGGACAATCTGGATCTGCACAAGGCGCAGAAGATTCTTGACGAAGATCACTACGGACTTGAGAAGGTGAAAGAGCGCATTATCGAAGCGCTCGCGGTCCGCAAACTGAAAGAGAAGCCCAAAGGGCCCATCCTCTGTTTGGTCGGCCCACCGGGAGTCGGCAAAACCAGTTTAGGCCGTTCGATCGCCCGCGCGCTCGGGCGCAAATTCATTCGCCTGAGTCTCGGCGGCGTTCATGATGAGGCCGAGATTCGCGGCCACCGTCGCACGTATGTTGGCGCGATGCCGGGTCGAATCATTCAAGCGATTCAGCAGGGAGGGACGAACAATCCGCTGATCATGCTCGACGAGATCGACAAAGTCGGGGCAGATTTTCGCGGGGACCCGTCGTCGGCGTTGCTGGAAGTGCTCGACCCGGAACAGAACTTCAGCTTTCGCGACAACTATCTGGGCGTCACCTTCGATCTGTCGAACGTAATCTTCATGACGACGGCGAACATGCTCGACACGGTGCAGTCGGCGTTACGCGATCGCATGGAAGTCATTCGGCTTGCTGGTTACACGGAAGAAGAGAAACTCGAAATCGCGCGCCGTCACTTGCTGCCGAAGCAAATGGAAGAGAATGGAATCACGCCCAAAAACCTCGCCATCTCTCGTTCAGCACTGCTTGCGATGATTCAGCGCTATACGCAGGAAGCAGGTCTGCGACAACTTGAGCGTGAAATCGGATCGATTTGTCGCAAAGTCGCGCGTCGGATCGGCGAGGGTCAGGAAGGCGTCGTCCGCGTTTCGGCGAACAACCTGCATGAGTTTCTGGGCGCGCCGAAGATCATTCCCGAGGAAGTCCTGAAGAAGGATCAAATCGGCGTCGCAACCGGGCTCGCGTGGACTGCAGTTGGGGGCGACGTGCTGTTCGTGGAAGCTTTGCGCATGAAGGGCAAAGGCAATCTGGTTCTGACGGGACAACTTGGCGAAGTCATGCGCGAGTCGGCGCAGGCCGCGTATTCGTATGCAAAGGCGCGCGCGAAGGAACTCCAAATCGATCCGGAAGATTTCAATACCTACGACTTGCACATTCACATTCCGGAAGGCGCCATTCCCAAGGATGGTCCGTCAGCGGGCATTACTCTGGCGACGGCTCTTGTTTCGGCCCTGTCGCACCGGCCGGTGCGAAAAGATGTCGCCATGACGGGCGAAATCACTCTGCGAGGGAACGTTCTTCCGGTGGGAGGAGTAAAAGAAAAGGTCCTCGCCGCCCGCCGCGCTCGCGTTACAAAGATTATCCTGCCGGCGCAGAATAAGCGCGACCTCGATGAAGTGCCGAAGCACCTCTTCAAAGACATTCAGTTCGTCTTTGTCGATAACATGCGGCAGGTTTTCCGCGAGGCTCTCAAGCCCAAAGAAGCGGCCCCCGTGACCAGCACGCCGCGCCCAACTCGTCTGCCCCAGGCAGCGCTCAGTCGAACTAACTAATGATCCCGCGCAGTTGGAGATTCAAGATTTCCGAGGCAACTTTGCGGGCCGGGCAGCATCTATCTTTTTGACCGCCTCACTATATTTGAGGCCGATTTTTGACGGGTTCTATTGTTTGACACCCCCAAAAGCCGTGTGATACGCTCCCGACTCAAGTGGCTGGTCTTTTTTAAGCCACAAAATGCGGAACTTTTCCACATTCCGTATGTTTTATTAGTGAATGCCGCAGGTGCGACTCAGGTGGAAGTCGCAGTCGTGGATTCGCCCAGAGTAATACCAGAGGAGAACAACGATTGATGACCCGTACCCCTATTCGTTTAGTTAGCGGCGCTTTTTTTGCCGCCAGTCTTTTCTTTCCAGCAATCATTCAAGCCCAAGGGCCAGCCGGTTCAGGCGGTCGCGAAATCCAAACTGAAGTTCAGAAAGCAGATCCGCGCATCGATCAGGTGATCGAGCGGGCTAATGACCATTTCCGCAAGGGCAAGCTTAATCTCGAAGACAACAAGCGCTACGAAGCTCGTGACGAGTTCGACAAGGCCGTCGATGAAGTGCTGACTTCCGGCCTGGATGTGCGCGCGAATCAGCGTCTACAGACGTTCTACCTCGAGTTGGTCGAGCGAATCTATCGTGAAGAAGTACCGATGATTCAGACGGCGCCTCAGCAACAGCAGAACGCGACGCCAGTAGTGGCGCAGTCCGCCCCGAATGCGAACGCGGAGAAAGTTGAAGTCGCTCAGGTACAGGAACCGAAGCCAGTTCAGATCGGTTTTCGTCAGCAGGAGTTCGAGCCTTCGCCCCTGGATGCGCTCAGCAAGCTGATTCTAAACGACGACGAAAAGAAAGTTTCTGATCAGGAAATCGCAGCTCTTGAGCAAGCGAAGAATGCTCTGGATTTCAATTTCACACTGAATCCGCTGGTCCAGCAGTACATCAATTATTACCAGGGACGTGGCCGTTCAACGATGGAAGCCGGCCTGCGCCGTTCTGGCCGATTCATGAAGATTGCTCGTGACACCTTCCGTCGCGAAGGTGTTCCGGAGGACATAACCTGGCTCGGCCAGGTGGAGAGCGCGTGGATTCCAAAGAACGTTTCGTGGGCTGGAGCGTCGGGTCTTTGGCAATTCGTCCGCGGAACGGGCACGCAGTATGGCTTGCGCCAGACTGCCTGGGTTGATGAGCGCAACGGCATTGAGAAGCCGACCGCTGCTTCTGCTCGCTATTTGAAAGATCTCGCGAGGCGTTACAACGGTGATTGGCTGTTGGCGATGGCCGCTTACAACACCGGCGCGCTGAACGTTGATCGAGCGATCTCACGCGCGGGCGAAGCCAACTACTGGAAGATTTATCCATATATCGCGCAGGAAACTCGCAACTACGTTCCGAACATCCTCGCGGTCATCATGATTGCCAAGAATCCGGAGAAATACGGATTCCATAGCATTCGTCCGGAAACGCCTATGGCGTTCGAAACGATTCCGATCAGTTCATCAACCAGCCTGCGTCTGGTTGCAGACGCAACCGGCACCAGCGTCGATGCGATTCAGGCACTGAACCCGGAACTGCGACGCGACGTTACGCCGCGTGGTGAAAGCTATAACTTGCGCGTGCCTTCGGGATCGAGCAAGCAACTCGCTTCCCTTCTCAAGCGCGTACCGTCGGATCGCTCCGATTCAACCCGCGTTATTTCCATCGTGCCGGGAGAAGACCTTCAGTCCGTAGCCAACCGGACGGGCGTTAGCGTCGCGACGCTTCAGGCGATGAACGGCGGTGTCGATCTGAAAACAACTACGAGGCTGCTCGTGCCGAACAGCAGCGTTCGTCTCACGAATTGGAAACGTTCAGCCACCCCGGAATCGAATTCTCAACCGGCGCTGACGAAGGTTCGCGCGCGCAAAGGCGACACGATTGCCAAGATCGCGGCTGCGCATAAACTTTCGGCTGATGAAGTTGCACGGATCAACGGCATCGCGCCCAATGTTGAATTGCCGGCCGGCCAGGAAATTAAACTACCAGGTGCAACCGCCACGGCTCCGGCAACCGGCAGCCGCCGCAGATAAACTGACACCACAAAGCGTTCGCTTTTGTTCGAGCGCTGTAATCTTCCGGCGAGCGCGCTTATCATTTTTGAGAGGCGCGCTCTTGGTTTTCATGTAGCACATTTTTGGCAAGCATGAATCTGAGATACACACCATCAACCTACACAAACTGAAGTTTGTGCCACCTCCCATGCTCTTCCGCACACAATCCGCCGCCGTTTATGGAATCGATGCCAACCTCGTCGACGTCGAAGTTGATCTGACGCCCGCCCGCAGCGAAGTCGATCAGGCGCCGCCGGTAATAATTGTTGGCTTGCCCGACCTGGCAGTGCGGGAATCCCGAGAACGTATTCGCGCCGCTATCAACAACAGCGCGTTCTTCTTTCCACTCCAGAAAACTACCATCAATCTCGCGCCTGCTGACGTGCGCAAAGAGGGCGCCAGTTTCGATTTGCCAATTGCGCTGGGCATTCTCGGAGCGAATGGCGATCTCGGAGACGCCGAGCATCTGACTGACATTCTATCGGTCGGCGAGTTGTCGCTTGACGGCCGCGTGCGACCGATTCGCGGCGCGTTGCCAATCGCTTTGCGTGCCCGCCAATCAAACACCAAGCATCTTCTTTTGCCCGACGAAAACGCTAAAGAAGCCGCGGTCGTTTCCGATGTGAATGTCTATGCGGTGACTGACTTGCGCCACGCGGTCGAGACGATCGCGGCGATCCGATCGGACAATCCGCCTGCGCCCATTCGCGTCGACCCTTCCGACATTCTGATTCACGACGATCATTACAGCGTCGACTTCAAGGAAGTGCGCGGTCAGCAAGCGGCCAAGCGCGCGTTGGAAGTCGCCACCGCCGGCGGACATAACATCCTCCTCATCGGTCCGCCGGGTTCCGGCAAGACGATGCTGACCAAGCGTCTGCCGACGATTCTGCCTCCACTCGAATTCGAAGCCGCGCTGGAGCTAACCAAAATTCATTCCGTTGCCGGGTTAACCGGTCGCGCCGGCTTAGTAACCCAGCGTCCGTTCCGCTCGCCTCACCACACAATCAGTGACGCGGGCTTGATCGGCGGCGGCGCAGTACCGCGGCCGGGCGAAGTTTCACTGGCGCATCAGGGAGTTCTCTTTCTTGACGAGTTGCCCGAATTCGATCGGAGCGTGCTCGAAGTTCTCAGGCAACCGCTCGAAGATCAAAAGGTGACCATCAGCCGGGCCGCGATGTCGCTGACGTTTCCTGCCTCGCTGATGTTGGCAGCCGCGATGAACCCATGTCCGTGCGGATTTTGGAATGACCCGACGCGGGAATGCCGTTGCACGCCACTTCAAATTCAACGTTACGTCGGACGCATCTCGGGCCCCTTACTCGATCGCATCGACATTCACATCGATGTTCCCGCTGTGAAGTTTCGTGAATTGACTGGCGACACGCCGCTCGACGCAGAAGACTCAGCGACGATTCGCCAGCGCGTCATCAACGCGCGCGAACGGCAGCAACAGAGATTCGCAAGCGAGGGCATTTTCTCAAATGCCGCGATGACGCCGCGTCTGATTCGCAAGTTCTGTCGAATTGATAGTGACAGCGAGTCGATGTTGGAAAGAGCGATGGCGCGGCTCGGCTTATCGGCGCGCGCTTACGATCGGATCCTGAAGGTCAGCCGGACGATTGCAGATTTGGAGAACTCGGATGACATCACTTCAGCCCACGTATCCGAAGCGGTTCATTATCGCTCCCTGGATCGTACTTATTGGACGTAATCACGCCGTCGTCAGGCTTCCTTTGGCTCGCGCGGTAAGGTAATAAAGGCGAGCGCTAGAAAGCCAACAATCAATCCGATCAGGACAATCGGCAGCAGAAAAGTGAATAGCGCCACCACGACCAAACAAATGCCGAACACCAATAAATCAATCGCCACTACGCCGCGCATGATCTCGGGGCTGACGCGCTTTCTCAACAGATAGGCGTTCATGAGCGCTCCGAATAAACAAAGCAAACTAAAGCACGAACTTAGTGCGGTGAAGAGATTTTGCGGCGTCGGATGAAAGCCGGCACCAAAGTCATTGTGATAAGTCGTCATCAAGTGAGTTAGCTGGCGCTCAATTTCATTTTGGGGCGCCGGTTGAATGAACAGAGTGATTGAGTGAATGACCGTATTCAAGAGCAGGATCGCAATCGCCATCCAAAGCCAGAACGTGTATCGCTTTAACATCGGATCATCTCCTTACGAAGCAATTAGTCATCTCCTCTTTTCGCCGCCCGTGCTCTGATCCTGCTAGATTCGATTGATCGTTCCACGGCAACTTTTCGCACCGCAGAAACAACGCTTCGAATCAGGATGCAGTGTCTGTTCGTAATCGATCGTGATTTCTTCACCGGCACGAATATCGCGCAAAGCAAAAAACAACACGTGGCCGTAAAGCGTTCGCATGTATGCGTTCGGCTCGCAGCAGTGGTTGATATAGTGAGTGCCGTTGCCGCCGCGACTGCCGTCTATGCTGAACCGTCCGTCGATGTCGCAGATGCGCAGGATGCGGCGCTTGCGCGCGCGCTTCTGCGCTTCCAGATCGTTGATTCGCTCACCGATGTATTCAGCGATCTTCCTGCCGCGCTTGAACGGAATGGTGGCAAAGCAGCCTTTGCCGTTGATTTTTGATTTGCGGATGACGAGGCCGTGAGCGAGTTTCATCACGGCGATAATGTGTCAGAAGCCCGCGCGTCAGCAAGGGCTGCGCTGGTCGCAGTGCCCTCCCTAACGGTCGGGCTTCTGACACGATCGGTCAATTACTCATCTGCGGAGACACGTATCGCACGAACTTCAGCTCTGCCAGCGCGGCCAACTTCTCGACCGGCAATCTCCCGATGACCATCTTCGCGGTCTTCGGATCGAGCACGACTTCGAAGCCAAGTTCCTTAAGCTTCGCCATCGTTTCGTCTGACTTATCCGTCAACCAGATTTGAATTTCAGCTTTGCCGTTGTGAATGAATTTCGATTCATCGGGGCCCGCTACAGACATCGGAGTTTTAAGCCGATCAACTACTGCCAAGACCGTCGGATGAAACTTCGACTGTAAATCGGCGCGCTTCTTTTCTTCTGGAGTCAACACGCGAACTGCATCAGTTTCGCTCTTATCGGCAATAAGCATAGGGTTGCTCACAGGTTTCGGCGCAGGCGCAGCGCCGCCAACACCGCCAGCGCTCCCGGTGCCCGCTCCGCCACCGCCTCCTCCGCCACCAGCGGTTTTTCGTCGCTCCGGAATCCGCGTTGCTGGAGCGGAAGGTGATGTCACGACGACGCTCTGCGTCATCGCAAAGTTGGCATTACCGCGGCCATTAAATACAACGCCCGCGATTTGTCTTTCACCAAAGATCGCTTCACGATTAACACCTTCGGGGACTTCAACTGGAACATCGACGCGGCGCGGCTGACCGCCATCAGTAACGATCATCTCTTCCACTGCCACAAATGAAGTGAACTGAGTCATCAACCGATAATCCAAGCCCAATTGCGTAACCGCCTGCTTCACATCATCCTTCATCGTGCCTAGCTGTGCGCCTTGGAAGTCCTGCGACATCAGATCGTCGACGCGGTTGCGCGCCCACAGCGTCGCCAGCACGTCGTGTTGCTCCGTTGAAGAAAAATCGACCGGAATCTCGCGCACGAAATCGCGGCCCGACATTTTGCCCTTCAAACGAATCACGCCTTTACCGTTGCCGCTGTATTTTCCGCTCAGGATCACCGGCTTGGCTCCGAACAAATCAGGAATCATTTTCGGATAGACATCGCTGACCGCCAGGCCATTCCAGTCAACCGAAATGTCGGTCAAAAGCGGATTGCGAATACGCTCGTGCATACGCCGCGCGGCGGCTGAACCGTCATCGTTGAGGCCAACGTATTCCACCTCACCACGTCCATATTTCGCCATGCCGTCGAGCAGGAAGCGATTCACACTGTTGCCGATGCCGAACGAGAATACGCGGGCGTTCGGATGTTTCTGCACTTCGCCGATGATTTCCATGTCGTTGCCGACATAGCCATCGGTCATGAAGCAAACGATGCGCACGTGATCCTGCTTGTCTGAAGGATCCATCGATGCTCTGATAGCCTTCATCATTTCCGTGCCGCCGCCACCCTGCCGAGTTTCCAGAAACGCCTGAGCTTTCGCCAGGTTTTCTTTGGTTGCCGGCACGGGCTCAGGAAACAGAATGTGCTCATCGCCAGAGAAAGTGATCAGATTGAAAGTGTCGTACGGATAGAGGTTGTCGAGCGCGAGCTTCATCGTCTCTTTGGCTTTCTCGATCGGAAAGCCGGACATCGAGCCCGACGTATCGAGCACAAATACGAGTTCCTTCGGCGTTACATCTTCGGCCGTCACTCGCTCGGGCGGCTGCAAAATCAAAGTGAAGAACCCGCTATGACCGGTTGAATGCGTCAACAGTGCATCGCTAATCTGCTTGCCGGCGACGTCGTAGCGAAGAATGAAATCCTTGTTAGGAATTGTCGCCTGATCTTTCAACGCGACGCGCGCGCGACGATCGTCCGGCCGCTCAATGACGACTTCATGCGTCTTTGAGTTCAGCCCATCGAGGGGCACGCCCGCATCAAGCATTACATCGATCGAAATGTCGTGACCGGCGCGCATTCCGGCCGGCGCCGGCTGCGGCGTGATGCGTGAAGCGTCAGGTACACGGTCGGTGTCGGGCGCGAAGCCAGTGCTTTGTGCGCCGGTTGAATTGCCGGGAACGTAGCGCGGTCCGACCACCATTGGAAACACAAATTCGTAAGAACCGTTTTCGTATTTCAAAGTCTCGACATAGCTGATTGTGATTTTGATCTGTTCGCCGGGAAGAATGTTCGCCACCGATTGCGTGAAGATGTTCGGCCGTTCCTGCGCGAGCAGGCTCGCCGTCTGGCCGTTGTTTTTCGCCGCTTCGTAAACGGCCTGGGCCTCTTCGCGTCGCAGAATCTTTCCGCGCACCGTGCGATCGCCGACCACCATCGTCATGTCATCGACGGCGGCGTTCTGCGGCAAGGGAAACGTGTAGACCGCTTCAATCTTTTCTTTGAAAGGATTCTCGAACTCCTGCGTAACCGTCACGCGCGAAAGGAAGCCGCTGATTTGTGCCTTAACATCCGTGTGTTTCAGCGGGCAGACCGCTTTCGCATTGCCATTAGGATCGACAGCTTGCAACGTGCCCTGGGTGATTTTCTGGTCCTGGGCAGAGACGATCAAACGTGAATTCCACTGCGCGGTCAGCCCAACGAAAACAACTACCGACGTCGCAATGACGAGAATTGAGTAGCGAAAGAATCCGTAGCGAAAGAATTCGGGACGCATAGTTTCCTCCTCGGCGTCGATTAGAAGCACACAACGCCGCGCGTTTTTCTTGAAGATTCAACTGTTTAGAGACCGCGTTCAGTCTCTGGTTCCCAATTACCCCTGGATAGAACGTGAACAGCGGGGAGACCTTGCAGAATTTGATCACATAGATGCCGCAATCACGGTTTGCGATCGCCCGTTCAGAACAAATTGAAGTTGTAAACCAACTGCATATAGGTCGAGACCGCCCGGCCGTTTCGCGTCGCGGGCTCAAAGCGAATTAGCTTGGCGGCGGCCATCGCCTTTTCAGTCAGACCACAACACAACGTTTGCACCGCGCGAATGTTTGTAACCTGACCGTCCCGGGAAAAGACGACGCTGAGAATTACCGTGCCGGTGACGCCGCCTTTGCGTGCTTCTTCGGTGTATTGCGGCTCGGGCTTGAGCAATGCGCGCGCGTACGTCGTCAACTCAGCACCTCTGAAGATTCGCTTCAGATCATCGTTAGGATCATTGCCAGGCGACCCGCCTTTGCCACCGCCGCCAGGTTTATTGTCGCCGCCACCGATGTTGCCATTCTTGCCCGGACCGAAGCCGTTGTCTTCGCCTTCACCGATTCCGGTGCCCTTGCCCGTGCCGACTCCGCCACCTTCGCCCGGTCCATTCGAAGCGGTCGTCGACTTAGATCGTGGATCGCCGTAACTCAGGAACGGCAGGTCTTTCCAGAGCACCGGATCGATGTCGATGCCCGCTGCGGGTAACGCCTGTGGCGCGCGCGCATATGTCGTTGGAATCGGCGCAGGAATCGCTGAAGGAACAGGAACGCGTCCCTGCGATGCCGTCAACGGGTTGTTCGTTCCACCACTACCGCCGCCTTGGGCGCGCGCTGGAGTTGGGCGCGATCCTTCGCCGCGACCCTTCTCGAACCCAACGCGTCCGTTGCTGCCCGTGCCTACGCCGGATTTGGACTCCCGATTTGCATTCGTTTTCAGATCGATCGTGACCGTATTCACCAATTCAATCGCGTTAACGTCATCCCTAAATCGATTCTTCGATCGCTTCTCGATCATCAGAATCGTCAAACTCACCACTACGATCACCGCCAGCGCAGTCGCTATGCCCCTGACGACATACGGGCGTCCAACCGCGCGGCGCAACTTCAATCGAAAGAGATGGATTTCATCGCGGAGAAATCCGATCGGATCGCGTCGAATCGACGGCCAAGCTCGCCTGAATCGTTCGACGACGAATTGAGTTTCGGAAAAGAGACGCTGAAGCAACGACAACTCACTAATCAGCGTCAGGTGAAATTCAGATAAGGCTATTCGCTCGCTTTGCAGGAGCGACTGTCCATCCGTTGGGCAAAAGCTGAATTGATTTTCGAATTCCTCACCGCATGCTTTGCATTGCTTCATGACAGGCTCCTCGTTCCAGGGTTGAACTACGGAGGGGAGAGATCTGTTTCTAAAAAGCCGCCGCTTGACCGGCTGGACGCGGGCGAAGGGACTGCGAGCCGAGGCTTCGCAATTATCAGCGGTGCGGGGAGACCTTAATTGGTATTACGGGAGACGCGCGGAAAGTTACGAAAAAATTTCGAGTTTATTAATAAGTGCGTTACTTGGATCGCAAGCTGCGCGCGATCGAATCGGTCTGATTCCGAATCCGCGACAGTTTGTCGCGCATACCGGTGAAGCGCAGCACGAACACGGTGTTGGTCTCACCTTGCAGATAATAACTGCGCCCGGCCATAGGCTTGCCGGCGTTTGTATATTCGTACGACGCGGTCACGCCCGACAACCGGCCGCTGAAAGACTCTTCTTTTCCAATGACGAACCCTGGACGAAAACGCTCGCGCTGATCCAAGTCTCGATGGGCAAAGTCCTGGATGGTCGTGCCTTGCTCGAGACTTTCTTTGCGCACTTTCAAATAGCCGTCGTTGCGATCGCCATAGACAAACTCCGTGTGCTGGTGAACATCGTCCGGCTCATCAACCAGCTTCCAGACGGGCGACGGAAAATCCACGACGTATTCGCCCTTGGCGCTGTTGTAGGTGTGTTCCTGAGCCAGCGCGTTTGGACGCGAAGTTGCCGCTGAGCCAAATGCGGCGATTAAGAAGAGCCCAAGGAAAGTAATGAGTGATCGCACTGCTAATCTCCTGTGAATCAAAGATTGCCCGTATTCAGATGCTGGTAGGCAAGCGCCTGTTGTCCCTCGCCTGAAGGGGTTTAGGGCTTTGGCTTTAGGGTGAAGTTGAAGTTGCTT
>DATLVM010000528.1:0-3654 GCA_035577445.1 Pyrinomonadaceae bacterium
ATCAAGAAGTCCCGCTGGGTTTCTAAGGTTCCTCCTGATCCGGTCGCTACCGCTCTCGGTTCTGACACAGGAGTGACGCCCCTGATTCCCGAAGGTTCTGTGCTTGATTAGTTAAGTATGTTATTGCCTCTGCGAGCCTTGGGTGGTGGTCGTTGGTTAGCTCAGAGCCGCGAAGCGGCGACAGAGAGTTAACGGGCAGGCTGATCTATTGATGCCTTCGCCCCTGGCGGGGCTCAATCGCTCTACTTGGTTCGTTAACCCAAGGCTCGCGGAGCCTCGCCTTGGGCTTAGTTCTGAACGCTGCTGACGCAGCTTCAGCTCTAATTCGAGTGACCGCGACTAGCTCCGTCGATAGCTGAGTCAAATATATCCATGCCGAAATATTGGGTTAGCAAGTACGCTCACAGATCCTCGTCGCAATGGTCCGTCGTTTCGACATTGCCGTGTGCGGGCGTCGCGATGTTAGTTTGTCCCGCAACGTCCATTGACCTCGACAGCCCAACGTAGGCCCGCAGCCGTTTCTGCCTGGCGGACATCGTTTATTCTCATCTCCGATAGAACAAATTTTCAATTTGCATTTTTCAATTTACAATTCGCAATGCTTGTCACTCAGCCGCGTCTAACGCGATGACCAGTCCGCCGCTTCCCGAACAGATCGAATTCCATCGCGACCGCATGTGGCGGCGCGACGAAGAGCTTCGCGTTGAATCAGCTCTCGATGCGGAACGTTTCATCGAAGAGGTGGGCTTTACGAATACGCTGACAGATGCATGTCGCAGTGGGCCGTCGCTCTACATTGCGGTGTGCGGCAGGCGCGACGTGAGTCTGCCGCGCAATGTTCAGAAA
The DNA here is from genome assembly GCA_035577445.1 of Pyrinomonadaceae bacterium. Classification (GTDB taxonomy): domain Bacteria; phylum Acidobacteriota; class Blastocatellia; order Pyrinomonadales; family Pyrinomonadaceae; genus UBA11740. Next base: position 847 of record DATLVM010000528.1, read on the forward strand.
GACGAAGAGACGCGACTGACCTGGTACCTCAAGGACGAAGTCATGCGCCGCGGCCGCGTTTACTACGCGAAACTCGCGGGCGGTCGTTCGATGTTTGTCGCGCCGCGTTTGATCAGCCATTTTGCCGCCGTGTGGATGCCCCGGCGGAAAGACGAGCCAACGGTTTTGTCAGACGCAGCGCAGCGGATTCTGAAAGTGCTCAGGCGCGAACACGAACTGGCCACTGCGGACCTGCGCGCGGAAAGCGGAGTCACCGAGCGTGCGGCATTCACGCGCGCCCTCGATGAGTTACAACGCGCGATGAAGGTGATTCCTCAGGACGTCATCTATCAACCGTTTTCATATATCTGGATGTTGGCCGAAGATCGCTTTGCGGTGGAGCTGAGAAAACGTGTGGCGCGCAAAACGGCACTGCGAGAGATCGCCCGGGCATATCTGGCGGGCGCCGGGATGACTCAACTGGGCGAGACCGCACGCGCTTCGGGTTTGAGCCGCGTTGAAGCGGGCTCCGGAAATCATCAACTGGTTGATGAAGGATTTGCGATCAGAATCAAGCAAGGGGTGTACATGCTGAAGAAAAGCAGTAAGCAGAAGGCAGAAGGCGAACGCCGGAGTATCGCTGATCTCGAATCTGGGTAATCTGCGTATTCGGTGGAAAGGGTCGGACTAAATCTCACGCCTTCAGCTTGAAGACAAATCGTGTTGTTTCATGATCCAGAGACGATGCCGACGGCTATTCAATTGCGCGCCTCGGCGTAAAGAGCAAACCGTCCTCGCAGGTGACATTCAATAGCATCCCGATTACATGCCAATATTCTTCAGATGGTAGCGATTGGTATCGTAATAACGTTCCACGTCAACCGTCTGAATCTTGCCGGCGATTTGCGAGATATCAATGAGGCTTAGTTCGCACGCGGGTGCGACGCCGCGCACAGAGACCATCTTTCCGAAGTCGTTCGCTGCTACAGCTTCCGCAGCACGCGCCCCGAACAACAAACCCATGATGCGATCGATCGCGCTCGGCGGACCGCCGCGTTGCGGATGCCCGAGCATCACTGCGCGCGATTCGTAGGGAGTGTCACTGGAGATCCTTTGGGCCAGCACCTCTCCGATTCCGCCCAGGCGCGCATGGCCAAACGCATCGTGACGATCGTCGAGCGTGATCGTCTCGCCGTCTTCGGCGCGCGCGCCTTCGGCGACGACGATAACTGCGTAACGTGGTCGCTCGGCTCGTCCCGGGATTAATCCCGGTGGACCAATTCGATCATGGAGAATGTGAAACACTCGTTCGTAACGGAATGGATGTTCGGGAATCAAGACGATGTGCGCCTGCCCGGCGACGCCGGACCACAAGGCGAGATGGCCGGCGTGTCTGCCCATCACCTCGATGATTTGCACCCAGCCATGTGAACCTGCGGGCGTGCGCGAGTGTTCGATGATCTCGGTGATGTTGCGCATCGCCGTATCGAAGCCCAGCGTGTAATCCGTCCCCGCGAGATCCTTGTCGATCGTCTTCGGAATGCCGACTACCTTCACGCCTTTTTCAGACAGCTTCGCGGCGACACCGAGTGTGTCTTCGCCGCCGCACGCGACGACTGCTTCTAACCCAAGCTGCTCGAGGTTGGCCATGACCTCGTCGGATCGATCCTGATGTTCGCCTTCTTCATTGACCTGGCGAAAAGGATTGGTGCGCGACGAGCCGAGATTGGTTCCGCCGTCGCGATCCCAACGACGCACGGCGGCGCGATCGAGCGCCAAAATACCGGGCCGGGGATTGAGCAGACTGCGCCAGCCGTCGAACAGACCAATTACTTCGAGGCCAAGTTCTGAGCCGCGATAAACCAGACCCTTGATGGCCGGATTCAATCCCGGAGCGTCACCTCCGCCGGTTAGTACTCCTACGCGTTTTGTTTTTGGCATGAGCGATAGAAACATATTCGCATCGCGTGACGGAACTGTCTAACGGTAAGCAGGTCGGGAGGTGTTTTTGGTTTCGGATAGGGTAGTTGAACAAGGCCAAGGGCCGCGGCTGCTAATAGGAGATGCCGGTATCGGGGCGAGAAAACTTTATCGCCTCTCGGGAGCGACGATGTCCCTTCCGAGAGGCGATGTTCTGGTAATGCTGAAAAGGAGCTAAAGAGAGATTTCGCTCCCACGGAGTTCGGCCTAGCTAGTCTTGCTACGTTTGATTTTTTTCCGCGCCGCATGAGCAAGCCCGACGAGACCTGTTCCCAGCAGGAAGATGCTGGCGGGCTCGGGAACCGCCGTCTGCTCTGCGCCGGTAATTTGTCCAGTCAACGAGACGGTCTGGCCCGGATCAATTGCGACGTCATTCACACTGAAAGAAAACGATCCTGCGCCACAGGTTGTTGTCCCAGCGGCCGGCGGCTGAGCTTCAGGGTTCGATTCACAGTTCGTGTCGTTGAAGGTGAATATCAACGGTGTGTTATCAAAGTCAATGAACACGCCGCCGGTGTTGTCACTTCTGACACTGCCCGTCACGTTTGCAATGAATGACGACGAATTTGAGCCGTCTATTCCTTGCGGGGCCGTGAAAGTAATCTGTAACGTAAAGGGGATCAGGTAGTTTTGTGCGCTCGTGCTCAAACTAATCGATCCCAAATTATTAAAGTTGGATCCCGGGTTCGCATTCCCTCCCAGACCGCGAAACCCATTCACAGTCGTGCCGGCGAACGTGGCGTTTGAATAAGTCAACCCACCGGCGGTCGCGCTTGCCCCAGGCGTACATCCGAGGCCAAAGCAACCGTTAGTGGAACCGGCGATGAATACTTCATCGGCGCGGGCCAC
>DATLVM010000529.1:0-4398 GCA_035577445.1 Pyrinomonadaceae bacterium
AATCGGTTTTGCTCGACAACAAACCCGATTGCGATTAAGTAACTGCGCCGCCGTCCACGATCACGATCTCGCCGTTCATGAAGCTGTTGCGATCGCTGCACATGAACGCGGCAAACTCTGCCAACTCTTCGGGCCGCCCCAGCCTTCCCGCCGAAGCCCAGAAGTCATGCATCTGGAGCAGGCGCTCGGGCAGAGCTTGCGCCAAATCCGTGTTGAAAATCCCCGCGGCAATCGCGTTCACCTTCACGCCGAAAGTTCCCGCTTCACGCGAGAGGCATTTGGTGAATCCGATCATCGCGGCTTTTGAAGTCGCGTAGTGAACTGAAGTCGGCAGCGCCCGGATAGCGCCAATCGAAGTGATGTTGAGGATGCAGCCGGCGCGCTGACGAATCATCTGTTTGTAGATGGGCTTCGTGACCGCAAAGAGACTGCCGACATTCGTGTTGATGACATCGTCCCAGGCACGGTCGGTCGTCGTCGCAAAATTATCGCCTCGATTGATGGCGGCATTGTTCACCAGAATGTCGAGACCTCCCCATTCCTGAACGAGTTCGCGCGTCAGGTGCTTCATGCCGAAGCGATCGGTGACAGAAACCTTGAACGCTCGCACGCGACGGCCCAGCGCTCCGATGATTCCCTTCATTTCCTCCGCAAGATCATCTCGGGAGTTATAACTGAATCCGACGTCCGCGCCTTCGCGCGCGAACACCTGACACAGCGCTGCACCAATGCCGCGCGTGCCTCCGGTGATGAACGTGCGCTTTCCTTCGAGTAATAGACTCATTGTGCTGGTTTTCGTTTTGGGTGTTACAGAACCCGGAGCGATAGCGACAAACAATTCACGGCGATCCGAAGGCTGGTCGCATCGTTCCCGGGTCTGCAACTATGTTTCGGGATTCAAGAACGGTTGGATTTAATCGCGAAGCAACCAAGTCAGTCAAGAACGGCTGGCGAACATTCGGGTTAATGAGGGGAATCAAGAGGAACTTCAGGCTGCGTTTTCCACGAGCGGTTCTGCCGCCGTACTCGCCGATTCGGGAATTAGCGAAATGATTTCGTCAACAATTCGCTTGGTGGCATTCGGAATGGCTATGGTAATTGTCGCGGCGCGCATGGCAGCGTAGTGCTTCGAGTCCTCGATCATCCGATGCAGGACGGGCACGACGTCCGACGCTCGCTGCAGCATGACTGCGGCGCCGCTCTTTACGATTAAATTCAGCGTGCTCGCTTCCTGCGGCATGGGTGTCGTGATGGCGTCGGCGATGATGGGAACCCGGCAACTCAACGCCTCAAACGTGGTCAAGCCACCTAGCTTTGAAATCATTACGTTGGCGGCGCGCATCAGTTGTTCGACTTCTTCTGAATAGCCGATGACCTTGATCGGGAATTTAGCTTCACCGGCGATCGATTCCGCTTCGCTCTTCAAGGCCTCGTTTTTACCGGCGAGAAAGATTGCCTGCACGTCCAATTCGCCGCGCACCAACTCGCGAAAGATGTCCGGGATGTTGCCGCCGCCTTCCCAGCCGGCGTTAACGAAGACGGTGAACTTCTCAGCATCCAGACCCAGCGCAGTGCGCGCAACCCGCGCCGCATCGTCGCCGGGAAAAGAAAACTTCGGATGCACCGGCATGCCTGAAATCTTGATCCGCTCAGGCGCAATTCCGTAGTCGATCAACTGCCGTCTCGCTTCATCACTGGCGACGAGATACAGACGCACATCGTCGCATGCCCAGCCCCTCCAGAACCCGTAATACGGATCGGTGACTACAGTAACGAGCGGAATGCGTTCGGCGAGACCTAACTCTTTCAGCACGCGCGCGAAGATGTGTTGCGTCAAAGGATGTACGCTGACGACGATGTGCGGGCACCACCGCTGAAACAACTCGCGCACGTAACCAATGCATCGTGAATGAAAGAACTCGCGCGTCTCTGGCCGAAAGCGATTAATCAGCCAGTAGTAGTACTTCATCCAATGCTGCTTATTGCGCAGCAACCAGTTGTAAAGGGCTACTAGTTTCGCGGCGAGATGATGCGACTCCTCGACCGCGCGCACCACGCGGACGGCGTATGATTCGCCTTTCACAAAACTTTCGATCCCGGCAACGATCGCCGCCGCCGCCGAGCGATGGCCGCCGCCGGTGTCCGACGAGATGATCAGGATTTTCGGTGCGTTGGGATTCATGTCAGTACCGCCTGCGGTAGCGGGCGGTTTAAGCTTCGTCTAAACATCAACCGCCCGCTACCGCAGGCGGTACTGACACTACGCCTTCACGGCAATTCCGTCAGGCTGCTCATCGACCTGCACCGCCAAATCGCGCGCGGCTTTCTTCATTTCACGTTCTAACTTCTTGATCTTGATCAAATGCTTCGGATTGAAGGGCAACGACGGGTAATAACAATTCGATTCGTGCGTGCAGAAGCAACCGTTAGCCGCGTGCTTGCGCCGTTCTTTCATCGCCGGCGAGAGCCAGAGACCCTGGAAGTCCCAATCGTGATCGCGCAGGTTTCCGATCGGCGCCAGGTTCTCGCACGATGACAGAGTGCCTTCGTCGTAAATCACCGCGCCGGCCGTGCCCGCGTAGCAGGTCAATTGCGCCTGCTGCGTTTCCTGGGTCTTCGTGATCAGGCCGTGCATGTAGATGTCAATCGCCGCTTTGAAAAAGCCGGCCTTGCCGCCGTAGTTGTTCTTGATCGCTGCATGACGCGAATCGTCATCAATCATGTTCGCCAGCTTCGCATAGCGAGTCTGATCGATGTCCAACTCGATCGGATCGGCTGATGGCGGACGAATGTAGTTGAAGTTGACTTTGTCCGGCTTGAGATCGTGCTTCAAAAAGTCGTACCACTCGAAAATCGTGTCCTGGTTCGAGTGCATGAAGCAGGTGCAGGTTTGCAGGTCAAGCTGCGGATACTGCTTCTTCATCGCCTTCAGCTCACGCGCCGTTTCGATCGCGATCGACCACGAGCCGGGCTTCTGCCGAATCTTGTCGTGCTGCTGCTGCAAACCATCGATACCCATCGCGACCGTCACGTTTAGGTTCGGACATTCTTCGAGAATACGCGTGACGTCTGGAAAGATTCGCTTTTGAATCTGGCCGTTCGACATCAGGTAAACCGATTCGAGATTGTTGTGGCGATAGAATGAGCTGACGATTTCCGGAAGGTCTTTGCGCGTGAACGGCTCGCCGCCGGCCAAAATCAAAACTCCAAGATTGCCGCCGAGTGTCTGCGCGATGCGATCAATCTCGTCGGTCTTCATCTGCAGTTTCTTGCGCGGACGATCGTCCAATTCATCCGTGAAGAAGCAATGCGTGCAACGCATGTCGCACACCGACGTCACCAGAATGTTCAGCAAAACCGGCGCAAAGGGCTGGCCGAGCGCCATCTTCGTATAACGTTTCAATAATTCTCGTGTGGTGTAATCCATAAAACCTAATTCTCTAGTTCGATAAATAGATCGTCCACGGGCATCGACCAACCCGGCGCCGCCGGTTCGGCATCTGCGATCTCGCCACGGCGAAAGACCCGCGGTTGCTCCGGAGATTCAACTCGGTAAGACTTGACGACATCGTCGCTTAGAAGATCGACGTCCCAAACGACCCGCGTGCCCGCGGCAAAATAGTCTGTGCGCTTCGCGGCCATCGCTCGTTCCGCAGCAGGCCCATAATCACCTTCGCTGCGAACCTCAACCGCGAATACCGGCGCGCCTTCAAAGAATTTCATCCCGGTCCATTTGCCAATGTGATATGCCGCGTCGGGACTAAACGATTTTCGGTTTGGCAGTTGCACATGGAAGGCGGCGTTGTCGCCAATCGCATAGCCTGTCTTTGTTCGTTTGGAATATTCGCGCAAGCTCACAAAGATCTCGCTTGCAGCATAGCTCGGAGCGGCTCCGGTGGGGGACATATGGACAATTTCTCCGTTGACGATTTCCGCCTTGCCCTTGATCGCGTAAAGATCTTCGATTGTCGCTTCTAAGTTCGCTACCATCGGTCAAGCCTCGACTTCGATTCTAGCATGATGACACCGAGTCTTCTAAAACTTATCGCGCGCTGATGCCCAGCGCTTTCATTCGACGATAAAGGTGGCTGCGATCGATGCCCATCAACTCTGCCGCCCGCGAAACATTGCCGTCGGCTTCGTCCAACTTCCGCTGAATGAATTCGCGATGATAGGCGTCGCTCGCCTCCTTAAAAGAAGGAAAACGATACGAAGATGCGGGAGGTTCGGCTTCACCAAAGGCGGGCAGATCCTTAATCCTCACCTTCTGATTTTGGTGCATGATCACAACCCGTTCGATCGTGTTTCGCAATTCTCGAACGTTGCCGGGCCAGGAATATTTCTGCATTGCTTCGATGGCCTCGGGGGTGAAGACCTTCAGTTTTTTGCCATAAGCTT
>DATLVM010000530.1:0-2393 GCA_035577445.1 Pyrinomonadaceae bacterium
TGCAACGCTGGTCAGAGAACTCCCAACCAGTTTCGATTCGGCTTTCTTCGACGTGGTAACCTGCACCGAGACAATCGAGCATCTATCCGACGAGTTGCTTACCCAAGTGATCGCAGAAATGCGCCGTTTGGTCCGTCCCGGCGGGATTGTCTTGTTCACGACGCCGAACGATGAAGACCTGGAATTAGCCATGACTTATTGCCCCTTCTGCGAAGCGGAGTTTCACAAAGTTCAGCACGTGCGTAAGTTCACGGCAGATTCGCTGCGTGCGTTGCTCGAGTCTCACGGATTCGATGTTCTGTTTTGTCAGAACATAAACTTTCACGAGTTTCAACGATATCCGGAACTGTCGCCGGCGCGTGAAGTTAACTGGCGATTACTACGCGAGTGGCTCGTCGGAAAGAAAGATCGATTTTTCGATCGGCGGTTTCCGCGGGAGTTCCCGCACGCTCGAGATTTTCAACGGCGCGCGACTGCCGGACCACATCTCAGCGCTATTGTTACCCCCAGAGTTTGATTGAACTGATCGCTTTATGTGCGGCATAGCTGGAATCATTCGTTGGCAGCCGGCGGCAATTCAGCCGGATGAAATCGATCGCATGACGAGAGCCATCAGTCATCGCGGTCCCGATGGAGTAGGTTTTCTTCGCCGGGACGGCGTGGCCCTGGGCCATCGCCGGCTTGCGATTATTGATCCGGAATTAGGTCACCAGCCGATGGCTGACGAGGAAGAGAACATCTGGGTCATTTACAACGGCGAGATGTACAACTTTCCGGAGTTGCGGGACGAGTTGGCCGGTCGAGGTCACCGATTTGTGACGCGCTCGGACACCGAGGTAGTCATTCACGCTTACCAGGAATGGGGAGCGGAATGTGTTCAGCGATTTCGCGGCATGTTTGCCTTCGCGCTGGCAGATTTCCGCAAGCGGAAACTCTTACTGGCGCGAGATCACTTTGGCATCAAGCCACTTTACTATCGGGTCGCTGAGAACTACCTGGCTTTCGCTTCAGAACTCTCAGCCCTTCGCAGTGTTGATGCCGATCCTCCGAATGGAAATCTGGAAGCGGTTGATTACTTCCTGAGGTTTCAATACATCCCGACACCGCACACGATTTATCGCGATACATTCAAATTGCCTCCTGCACACTATCTGATGGTGGATTTCGATGGAAACGTCGAAGGCCCCACGCGTTACTGGGACTTGCGTTTCAAACCTCGACACGGCCTGAGCGATCAACAATGGGAAGAAAAAGCTGCTGAGGTTATCCACGATTCCGTCAAAGCGCACCTGATCAGCGATGTACCCTTCGGCGTCTTTCTTTCCGGAGGCACTGACTCTTCGGTTGTGGCTTCCGAGATGAGTCGCATTTTGCAAGAGCCGGTTCAGGCCTTCTCGATTGGTTTTCAGGAGAAGCAATACTCTGAAGTCCCTTACGCCGAACAAGTGGCCGAGCAGTGTCACATCAACCTGCGCACAGAGTTTGTGCGGGAAGACATGCTCGCCATTCTGCCGGAACTGATCGCCCACTATGGCGAACCGTTTGGCGACAGTTCCGCGGTGCCGACGTGGTACGTTTCGCGATTGGCACGTGAGCATGTGCCGATGGTTTTGTCGGGCGACGGCGGTGACGAAGGATTTGCTGGTTACGACAACTATGAAAAATGGCTCGACGCGGGTTTGATGCAGCAAGCCCGAACGTCGGCGAAAGACGGACACCCGCGCGCGGCGTTATGGTGGCTGCGAAAGGCTGCGGGTCGATATGCAACTGAAGGCGCGCTGAACGCGCTGCCGGAGTGGCAGAGCATTAACACTGTGTTGCCCAGAGAGACACGGCGCTCGCTTTGGCGCGATGATTTCCATTTTCTGCTTGACCGCCAGCCGCGAGTGTTTGCAGCCGCGCATGAGAAGGCTCGTCGTTTCAATCGGTTGTCATACGCTCAATATCTCGATTATCAGACCTATCTACCCTGCGACATTCTGACGAAAGTGGACGTCGCGAGTATGTATCATGGCCTGGAAGTGAGAACGCCTCTGATCGACGTTCGCGTGGTTGAGTTCGCGGCAAGCTTGCCGGTCGATCAGCGGTTTCGGCTTAACGGATCAAATACTTTGAGGCGAAAATACCTGCTCAAGAATGTGCTGGGCCGGAACTTTCCCTCTGAGTTCGTGCACCGAAAAAAAATGGGATTCGGCATTCCCCGAGGCGAATGGTTTCGCGAAGGCCAGTCCGGTCGCCGCCTGTTTGAGCAAATTGTTCTTAATCCTAACGCTTCAATTTACAGATGGTTTGTGCCTGAATCGATAGAGGCGCAACTGCGGATTCATGACAGCGGACCTGATAACTCCGGAACCCTTTGGTTGTTCCTCGTCCTGGGAATTTGGCTGCAACAG
>DATLVM010000531.1:0-19453 GCA_035577445.1 Pyrinomonadaceae bacterium
TTCGGATGCTTTTGGTCACACCGGATTCACGGGCACGAGCTGTTGGATTGATGCTGAACGCCAACGCGTCTTCATCTTGTTAACGAATCGCACTCACCAAAGACCTCTGCCGTTCGCTAACATCAATGGCGTGCGCCGCGAATTTCACGCACTCGCCGTCGCAGCTCTCGATGCGCACTAAACTGCTATGGCTACCGAACATCACGAAGAGTCCGCCACCTCGCTTCACAGAATCACAGGTTTTCTCAGCCTCGAACGGAACGTAACGCTCGCTTCCGGCGCGGTGTTCCTGTTGGGATTCGGCGAAGAACTCTGGAAGAAGTTCCTGCCAAAATATCTGGAAGCGCTCGGCGCCAGTGTTCCGGTCATTGGATTATTTGGGACAGCGGAAGACTTTCTCGATGGCATCTACCAGTACCCCGGTGGATGGATTGCTGATCGACTTGGCCGGCGACGAGCGTTTCTCTTTTTTCTGGGACTCGCTTGCATCGGCTATTTGATCTACCTGCTCGGGCCATCGTGGCCATTTGCTTTTGCGGGACTGGCCTTTGTAATGGCGTGGCAGAGCATGGCTTCACCAGCGATGTTCGCGGTCATCGGCGACTCTCTGCCGCCCGAGAAACGCGCGATGGGATTTTCCATCCAATCGATCCTCAAGCGGGTGCCGATCGTGATTGCGCCAATCATTGGCGGAATCCTCATCGCTCGACGCGGAATAGTCTCAGGTGTTCACCTCGGTTTGATTGTGACACTGGCGATCGCGATTCTGACGGCACTCTTGATTCGCATGATAGACATCACCACCCAGCCGCTCCACGCCGCGAACATCTTCGGTGTCTGGCGGTCGTTTGAAACCGGACTAAAACGCCTGCTGGTCTCAGACATATTCATCAGAACCTGCGAAGGAATGGCGGATGTCCTGGTGATTCTTTACGTCACTAACGTCCTGCATCTTTCCATGTCGAGATTCGGAACGTTGCTGGCAATTCTGTTCACTACGACTCTAATCATCTACTTGCCCGCAGCCAAAGCGGCTGATCGAGTCGGGCGACGACCATTCATCATCGCGACGTTCTGTGCCTTCGCGTTGTATCCCCTCGCGATCGTCAACGCGCATGACTTCACCGGACTTGTGATTGCCTTCATTATTGGAGGTCTCAGGGAAATCGGCGAGCCCGCACGCAAGGCACTGATCGTGGATTTTGCCAAGCCGCAGTTCCGCGCACGCAGCGTCGGCCTCTATTATCTTCTGCGGAGTTTGGCGATTACTCCCGCGGCGGCCGTTGGCGGTCTCCTCTGGAAGTTCACTCCTCAGACGCCATTTGTCATAGCGGGCATGTTCGGCATCGCAGGAACATTTCTCTTCATCGCCACGGTTCGCAGATGAACTGTTTGGTGCGAATTTCTTTTCGTTGGAAGCCGTGATTTTGCCCTCTCGCCGTCCTGATTCTGTAGTAAGATGGTTTTGCCCGCCCGGGCCTGCCCTCCCCTGCACGCGAAAGCTCTAAGAAATGATTTGCCTTATGAAAAGATTTGCCGCCGTGTTGTTGCTGGCGGCGTTTGGCTGTTCTCCAATTGCGCCATTGGTGCTCGCGCAGCAGCCGGGCGCTCGTTCAGACGACAAATCGACCCGCTGGCCTGCTGACAAAACATCCATCGTAAGCACCGCAAGCGAAACCGGGACGACGACGGTTTCAAACGAGCCGGTGATGCGAATTGCGCTGTCCACGGGAACGAGCGCCGCCACGATCTCGACGGCAGCACAGTTGCTGAGCGTCTCTGAATTCAGTTCCGAAAGTCAGCCGGTTGAAGCCGCTCGCATTCGAGTTGAATCGCGGATGTTGACGCCCGCGCGAGTGCCAAACGACCACGCTTATGAAATCGAGATCGCCCGAGGGGTGTCTCGCGAGGAAGCCGATCGATTGCGTGAGGCCCTGCGCCAAGCCACCAATGATGAGGCGCGGCTCGTCAATGATTCGGGCGACAAATGGAGAGTCTCGATTTCGCAATCGACGAAGGCCGAAGCCGATGAAACCGCCGCGAAGCTCGATGATGCGGGTTTTGAAGTGCTGTCCGTGCGTGAGACGTCAAACGCGCCCACAAGCAACCCAGTTGCGAAGACTCTGCCGTCGTCCAACGCTCAATCAAATGGCGCGAACAAAGTGAAGCTGACCGCCCGCCCGACGGCGCCTTCGAGAGAGTTGGTCGCCTTTGCCCGCGGTACAGCGTCGATGCTCCGATCGAGCGCACCGCTCATCTTCGCTTCATCAGACGAAAAGAACGCACCGGTCCGTTTCAACGACAAACCATATCGCGGCAGGATCGAAGTCTTCGCCAACACCCACGGCAGCGTCACGGTCGTAAATGTCATCGGCCTTGAAGATTACGTGCGCGGCGTCGTGCCGAACGAACTGTCTTATCCCGCTCTCGAAGCTTTGAAGGCCCAAGCAATCGCCGCCCGGACTTATGCAGTTAGGAATCGCGGACAGTTTGGTTCGGAAGGTTTCGACCTGCTTCCCACGACCCGGTCGCAAGTCTATCGCGGCTTGTCGAGCGAAACTTCACTGACATCGCGCGCGGTGGAAGAAACTCGCGGCGTCATCGCGACCTACAAAGGCGAACCAATTAACGCTCTCTACACCTCAACGTGCGGCGGACGAACGGAAGATGCCGAGAACATTTTTAACGACGCAGTTCCTTACCTGCGCGGCCGCGAATGCGCCGCTGAAGGCAAAGCCGAATTCGCGCCGTTCATGATTAAGAGTTCCCGCGACCTGTTTGAAATCAAAGACGAGCGCGATCTGGTTTACGCCCGCGACGCGGCGTTGCTCGCGGTGCACGGATTCAATCTTCCGACCGATAAAGTTTCCAGTTCGTGGTTGAATTCCCATATCTCAGAATCAGAAGCTCGTGATTGGCTCAACGTGGTTGCGCGCCTCGCGCGGGCTGTGTCATTCAAAGCCCCTGACGACGCAACGCGCGTTGGCCCATTCGGCACTGCTTTGTTGGCAGCGGTTTACGGCGACTCGCGCGCGGACACGCTTTTCAATCAAGCGGACGCGGACTATCTGTTGAGCTTCCGTGACGGCGAAGATGTTCCGGCTGCGAATCGAGCTGATGTGGCAATGCTGGTTCGCGAAGGCGCTTTGTCGCTCAATGCCGACGCAACTCTTCATCCGAAAGAGGCGATGCCGCGGGCCCGCGCTCTGCACGCCATCGTAAAAATGTTGGAAGCGCGAAATCTTCTGACGGTGCAAAAAGGAACTTCTCGACCGGCGACGAACGGCATCATGATGCTCCGTTCGAACAAGGGAAAGGACCTGCCGATTACGGTCAACAACGATGCCTTTCTGTTTCGCGAGTTCGGCGAGAATCTTTACCAGATGAAATCGCTGGCGCTGGTTGGTGGCGAACCCGTCATCTTCCACGTCAGCGCGCGCGGCGAAGTTGATTATCTTGAGGTTCGACCTGCGAATAATGGCGCCGCGGCCGATCGCTTTTCTTCTCTCAGTAACTGGACCGCCCAAATGGGCGTGGGCGTGGTCCAAGCGCGACTCGGCCGTTCCGTGCGCGGCATCGGCTCGATCACAGACTTGCGCATCGTGAAGCAAGGCTCGTCGCGGCGCGTAACTGATCTTGAAGTAATCGGCACGCAAGGCACTGCGCACATCCGTGGCGGACGTATTCGCTCGGCGCTGGGACTGAAGGAACAGCTCTTCGTCATCGATCGCGTCTACAACGATGACAATCGAGTTACTGCATTCATCTTCACCGGACGCGGCTGGGGTCACGGCGTAGGTATGTGCCAGTTCGGCGCCTACGGCTTGGCGAAGCAAGGCCTCAACGTCGAACAGATTCTCAAAACGTATTACACCGGCATCGAACTGACGAAGTTGTATTAAGATATCGCGGTTGTTTGCGGTAAAGCTCCATCATCCCCCTGACCTGAGGAGGCTCGCGCCGTGTCATCAACACCGCCGAACCAGCCTTTCATTCCACCACCGCCGTCGATCGGAAGCGGCATGTATCCGCCCGACATGCTGGCCCAGCAAGCGAACGTCATCGCCTCTGAAGCGAAGACTGCTCTGCTCCTCAGCATCCTGGGCGTGTTCTGCTTCGGATTCATTTTCGGCTTCATCGCTTTTCGCAAAGCGAATAGCGGACTGCAAATGATCGAGACGTACAACGTCGCTCACGATAAGCGGGGCATGTTGATGACCGCCAAGGTGCTGGCGATCATCGACATTGTGTTGTGGGGCATTGGTCTCGTCTTAAGAGTCGTGCTGCGATAACTTGGCTGCAGAGCGATGCGTTTCTCACGCAATCAAATCATTGGCGCGATCGTGTTGCTGGCGGTTGTCTGGCTCGTGATCGTAATTCGGCTTATCATCGGCCGCGGGTGATCTATTCAAGTAATCAGACCGAAGATGCGGGCAAGGATGCCCGCGTTCCGAAAACCCGCCAGATCATCGCGATTGTCGGCCCGACTGCGTCCGGAAAATCTGAGCTGGGAATTGAAGTCGCGCTGCGCCTTAACGGCGAAATCATCAACTGTGATTCCGTTCAGGTCTATCAGGGAATTCAAATCGCGACTGCAAAGGTCCCGTTAGAGGAGCGTCGCGGAATTCCGCATCACTTAATCGATTTCGTTTCGCCCTCACAAACATTCACCGCTGTTGATTGGGCGCGCGTGGCGATCGACACAATTCGCGAAATTGAAGCGCGAGGACGCACAGCGATTCTCGTAGGCGGAACCGGTTTTTATCTGCGCGCTCTTCGTCGTCCTTTCTTTCCCAGCCCTTCGACTGACGAAGACCTGCGCCGGCGCTTGTCAGAAATTCGGGAGCGTTGCGGCTCCGAGCATCTCCACAAAATCCTTCAAAGGTTTGATAAAGCCGAAGCCGATAAGCTCAACGCTCGTGATTGGCCTCGCGTCCAACGTGCGATTGAGTTTTACCTGCAAACACGCACGCGCATTTCGGTTCACAGACCACTCCGACCTCAGCCTCCGGAAATTGCGCATCGAATTCGGGTAGTTGCTTTGAATCCGCCGCGCGACGAGCTATACACGCGCATCAACGCGCGGACTGAGAAACACTTTGCCGATGGATTGGTCGAAGAGGTGCGCGAGCTGCTCTGCGACGGTGTGCCGGCAAACTCGAGCGCTCTGGGCGCACACGGTTATCGGCGTGTAGTCGAGTATCTGCACGGTGACCGCGACTTGAAAAGCGCAGTCGAGCAAACGAAACTCGACGTGCGACATTACGCGAAGCGACAGCTCACCTGGTTTCGGCGCGAGCCCGGTGTCCAATGGGTGGAGGGCTTCGGCGACGACCATGTGCTGCAACGAAACGTTCTGAAACTGTTGACCGGAACTACAATGGATGAGAACAGTGAACAAGAAAAATCCTTGTAAGCTTCGCAAGGCTGGTATACTCTGAACGTCGCTCAAACCACCAACCAAAAGGAAAAGTTAGTGGACTCAAAAGCAGTACCACAAAACATCCAGGATGGTTTTCTGAACCTCGCCCGCCGAGAGAAAACCACTGTGACGATTTACCTCGTGAACGGCGCGAAGTTGTTGGGACGCATCAAGAGCTTTGATAAATTCTCGCTGCTGCTCGAGACCGGCGCCCAGGAGCAACTCATTTTCAAGCACGCTATTTCAACGATTTCGCAGTCGCGCCGCGGGACGGGCGAACTGCGCCATACCCCTCCTGCGCCGGACAGTCCGCCGGATCAACCGACCGAACCACCCGCCGTTTGAAACTCTGCATGGCTGGGGTTTTCATCACCTTTGAAGGAATAGACGGCTGCGGAAAATCGACGCAGCTTCGACTGCTCGCCAGCGAGTTGCGCGTGCGCGGCATTGACGTGGTCACGACCCGCGAGCCCGGAGGCACGACTCTCGGGCTGAAGCTGCGCGCAGCGCTGCTCGACGTGCAAGAGCAGGTGGATCCTTTGGCTGAGTTGCTGGTGTTCGCGGCGGATCGTGCTCAACACGTGCGGACCGTCTTACGGCCGTCTCTGGCCGCCGGCAAAGTCGTCATGTCCGATCGATATGCTGACGCGACAGTCGCTTATCAAGGTTCCGGACGTGGGTTCTCGCCTGAGTTGATTAATGAGATCGTGCAGCTCGCGACCGAAGGACTGAAGCCCGATCTGACACTGTTGTTTGATTTGTCTGTGCCTGAATCAGCCGTGCGGACGCGACGACGAAACAAAGCGAAGCATAGCGATCGATTGGACCGCGAGCATCACGAATTCCATATGCGCGTGCGCGACGCTTATCTCGACATTGCCAAAGCGAATCCTGATCGGGTCCGGCTGATTGACGCGCGTGGCTCAGTTCAGGAAACTCAACAACTGGTCATGGATATCGTGCTTCCGTTTTTGAATGACCGCGGCGTGATCGCCACGATAGGGCAGTAGCCCGACCGTTAGGGAGGGCGTTCGATTGGGGGCCACGCCCTCCCTAACGGTCGGGCTACTGCCGGTTGATTATGTTTGCCAGGCTCATCGGAAATAACGAAGTAAAGCAGGCCTTGCGGCAGTTGCTGACTGGTGGACGTGTGCCGGGGTCGCTCTTGTTCACGGGCGAAGCCGGCATCGGCAAGAAACTGTTCGCGCTTGAATTGGCCAAGGCGCTCAACTGTCGCAACCGTTCCGGCGTCGAAGCATGCGACGAGTGCTCGTCGTGTAAGCGGATTTCAAAATCGACCTTTCCACCGTTCTCCAGCGCTGATGACAACAAGGAACGAATGATTTGGAGCGAGCACGCCGATGTGGCGATGGTCAGGCCTTACAACCACATCATTCGCGTAAAGCCGATGCGCGAACTCGAACGCGAGGCGAACTTTCGCCCGTTCGAAGGCGCCGCTCGCATCTTCATAGTCGAGGACGCCGAGTACATGAACGATCAGGCGGCCAATGCGTTGCTCAAGACGCTGGAAGAGCCGGCTGTGACGACTCATCTGATTCTCACGACGACGAATCCCATGGCGTTGCTGCAAACTATTCGCTCGCGATGTCAGATGATTCGCCTGGCGCCGATTCCCTTCTCTGACATAGAACAGTTCCTGATGAAGCGGCCCGGAATGATCTCGGACGATGCGGCGCTCCTCGCGCGGACTTCTCGCGGCAGTCTCGGGAACGCTTTAAGCGTAGACGTCGATGACTATCGCGAGCGCCGGCAATCGATGCTGGATATTCTGCGGGCGTTGACGATCACCGGCAATCGCGTGCAACTGCTTCGCGCAGCGGAGGAATTGGCCACCGCGAAAGATCGTGGCGATTACGAACAGTCGCTTGATGTGCTGGAAACTTTGATTCGTGATGCGTGGGCGCTGTCGCTCGGACGACCGGCAGAGTCGATTACCAATTACGATTTGGTCAACGAACTGCAAGCGATTGCCGGCGAACTTGGCAGCAAGCGGGCGGAACGCTGGCTGGTCCAAATCGAAGAACTACGCGGCGCGCTCGAGGTGAATCTGAATCGCAAAATCGCCAGTGACGGGTTGTTGATGTCGATGGCGTCTGCCTAGAAACTTCCACACGGTTGTGTTAGACGGCGAGCGGTATCGTGTCAGAACCGTTGAGCGGTAGCGTGTCAGCTGCGGAGCAGCGGTGATAGTTAAGCCCAACGCGAGGCTTTGCGAGCGTTGGGTTACGCGCGAAAATTTCTCCAGAGCTGCGGAGCAGCGGTTTAAGCCCAACGCGAGGCTTTGCGAGCGTTGGGTTACGCGCGAAAATTTCTCCAGAGCTGCGGAGCAGCGGTGATAGTTAAGCCCAACGCGAGGCTTTGCGAGCGTTGGGTTACGCGCGAAAATTTCTCCAGAGCTGCGGAGCAGCGATTCACTCAATCGGGTCGCAAGGCACAAATCATGCAAGAGATCGCCGCTCCGCGGCTCCGAAATTACGGTGACTGTCTACCCAAGGCTCGCAGACTCGCCTTGGGCCGGAGCTCTGGCCGCTGCTCCGCAGCTGATTCCGCAACTGACTCAAGTGACGCTTAAAATGCTGTGGATTCGTCAAATATATCAATGCTGTTCAAACGGGTCTTCATCCAAAAGCCTGCTGCAACACCGGGCTGAAGCCGCGGTGTTAATGAGACCTGCGAACATCAACCTGCATCACTACCAGCGAGGAGGAGGAGTACACCAGGAAATAGAAACCAGTTCCGGCGCGAATTTCCTGAGTGCGGCCTAAGGCGTGATTAGGTAATAGTGACTAACTCGCTACGCGCTTCCGGTTTTGCTGTGGGACCTTCCGCCAACAACTTCTCAGTTTCTTTCACGAAAGCTTCAACGATGTCTTCGCCCGCGACTTTGCGCATGGGCACGCCGTCTTTGAAGATCATTCCCACGCCGCGACCAAACGTGATGCCAAGTTGCGAATCGTGAGCTTCGCCTGGGCCGTTGACCGCACAACCCATTATCGAAAGATGTAGCGGCTCCTCGACATGCGCCAGCCGCCGCTCGATTTCAGTGACGATCTCGACGAAGTTATCGACATCAAGGCGTCCGCACGTTGGGCAAGCCACTACCGTAACGCCGCGCGTGCGCAGCCCGAGCGACTTCACAATTTCCCACGCGACGCGCACTTCTTCCTGAGGTTCAGCCGCCAGAGACACGCGAATCGTATCGCCGATCCCTTCGTGCAAAAGGATGCCGAGTCCGATTGATGATTTCACTGTGCCCGTGAAAGCCGTGCCGGCTTCGGTTACGCCCAGATGAAACGGGTAATCGACTTTTTCCGCAAGCAACCGGTACGCAGCGACCGTGCGCTGCACATCGGAAGCCTTCAGCGAAATGATGATGTCGGTAAAGTCGAGATCCTCGAGAATCTGAATATG
This sequence comes from Pyrinomonadaceae bacterium, assembly GCA_035577445.1. Lineage (GTDB taxonomy): Bacteria > Acidobacteriota > Blastocatellia > Pyrinomonadales > Pyrinomonadaceae > UBA11740. The sequence goes on from DATLVM010000531.1 coordinate 8,855, forward strand.
GCGCAGCGCCGACTCGACCATCGCTTCCGGGGTCGCGGTGCCGTACTTCTTTAGCAAATCCTTTTCGAGCGAGCCACCGTTGACGCCGATGCGGATCGGAACTTTTTGAGCCTGCGCCGCACGTACAACTTCGACGATGCGCTCATGCTTGCCGATGTTGCCGGGGTTAAGGCGTAGTTTGTCGATGCCGGCTTCGAGCGCCATCAGCGCCAACTTGTAATGAAAGTGAATGTCGGCGACGAGCGGGACTTCGGGAACGCGTTTGCGAATTTCCTTGAGGGCAATCGCGGCGTTGTTATCAGGCACGGCGAGCCGGACGATCTCGCACCCGGCGCTAACCATCTGTTCGATTTGGGCGACGGTTTCGCCGACGTCGGCAGTGTCGGTCTTGGTCATCGACTGGATAACAACCGGGGCGCCGCCGCCGATTTGTACATGCCTGACTTGAACGGGTCTTGATTTACGCATGAATCAATTTATTTTCCGGGCGTTGCCGGCGCAGGTGAAGCTGGGGCAGGCGATGCTGCCGGAGCGTTGTTGTCTGGCGCCTGGCGCATCGACCAGCGCTTGAGCACGTCATTCGTGATGACAAACACCATCAGCAGGAGCACGACCACAAAGCCGACCTGCTGAATTCGCTCGCGCACATTGGCCGATATCGTCATTCCGATTAGCGCCAACGCCGCTTCGATCAGCAGCAGAAAGATCGCGCCACCGTCGAGCACCGGAATCGGCAGCAAATTAAATATACCAAGATTCAGGCTGAGGAACCCGAGAATGCTGAAGACGCCTTCCCAGCCCAATCTCGAAACCGAACTGGATACTGCTGAGTAGATTCCAATTGGACCGGAAATCGTGTTCCGCACCGAACGCTTGCCGGCAAACAGCTGTCCGATTGCTTTGCCGGTGACCCGAATGATCTCGACGTTGCTGTCAACCGCGTCGACGAACGCGCCGGCGATGCCTACTCTTTGAAAGGGAATCTGTTCGTCAGGCGTGAATCCTAATCTCTCTCTGCCCTCTTGTGGGTTCAGCAATCGCGGCGTGGCGGTAATGGTGAATTGTTTCGCGTTGCGCTCAGCGCCAAGCGTAATGGGCTGCCCTTTGTGCTCGCGAATAAACTGCGTCACCTGCTCGGCGCTCTTTACCGAATCGCCGTTGACAGCAACGATGCGGTCGCCGACTTGTAGACCGGCATCAGCCGCCGGCGAATTAGGAACAACCTCTCGCACGACGATCGGCACGTTGCCATAGTCCGGAAGGAAGTCCAGGAAACCGGCAGTCTCGCCTTGTTCGGTGTGCGGCGTTGGTTTGATTGTGAGACTCAGCCGCTGACCGTTTCGATCAACGTCGATGGGAATCGGCACGCCGGGGGAAAGAAGCGCATCGTCAGCAATCGTCTTCCAACGCGGATTTGGTTTGCCATCAAACGCGACGATTCGATCGCCGGGTTTTAATCCCGCAACGTCTGCCGCTCCGCTCGGAATCACCTGTCGCACAACGGGAGGCGGCGCTACCTGAACGCCATAAATGAGCGCGCCGGTAAACGGAATCGCCAGCGCGGTGATGATGTTCATAACCGGACCGGCAATCGCAACCAGAATTCTCTGCCAGCGCGGCCGCAAATCGAACCGTTGTTCAGGTGGAATGTCAGGCGCGCTTTCACCTTCGATGGGAGCGTTTGATTCGTCGCCGCCGAGTTTCACGTAACCGCCCAGCGGGATCAGAGAGACTCGATAATCAGTGTCGCCCCACTTCTTGCCAAACAGCCGTGGACCAAATCCGACTGAAAATGTTTCGACGCGAATCTTGAACAGCTTGGCCACGATGAAGTGGCCGAATTCGTGAAGGACAACCGCGGTGCAAAGCACGAAAATAAATGCGACTACGTAAATCAGATTTTCCGGCAAGCTAAATAGGAAACCCACGTTTATGTCCTTCCAGAGACCCTTTGATGCGTCAGGCTATGTGTGAGATCGAAAGCCGCTCACAAAGGACGAGTTTACGTGGGCAAAAGTGAGGGGTCAAACGACGTTGCCGAAACAGCAGGTTAACGCCCACATCCCGGTTAGGCGACGTTGCTCGCCCGGACTGGAGCCGAAAGCGCTGCAATCGCCGCCTGCGCCGCGGCGCGGGCCGCTTGATCGGCGGCAAGGACTGCCTGCAAGTTGCGAGCGTCGGTTGTGCTGTGCTGATCCATGACAGTTTCGATGACTGTTGGGATATCCGAAAACGAAATTCGCTCGTGGATGAAAGCGTGTACCGCTTCCTCGTTAGCGGCATTCATCGCCGCCGCTAGAGTTCCGCCGGTGCGCAGCGCGCGATAGGCGAGCGAGATGCACGGGAAACGATCGCGGTCGGGCTCTTCAAAATGAAGCGACGAAAGCTTCGTGAGGTTCAGCGGTGGCAACTGTGATTCGCAACGTTCGGGGAATGTCAGCGCGTATTGAATAGCGTGGCGCATGTCGGTCACGCCCATCTGCGCGATTACGGATCCGTCAACCAGTTCAATCATCGAATGGACGATCGACTCCGGATGAACTACGACCTCAATCTGATCCGCGGCAAAACCAAACAGCCAATGCGCCTCGATCACTTCCAACCCTTTGTTCATAAGCGTGGCTGAATCGATGGTGATCTTGGCGCCCATGTTCCACGTCGGGTGCTTCATCGCTTCGGCGACCGTCGCGGCACTCATTTCTGATTTCGAGCGCGTGCGGAAAGGACCGCCCGAAGCAGTGAGGATGATCCGGCGCACTTCACTTTTCTGCTCGCCCCGCAGGCATTGATGCAGGGCGTTATGTTCAGAATCGACCGGCAACAACTCGGCGCCGGACTTTTGCGCAGCTTGAGTCATCAACTCGCCGGCCATCACCAACGTTTCCTTGTTTGCCAGAGCAACGCGTTTTCCGGCCTCCAAAGCGCGCAGCGTCGGCACAAAACCCACCGCGCCTACGGTCGCGGAAACGACGCAATCAGCTTTCGCGTGGGTCGCAACTTCAACCAGCCCTGATTCGCCAACGAAAATCGACGGCAGCTTAACGCTTCGGCGCGCGAGTTCCGACTTGAGCTCTGCTGAAAGTTCTGCAGACTCGACTGAGACAATTTCAGGTTCGTGTCGCGCGATCTGATCCGCGAGCTTCGCGATATTTCGTCCGGCGGCAAGCGCTACAACTCGAAAGCGATCGCTGCCCAGGGCTTCGATCACGCGCAGCGTGTTGCACCCGATCGAGCCGGTTGATCCGAGAATGGAGATTGCGCGAAGTGACATAGTGGCTCAAGGCGACGGTAAAGGCGCAGACTCGTAAGGTTGCATTAATTCGATGGTCTTTCGGTCGCTTTCATAGGAAGCATCGGTCACGCGCCACGCTCTATTGCTTCGATAAGAAAGATCCACGCGCGCGTTGACGATCTTCTTCGCACCATAGACTTTCAGGTAAAGCGTCGCGACGCCGTCTCCGTTGCTGACATTGATGTTGCCGGTAACGATCGAGCCAAAATCGCTTACTTCCCCGATGTCTTGCTTCAACTTCTCATTATTGCGCAGATAAACACGCGCGGTGTCTGCGGCTTCGCTGTGACCAATTGTGCGAAACACAAAAAAGGCAATCCCGCCGACAAACAAAGCAACGATCAATCCGAGCACCGCGATGATGCCGACAATGATCAGGACGATTTTTTTAGTGCTCATTTAGCGATTGAAGTAGGCCCAGGCAAAATAGTAGATGAGCGGCGCATTGAACAGCAAGCTATCGATCCGATCGAGAATACCGCCGTGGCCGGGGAGAATCTGCGCTGTGTCTTTCGCGCCCGCGCTACGCTTCAGTGCGCTTTCCGTAAGATCGCCGAGCACGCCGACCACATTCATGGCAGCCGCCAGCGGCAACGCAAACTTCAAAGGCAACTCGAGGAAGAACCAATAGTGCGCCGCGGCCGCCAGCAGCAGGCTCGCCAGCATCCCGGCGATTGCGCCCTCCCAGGTTTTGCCCGGACTGACACTCGCGGCGAGCTTGTGTCGCCCGAACAGTCGGCCACCGTAGTACGCGGCCGAATCCGATCCCATCAGCACCAGAAAGAAAAAGGAAAGCAGGTGTTTTGACAGCGGCGGCGCAAACCCGACGCGCACGGCGATCAGATGACCGCCGAGCAGCACGACGTACATCACGCTCAAAACGGTCGCGCCGACGGAGGAAATGATTCGGTCGAACGGCGCGCCGCGCAGCATTGCCGCCGTCAAAGATCCGGCCGTCAACAGCAACAGGATGAGTTGAATCATCAGCAGGTCGGGCAGTTTACGCGGTTGGGTGAAGTAGAAAATCGTGAGCAGGGCAACCGCGCTCAGTAATCCAGCGGCGATGTCCGGGCGAATCTGTTGCTTGCGCGCGAGGACCCAAACCTCGATTACGCCGAGAAGCATTGCCGATGCCGCAAGGATCACAAACAGTAGCGCGAGTTTCGCGACGATGATCGACGCAATCAGAATCGGCAACAAAACAACTGCCGTCAGAATCCGAGCGACTGAGGGAGGAATCTTCGCCAGAAGTGAGTCGGCTTTCGGTTTTGGTGTTTGAGCTTTCAAACGATTGGCGACGTATTCAATCGACGAGCCTAATTCATCCGCTCGCTATCCCGACACGTCGGGATTCTCTAACGAGTTTCAATCCGCCAAAGCGACGACTGCGTTGTTGATAATCGGCGATCGCCTGCAACAGATGCAGGCGACGAAAATCGGGCCACAGCGTATCGGTCACATAGATCTCCGCGTAGGCCACCTGCCACAGAAGAAAGTTAGAGATTCTCATCTCGCCGCTGGTGCGAACCAACAAATCAAGCTCAGGCAGATTGCTGGTATAGAGTTCCCGGGCGATGGACACTTCATCGAGTTCATCAACTGATTTCCCTGCCGCTTCCAACTTACGCATCGCCGCGCGAGCTGCATCGACAATCTCCGTGCGCCCGCCATAGTTCAAAGCGACACTCAGAACCATGCCGGTATTCGTCGCGGTTTGTTCGGACGCTCTGGCGATCTCTTCGCGCACGCGCGGCGTTAGCACCTCGGTCCGCCCAATCGTTTGAAAGCGAATGTTCTGCCGGTGAATCTCATCCAACTCTATCCGCAGATATTTTCTGAGCATGCGCATCAGCGCATCGACTTCATATCGCGGCCGCTTCCAATTCTCAGTCGAGAAAGCGTAGAGCGTCAGTGCTCCCAAGCCCAGACGCGCGCCCGTATCGACCGACGCGCGCACCGCTTCCACGCCCGCGCGGTGGCCCGCAATGCGCGGCTGGCCTCGACGCGCTGCCCAGCGTCCGTTGCCATCCATGATGATTGCGACGTGCCTGGGCAATCGCTCCCAATCGATAGCGGCGAGCAACTTCTGGTCGGCTGAACCCGGCTTAACTAACTTGGAAAAATCTTTGAGCATCGACTGGGGACGAAAGGCACGTGCATCTTAGTCGGCGAATCGATCAGAAGCAACCAAGTTGTTCAAAGCGGGTCATTCGCGCATCAAGAACAATCAGTATTCCACGTTAACGAGAGTCAATCCGTGCGGGGGCGCGGTTGCGCCGGCGAGTGAGCGTTCACCTTCCTCAATCGCCCGTCGGACGGTTGATTCATCAATTTCGCCGCGCCCCACCGCGAGCAATGTTCCGACGATCGAACGCACCATGTAACGCAAAAAGCCGTTCGCTGAGACAGTGAACTCTATCAGCTCACAATGCCCGCGCTCGTCATACCGACTGGAGATTTCCAACTGACTCACACTTCGTACACGCGATTCAGAATCACAGTCCGCCGCCGAGAAAGCCGTCCAGTCGTGCTCACCAATAAGCATTCTCGCCACCGTACGCATGCGTTCAAGATCCAGCGGGCGGGATTCCTGATGCGCGTACCTGGCCCAGAACGGCGACCGCACCTGGCCATGAACCAGTCGATAGCGATAGGTCTTCGACTTTGCCGAATAGCGCGCGTGGAAATCGTCCGGAACGATGTCGACAGAAAGCACCCGAACATCCGCAGCTAGGTTACCGTTGATCGCATTGCGCAGCTTCTCTGGCGCAATCTCGCGGACAAGCTGAGCATTTGCAACCTGGCCTTCCGCATGAACGCCTGCATCAGTTCGGCCCGAGCCATGAACGTGCACGTCACGAGCATCGAGGAGAGACAAAACGCGCGTTAGTTCTCCCTGCACAGTCCGTAATCCGTTTTGAATTTGCCAGCCGTGGAAGTCCGTGCCGTCGTACTGAACGAGGAGTCGAAAGTTCATCGCTGTCCGCCCGAACTGAGCGATCGGCTGCCCGGTTTGATTGCGATATCGCCTCGCCGGCACGCTTCGCATTCGTGAGGAGAAAGCGCGGGCACACTAAGCGTCGCGAGTGAGAAGCGCGGCACGCCGACATCCGCCTGACCGCCTGAGCGATCGATGATCGAAGCCGCCGCGATGACCTCGGCGCCGGCGCTCCGCAGAGCTTCAATCGTGTCGCGGGTTGAACCGCCCGTCGTGATTACGTCCTCGATAACTAAGACGCGCTCGCCTTCTTTGACGGTGAACCCGCGCCGCAGGGTCATGCGTCCGCTCTCGCGCTCAGTCCAAATAAATCGCACGCCGAGTTGTCGGGCCACCTCATACCCAATCACAAGGCCGCCGATCGCGGGCGAAGCGACCGTGTCGATGGAATCCTTTCTGAAGTGCCCAGCGATCGTCGCGCCAAATTCAACGGCATCCTTCGTGTTCTGCAGCGCAATCGCGCATTGCAGGTAAACGGAACTGTGAAGCCCGCTCGACAAAAGAAAGTGTCCTTCGAGCAGGGCTCCGGTGTCTTTGAACTTTTGAATTACTTCGGCGTCGTTCATTGCTGTATCAGAAGCCCGCGCGTCAGCAAGGGCGCTCTCTCGACTCGCGCCCTCCCTTACGGTGGGGCTTCTGAAACCTCATCGCAGCGTTTACAATCATCTCCATGGAGCGACCGCGCAATCTTATTTCAGATTCATCCCTGGTTCAGGAAACTTTCGATCTTGTGCGCAACGGCGGTGGCCGCACGGCCTTCACTGAAATCGCCGACTCAGTATTTCGCCTGTCAAACGTGCCTGAAGATCTGGCCGCATCGCTGGTCACTGACCTGGTTCAGAACGATCCGCGGTTTAGTATCGAAGGAAAGCTCCTCGTGATCAAGGATGGCAAGATCGAAAGCCGTTCGCTCAAGGATCTTGATTTCGTAGTTGTTGATGTCGAAGCCATCGGCGGTCGCTCAAGGCCTGCTCGCGTAATCGAAATTGGAGCGTACCGCGTCCGCAATGGCGAGATTGGCGACGAGTATCAGACTCTGGTGAATCCCGACCTGCTGATGCCGCGATTTCTTTCGATGTTCACCGGCATTACTGACGAGATGCTGGTTTCGGCGCCGCGGTTCAATGAGATCGCTGACTCATGGCTCGATTTCGCCGGCGACTCAGTGCTCGTGGCGCACAATTCCGAGTTTGATATCACGCTACTGAACGAAGAGATCGCCCGCGTTTATCCCGGCTGCAAGATGAGCAATGCCGAGGTGTGCACCGTCAAGCTGTCGCGCCGAACCAGTCCGTTTCTTGAAAGTCACAACCTGGATGCGCTGGCCGAGCACTTCGGATTTGAGATTCCTCAACGTCATCGTGCCGCGCCGGATGCGCTCGCTACCGCGCGCGTGCTGCTGCGACTGCTCGACGAATTGGAAATCTGCGGCGTGCAAACGCTCGCGGACGCGCGCGTGTTTCGGCGCAGGGACGATAAGCAAATGGAGTTGTCGCTAGCTCTCAACTCCTGAAACTGCTTCCGCTCGATTCGCGCGCTTCATCAGATTCTTCACAACAAAGAAAACTATTAGGACGACGGCGACTCCGATGCCCACGGCGGGATAATAGTGCGCGAGGATTTCCTTCGCCTGTTCGCCATAGCGAGCCGCTAGATAGCCTTCGAGCAAATAACGAAAGGTGCGACCGGCGGCGATCGCCAGCGCGAACCGCACCACATTCAAACGAAACACGCCGGCCGAAACTACAAATAACTTAAGCGGAAAAGGTGGGGGTAACACGCAAGCAACCAGAACGGAAAGTACGTCGTAGCGATCGATAAGATCTTTGACTCGCTTCTGTTTCGATTCGGAAAAGCGATTGAGTGCGCGATGACCGGCTCGCTTCGAAATCATATAGAGCCCGACGCTCCCTGCGGTCGATCCAATTATCGCCGTGGCAACATAAATCAACATCCACGAAGGACGTGATGCCGCCAGCAGCAGGAGCATCGCATCGACACCGCCGGGCATCGGCACCAACACCGAATCGAGAAACGCGATCGCCAGCAAGCCGAACGGCCCGAACGAAAGCAGCCAATGAGAGAATTTACCGAGGCCGCCGGTTACCTTATGAAGCACACTTTTCAATTGTTAGTTAAGACCTTTCATTTATTCGCGAGCTGATTTGACCGCTGCTCTTCCCCTTTTCGTTACCAGGTAAATCGTCAAACCAAGCACGCAGAGGCCGCCCGCAATCATCACAATCATCAACCCGTTATCACGCAGAAAGCGCAGTACTCGTTCGCCATAGTAGACCGCGAGCACGCCTTCCGTGTAGTACCTGATCGCGCGCGCAATGAGAATCGTGATTAAGAACTTCTTGCGCGGAAACTGCAACGCGCCCGCGGTGGCGACGAAAATCTTGAACGGCAGAGGCGGCGGCAACAGCGCCGGAATTGCCAGAGCGAGAATTCCGAATCGGGCGTATGCCTGCTCGACCCGCTGGACCCGATCGATTCTGAAATGACGATGAAGCACGGCCAAACCGCCACGCTTCATGATCGTGTAAAGCAACAAGCATCCTATTCCCGAGCCAATCGCCGGAAACAATGGAAACAGCCAGACCGCGTGCGGATGCGTGTAGCAGCGCGCGACAACCAGGTAATCATTTATCTCGGGCAGCGACAGCAGCGACGAGTCGAGCGCGCCAATCAGAATCATCGCCGGTCCAGCCACAAAAACTGGAACGTGAACGATAAACCGTCCTAATCGCCGAGCGATTATTTGTAGCCAATCGAACATGGCGGAAACCCGACCGTCAGGGAGGGTGCGGAAACTACCTCGCTCATCATCGCGCGCACAACATCATATAGACCACGCGGATGAGCTTGTCACGATCATCAACTGGCACCCTCCCTTACGGTCGGGTTTCTGCTGTTAATTCGCCGGCTTGAAAATGGAAGGAGTATCGTAAGTCACGCCGACCGTGACGCCTGAACGCGGACTGGTTCCGGTCAAACCTTTGATGCCCGCAAAATCGAATCGTAGTCCCGAGGCGCGAACCTGCATGCCGACGCGCGCTTCGCTCTGAGATTCAGTTCCCAAGGGACCGCTCCCAGGTCGCGTGTTCTTACGGCCGTTGACCTCACCCGCCAAACTGAACATCTCGTTGAGGCGAACGATTCCGGCAAAGCCATACGTCACTACGTCATTCTGGCTAAAAGTCGTAGTCGGCGCAGTGAGGATTCCGATTCCTAAATTGCCGAACGTGTTCACGCGAGCATTGTGCCCAAACTTCTTGCCAAAGAGGATTTGACCGTACGCGTTCGTTTGATTGAGACCAATTCCAGTTCCCTGACTCGAGTTGGGCAATTGCACACCAACGCGAAAGCCGAGCGATGGGCCGCGCGCGGTCTCGTTGCGCAGCTTAATTTTTGTCCACAGCGTGAAGTCGCCAAAGTCATTCGTCGACATCGCATTAGGCGCGATGCTTAACGGGATGGCGCTCGGACCGCGCGAATTGATGCTGAGAAAATTCTGCGCGACACCTTCGATCTGAAATTCCACGTTCGGAGCAAATCCTACGGTCACGCCGATGACTCCGGCGCGCGTCAGATCGCCAGTCAAACCGGAAACGGGAAAGCGCGCCTTCTGCATGAAGTCGACGCCGACTTCAATCCGCATCGAGCCGGGCGGAATGATGTCGACATCCTCGGTGATCAGCGGACGTTGCTGCGCATTCGCGCTAATGGCCAGACCGAACACACAGGCCAAAAGTGCAAAGCTGACGAACGCTAATTTGAAGCGGCGGTTCACGTGGTTGATGGTGCAAGAAGACCGAGCGGATTGTAATTCGACGCGCGACGCCGCGTCAATGCAATCGATTTTCGTGAGTACTGCGGGCAGGCTGGGCTTTCATTCACACCGCGGCTTCAGCTCGGTGATCCGCAGACGACGCACAAGCAAAGTAGACATACCTGACTCATCAAGTACTTAGCCCTTACAGGTGCAAGCGGGAGCTGCGGAGCAGCGGTAGAAGTTAAGCCCAAGGCGAGGCTCTGCGAGCTTGGGTTAACGAACCAAGTAGAGCGATTGAGCCCCGCCAGGGGCGAAAGCATCGATAGTTCAGCCTGCCCGCTAACTCGCTGTCGCCGCTTCGCGGCTCTGAAATAACCAACGACCACCACGCAAGGCTCGCAGAGGCAATAACATACTTAACTAATCAAGCACAGAACCTTCGGGAATCAGGGGCGTCACTCCTGTGTCAGAACCGAGAGCGGTAGCGACCGGATCAGGAGGAACCTTAGAAACCCAGCGGGACTTCTTGAT
>DATLVM010000532.1:0-6103 GCA_035577445.1 Pyrinomonadaceae bacterium
CTCTCCGCGGAAATCGCATCGTCGGCATTCCTTTGGCGGACGCGGTCGGCGAGTTGAAGCATCTTGATGAAGCCATCTATAGCGTGGCTGAAGTCTTTTTTGGGTAACCATGAATTCAGGAACGAAGCTGCGCGTCGCACGGCCTGCTGATCAACTCGAAGAGGTTGTTCGTTTCTATTCCGAAGGCGTCGGCCTGGAAGTTCTTGGATCATTCGAGGATCACGATGGTTTTGATGGCGCGATGCTCGGCCTTGCCGACATGCCCTACCACCTTGAGTTCACGCGCAAGCGCGGACATCCGGCCGGTCGAGCTCCGACCCTCGACAACCTGCTCGTCTTCTACCTCCCGGATGTGAATGATTGGAATGCAGCGATCAAACGAATGACTGACGCTGGTTACCGGGCCGTGACGTCATTCAACCCATATTGGGATCGTCACGGTCGGACTTTCGAAGATCCCGACGGCTACCGAGTCGTGCTTCAACATGGCTCGTGGCCAACTACGGAGAGTGAATGAGATGAGTATTGAATTTACTTCTGCCGTTCCACAGTTCACTGTTCCTGACGTTGTGAAGACGGCCGAGTACTATCGCGATGTTTTGGGATTTCAAATCGCCGGCTATTGGAATGGCGAGAGCGTAAGCATGGAGCCCTCGGAACCGCCGGTGTTTGGAATCGTCTGGCGCGACAAAATTCAATTCTTCTTTAGCCGCGCGGATGACTCGCCGGTGCGGACAGGTCGTGCTGAGTTCGCGCTGGACGCTTACATTCGCATCACTGGCGTGGACGAACTGGCGACCGAGCTTCGCGAGCGTGGCGCCGACATCATCGATGGGCCCGAAGATCGAGTCTACAATCAACGAGAGTTGGTGGTGAGTGACTGCAACGGGCTGGTTCTCTGCTTTGGTGAGGAAATTGGGCAAAGTTCAGGCGAGAGCGGCGGCTGAATCAATCACTACATTTTTAGCCTGGTCGTTGATTATGGCAACGGCTTCTTCAGGCGTCCTCGCAAAATTCAAAATGTCTACGTCAGCGTCCGTCACCGCCAGATGACGCTGCCATTCCTTCACCACCGGCGGCCAGCAATCACCCAGCAACACGAGCGGGCGTGGATCGAGCACGCGCGTCTGCATCTTGTTCCACACCAAAGAAATTTCAGTTACCGTGCCCATGCCGCCGCGCAGGGCGATGTAGCCCACTGACTGAGTAATCAATCGCTGGAGCCGTTCGTAAAAGTGTTGCGAAGGAAATTTTTCGGTTAGATATTGATTCGGTGTCTTGTCGAATTGCGTCATGGTGATGCCGATGACGCGCCCGCCCCGTTCGTGCGCGCCGCGACTCGCAGCTTCCATCACGCCGGAATAGCCGCCGGTGCAGATCGTGTAGCCCGCATCAGCTAACAACTGCCCGACGCGCCGGGCGTCAGCATACTCGGCATCGCTCTCATGGCATTTCGATCCGCCAAAGATGGTGATTATGCGTTCGCTCATTTGGTTATCATTATCATGAGAGAGACACCGAGTCTCAGAGAAGGTGGCCGCGGATGGCCGCGGATAAACGCGGATAAGAGCCGAAGGCACTGATCAAACGGTAATCTGTTTTGGATTTCATCAGTGTGAATCCGCGTGAATCCGCGGCTACTTTCTCTGTGCTTTGTGCCTCAGTGCAAATTTTCATTAAGGCCTTCCGCCTTCGTTCCATGCTGGTTTGAAATCGCTGTTGATGAGCCACCGCACTGGCTCGACCATTGAAGCGATCGCGTCGGTCATATGCTTGAAATCAACTCGGGAGAGATCGTCGCTCGGCCGGTGGTAATCGGCGTGCAAACCGAAACTCGAAACCGTGTGGGCGATGATACCCTTCCTCGCCAGCACGTAATTGTCCGAACGACGAAAGAAATTCTGCTCCGGATGCGGATCAGCGACGAGCCGCGCGCCGTGCTTCGCAAGTTCCGGCCCCAGATTCGATCGCTCATAGCCCGTCAGCCAGAGCGTGTGGGCCGCCACGGCCGAGTCCGGGCGAGCGATCATTTCGAATTCAAGATTGGCGACAAAACTTTCGATCGGTGTGGGCGGATGCTCCTGAAAATAGCGCGCGCCCCAACCGCCAATCTCCTCGCTGCCGAACAAGGCGAACACTACCGTGCGCTTTGGCTTGGGATCGGCCGCCAGCGAGCCGGCCAATTCCAACACCGCAGTCACGCCCGAAGCATCATCATCCGCGCCATTGAAGATATTGTCGCCAGGCATTCCTTCACGCACGCCCAGATGATCAAGGTGGGCCGACAACAGAATTGTTTCCTTGCTCAACGCCGGATCGCTCCCCCGCAGAATGCCGACGACGTTCGTCGTGGTGGCTTCAACTCCGGGAGCATCCGGCGGCGCGCCGCGCGGTCGGCGCATGAACTTCACGGTTTGCAGAAAGTCGCCGTGGTCTCCGGCAGGTTCAATCTTCATCGCCTTCAATTGAGATGCGATGTACTTCGCCGCCGCGAGTTCATCAGCAGTAGCGCTGCCGCGGCCCCGCATTTCGTCTCCGGCCAGTGCCTGCATGTATTTGCGGACCGACGCTTCAGTGACGGTCGCGGTCTTTGTGCCCTGGGCAACGGCCGCCGGCGCAAAAACCAATGACGCCGCGACCAAAAGAAAGATCGCACTTCGATTCAATCTGGAAATGTACGGGGTCATTTCTTTGCTTCTCCGCTGATCATGAGCGAGCCTGCTTCTCGATAGCTCACGTAATCTTCCCGGCTCCGGAACGAGCCGCTGGTGTAATCATCCGGCACCGGACGCGGATCGAGGATTCGCTCATCGCGAATGTTCTCGAAACCGGCATCGATGAAAAGCGATCGATAGTCTTCAATGCTGAGCAACTCTACGGGAACGTTCAGAGTATCAATCCACTGGTGCGTCGCTTCGTTTTCCCAATACAAATCGACAACCGCGACGAACAGGCCGCCGGGCTTCAACACCTGATGGATTTCCTTCAGCGCCTGCGGGATGTTGCGATAGTAGTAGAGCGACTCCATCGAGAACGCGTGGGTGAACTCGTTGTTTGCGAAGGGAAGCTTTTCAGCGCTGGCGACTTCGTAATCGACATTCGCATGCGACTGTGAAGATTCGCGCGCGAGTTGAACCATCTCGTCAGAGATATCGATGCCAGTTACTCGTCCGTTTGAGGCGTAATCCGCCAGCAAGCGCGTCGCCCAGCCTGAGCCGCAGCCAACATCCAGCACGCGCGCCTCAGGATTGACGCGCATCTTTGCGATCGCCTGTTCACCGACAGGACGATGGCCGCGCTCCATATCAGCGCCCTTGCCGGCACGCGCCCAGTCGTTGAATTCGGTGCGGAGTTGTTCGTCCATGAAATAGTCCGACAAACTTCAGTTTGTCGCTTTCTTTTGCTGATGAGATTGCTTCGACAAACTAAAGTTTGTCGGACAACCTACGGTCTCAATCGATAAAGCATTCTTGGAAAAGGTATCGCTTCGCGAATGTGCTCAATGCCGCACATCCAGGCCGTGCAGCGCTCGACGCCCATGCCGAAACCGCCATGCGGCACGCTGCCGTAGCGACGCAGATCGAGATACCACTCGAAAGCATCTTTCGGCAGCCCATGCGCCGCAATCTGGCTTTCGAGAAACTCGATCGAGGTTGCGCGCTCGCCACCGCCGATGACTTCGCCATAGCCTTCCGGCGCGAGGACGTCCACACCGAGCGCCATATCGTCGCGTTCAGGATCGCGCTTCATATAAAAAGCTTTCACCGCCGCGGGATAGCGATGAACCATGACGGGCCTGTCGTATTTGCTGGAGAGATAAGTTTCATCGGGAGCGCCTAGATCGCCGCCCCACTCGAACTTGTTCTCCATTTCGCCTTTCTCGAAACCTTCGTGCAGCATCTTCACGGCATCGTCGTAGTGCAGTCGCGGAAACGGCGGCACGATGACTTCGAGTTTCGAGGTGTCGCGTTCCAGCGTCTTCAATTCTTCCTGTCTTGTCTCGAGAACGCGCGCCGCGATGTAGGAAAGAAATCGCTCCGAAAGATCCATCACATCATCGATCGTCGCGTACGCCATCTCTGGCTCGACCATCCAGAATTCGGTGAGGTGTCTTCGAGTCTTTGATTTTTCCGCGCGAAACGTCGGGCCGAAGCAATAGACCTTTCCGAACGCGGCGGCCGTCGCTTCGTTGTAGAGTTGACCCGATTGCGTCAGATAAGCCTTCTCATCGCCAAAGTAGTCAGCCTCGAAAAGCGTCGACGTTCCCTCGCACGCGGCCGGGGTGAAGATGGGCGTGTCGCACAGAGTAAAGCCATCATTGTCGAGAAAGTCTCGCACAGCTTTGACGACGGTCGCGCGCACTTTCAGGATCGCGTGCTGCTTTTTCGAGCGCAGCCACAGATGTCGATTGTCGAGCAGAAACTCTGGCCCATGCTCCTTCGGCGTAATCGGAAAATCGTGGGCGTTCTGCAAAACTTCGGCGTTGGCGATGTCCACTTCGACGCCGCCCGGTGCGCGCGCGTCTTCGCGAACGCGACCCGTTACGATTAACGACGATTCCTGGCCCAGCGGCTTCAGTGCTTCCCAAAGCTCTTCCGGAACAGCATTCTTCGCCACAACTCCCTGCACGATTCCGGTGCCGTCGCGCAATTGCGGAAACAGAAGCTTGCCGCTTGAGCGCATGTTGTAGAGCCAGCCTTTAATGGTGACTTCTTCACCGATGTGTCCGGATAAATCTTTGATGTAAACGTGATTCATTGGTCGCCGAATCGCAAAAACGGGCAGTAGCCCGACCGTAAGGGAGGGCGTTCGTATCGTACGCCCTTGCTGACGCGCGGGCTACTGCCCCGCTTTGCGGACGCACTTGCCGGCTATATTCTCTCTTTAATCATTCGCTGCAAGACAGGAAAACGTTCCAACCATTCCGCTGCCTGCAAAACTATCATCAGGGTCGGAACGATGTGGCGCTCATACGAAGCACTGCGGCCATACACCGCCGTTTGGCAAGAGAAAGTTCCGGTGGCTTTCAGTCCTCGCTGAATCGCCATTAAGCGAAACTCTTTGCTGAAGTCGTCCGGGTCGATCGAAGGTAAGCCATACCGCCGCCGCGCATCGAGAAAGTAGAGACGGTGCCCGCGCAGCTCAGCCAACGAAGGAGGCTCAGGTTGACGATCAAGCAGAAGCGAAACCAGGTCATAGCTGATCGGGCCCATGCGCGCATCCTGATGGTCGACGATCCTGATAGCGCCGGACTTATCAACCATCAAGTTCGCCGTGTGATAGTCGCGGTGACAGAGCACTCCCGCGCACGCGGCCAACTCGGCGGCAATATCGTTTAGTTCGGCCTTCAGTTCTGCCGTCTGACCGTGCGTCAGCGTCTCGTGGCGATAACTGCCAAAGTAATGCTCGAAAAAGAAATTCAGTTCCCACGAGAGCTTCACCTCATCGAACGCCAACCGGCTGGCAATCGAATCCATCTCATAGGCTTTGGGCGTAGCTGCTTGAATTCGCGCAATCAGATCGATTGCCTGCTCCAAAAGAGTTTCGCGCTCTTCAGGCGAAACCTCTTCAAAGACCTGGCACAACTGGCGATTACCCAGGTCCTCCTGGACGATGATGCCGGCGGCGGCATCGACATCCAGCACTTGCGGCACGGGCAGATTGCACTCGCTGAACAGCCGCGTTACGTCGAGGTAAGGATGCACCGCTGCATCGAACGCTTCCGGATATACCGCGGCGACCGCAGTTCCTTTGCCCCACGGAATGCGAAAGTATTCGCGCGTAGAAGCATCGGGGGTTAGCGGAAAGATCTCCTTCTCGCGTGCAGGACTCTTTGCCGCAACGTACAAGCCGATGCGTT
Source organism: Pyrinomonadaceae bacterium (assembly GCA_035577445.1). Classification (GTDB taxonomy): domain Bacteria; phylum Acidobacteriota; class Blastocatellia; order Pyrinomonadales; family Pyrinomonadaceae; genus UBA11740. Next base: position 5,861 of record DATLVM010000532.1, read on the forward strand.
CGCGACACGATGAAGCAAAAGTGTTAGGGCTGGTTTGAATCGCTGAAATCATTCGAAGTAAAAGGGCGTTGGGTTTAGGGTGTTGGGTGTAGATTCGCTCTCACGCAGGCATCGAATCCATCAATTCAAGCAAGCGTTTCGGCGACGCTGCACTCCACACCCAGACCCGATACCCTAAATCGATTAGCGAATCTTATCATTGCGATAACGAGACGACAAAGTTTTCGCCCTGGATGGTTCCCG
>DATLVM010000533.1:0-6636 GCA_035577445.1 Pyrinomonadaceae bacterium
CGCCTTTCAGCGTGCCTCGTCGGCGTCACACTGGTTCTGGTCTGCTTTGTCTTTCTGAACACCGTCAGCAGTCAATCTACACTGCGACGAATCACAAATACCAGCGAAGAAGGCATCAGTCTCAATCCATCGATCAGCGGCGACGGTCGAATTGCAGCGTTTGAATCTACTGAAGATGTTGCCGGAGCCGGCGGCACTGATCACTTTCGAGCGATGCGCGCGAATGTTAGTTCCGATCCGGCCGCGTTTCTGCAGATGGCCGGCAGCCGCGCCGTCACACCGGCGATTTCGCAGGACGGATCATGCATCGCATTCGCTTCAAGAGATAACCCGCTCGGCGCCAACACCGACGGCAACTCAGAGATTTTTCTGTTCGATGGATCGAGATTGATCCAGGTAACGAATACTTCACCGGGCAGTCTCGCCACGCGCACCACAGATGGAAACTTTCAACCGTCGATTTCCGATGACGGTCGTTTCATCGCGTTCTCGTCGAATCGGAATTTCACCGGACAAAATCTCGATGCGAATTTCGAGATCTTCATTTGGGACGCGAACACATCATCTTTTTCACAGCTCACAAATTCATCGGCCGTAGCCGGCTGTACAGACGCAAAGATTAGCGGCGACGGATCGACTGTAGCTTACATTCGCGATCAAGGAGCGACGCCAAGCGTGGCGCGCGATCTGTTGAAGCAGCCGCGAAGCGGAGGCTCGGTGACTGTGCTGGCAGCGAACATGCCGGCGCTCGCAATGACGTACGGCCGTGCAATCAGTGACGACGGAACGCGCATCGTCTTCTCGTCCGAGACGGCCACTAATTCATCTCAGGTTTTCATGTTCGACGGGCGACTGGCGCCGGCATCGATCCGTCAAATTACGTCATTAGCCACGCGCGTCACGGAAGTGCCCTTGCATCCCAGCATTAGTGGCGACGGAACGCGCATCGCTTTCGCCGCGCGTCGGAACGTCAATGGCGGAAACTCTGACGGGAGCGTTGAGGTCTATGTTTACGATATTCCGGCATCGCAAATGTCGCGAATCACGAACTCGCCATCGGGTGCGACTGCCGATGTCGTGACATCATTGAACGATGATGGATCAGTCATAGCTTTCAATTTTCCGCGCATCCTCTCAGGCGCGGTTGTCGACAGCGACTCAGCAAACAACTCGGAGATATACGTTTCAGGGACTCCGGCGCGACCCGCGTCGGGACCAATCGCAGTTCTGAACGGCGCATCGTTCGGCAATGAACCTTCCACGACGAAAGCCGTCGCGCCCGACAGCATCGCGGTGGCGCGCGGCAACAACCTGGCCAACACGACTAAGCAGACACAGCGGCAATCGGACGGCACGTTCCCCACCAACGTCAACGGCACGAGCGTCACGGTCAATGGGCGCGCGGCGCAGATCTTTTTCATCTCGCCGACGCAGGTGAACTTCCTCGTTCCATCACAGACCGAGCTCGGCACAGCAGACGTGGTAGTCACAAACCCGGACAACTTTCCATCCCGCGGGAGCGTGACCACGTTGCGAGCCGCTCCCGGCATCTTCACCAAATCCGGCGACGGCACGGGCGCAGCGGTCGTGCTGAACAGCGACACGTTGCAGGAAGGGCCGTTCGATCCGACGAACGGGAATCTAAGCCTGACGATTTTCGCCACCGGCGCAAAGAACGCGACGCAGAATCTGGTCGTAATCGGCGGCCGCGTCCTGACGCCGGAGAGCGTCATGGCGTCCAGCGACTTGCCCGGCATGGACGAAGTTCATATGCGTGTGCCGTCCGATTTGCGTGGCGCCGGCGCGGTTACTATGACTCTCGTCAGCGATGGTCGCGAGAGCAATCCGACCACTACGAATTTTGTCGGGGACGGCAGTCGCGACCTGGTCATTAACGAGGTGCTCGCAGATCCACCCGGAGCAGCTTCATCTGATCTCATCGGCGACGCGAATCACGACGGCGTGCGCAGCTCAAGCGACGATGAGTTCGTTGAACTCGTCAACGCCACTTCGCGCGACTTGAACCTCGGCGGCTACCAACTCTCCACGCGTGCATCGTCTACGACGAATGACACGCTGCGATTCACTTTTGCCGCGAATACGATCCTGCCGGCGTGTTCCGCGGTCGTGATATTCGGCGGTGGCACCTTCGATCCGAACAACCCAGCATTCGGAGGCGCGCAAGTATTCAAGACAAACAGCGGCTTGTCGTTAAGCAACACCGCCGGAGTCGTCACGCTGCGCGATAGCGCCGGTTCAGTCCTCGGCATCTTTGAATATGGCGGCGCGACGGGGTTGAACGGCAGCTCAAATCAATCACTGACGCGATCTCCCGACGTCACCGGCGGATTCACGGCGCACACCACCGCGACGGACAGCGGGGGCAGCGTCTTCAGTCCCGGCACGCGCGTGAATGGCGCTCCGTTTAGCCCATGTCCCGCGATCGCGCGCGTTGACGTCTCGCCTACTTCAGCAACGATCAATGGAGGCGAGAAGCAACAGTTCACCGCCAAAGCTTTCGACGCGAACAACAACGAAGTTTCAGGGGTGATTTTCTCGTGGCAATCGAGCAACACCGCGGCGGCAACGATCGATCAGAACGGATTGGCGACTGGACTAGCGGGCGGATCTTCTCAAATCACGGCGACGGGCCGCGGAACAACATCGGCGCCGGCAACATTGAAGGTCAGCGTTGGGCCATTACCCCTGATTGTGATCAGCCAAATCTATGGCGGCGGCGGCAACTCAGGCGCGACAATCAAAAACGACTACATCGAAATATTCAATCGAGGTAACGCGAGCGTTGACCTCTCAGGCTGGTCTGTTCAGCAAACCTCAGCGACGGGCACGAGCTGGTCAGTCACGCCGATCTGTCCGGGCGGCTCGTGCACTCTCGCTGCGGGCCAATACTTCCTGATTCAGGAAGCATCCGGCGGAGCAAACGGCGCGGACTTGCCAACACCCGACGCAACGGGAGCGATCAATCTCGGATCGACGGATGGCAAAGTCGCTCTGGTGCGAAGTACGGCCGCGCTCAGCGGCACTGACTGCGCGATGTGGAAAGCCAACTCGATCGATTTCGTCGGCTATGGCGCCGCCACTTGTTTCGAAGGCGCGGGTGCGGCGCCAGCGCCGAGCAACACGCGGGCTGATTTCAGAAACAACAACGGCTGTACTGACACGAACAACAACAACGCCGACATCACGGCAGCTAACGCTGCGCCGCGTAACACCGCGTCGCCGCTAAACCTGTGCGGCTCTTCGCCGACACCAACGCCTACGCCAACTCCGACGCCCGACGGAACGCCGACGCCGACGCCGACTCCAACGCCAACGCCAACGCCAGGTCCGTCGCCTTCACCCACGGACACTTCGCCGATCGTCATCAGCGAATTCCGCACGCGCGGGCCGAGCGGCGCGAACGACGAGTTCATCGAGCTTTACAACAACAGCGACTCGGCATTCGACGTGAGCAGTTGGAAGATCAAAGGATCGAACAGTTCAGGAACCGTCACAACGCGCTTGACGATCACGTCAGGGACTTCAATTCCGGCGCGCGGACATTTCCTCGCGACGAACAGCAGCTCGAGCGGATACAGCGGCAGCGTCGCCGGCAATCAAACTTATTCAAGCGGTATCACTGACGATGGCGGAATCGCGGTTACTGACGCTTCGGATGCGATATCAGATCAAGTTGGGATCAGCACTGGTTCAGCATTCAAGGAAGGAACGGTGCTGACACCGCTGGCGACAAACACGAATCAAAGTTATGAGCGCAAGCCCGGCGGCTCTTTCGGCAGCACGCAGGACACGAACAACAACGCCAACGACTTTGCGTTGATTACAAGCGATCCGCAGAATCTGGCGAGCGCGCCGACGCCGGCACCTTCGTCTACGCCGACGCCGACGCCTACGCCGACACCGGTGCAGATTTCGCGCGTCGATGTTACGCCGACGAATCCGACGATCAATCGCGGCAACCAACAACAGTTCGGCGCGACGGCGTTCGACACGAACAATCAACCGGTGCCGAGCGCGACCTTCACCTGGAGTTCCAGCAACACGGCGGTTGCGACGATCAGTTCCAGCAGCGGCCTGGCGACGGGCGTCGGCATTGGCACGACAACCATCACGGCGACAACTGCGAATGGCCTCGGCGGAAACATCTCAGGAACGGCAACGCTGAACGTGCAAGTACCGTTGATTATTAACGAGATTCTTGCAGATCCGCCCGGCAGTTCTTCGAGCGATCTCGCCGGCGATTCGAATCGTGATGGAGTGCGCGATGGAGATGATGATGAGTTCGTTGAGTTGCTTAATAACTCGAATGCGGCAGTCGATATCTCAGGTGTGATCGTCGCCGATGCGACCAGCAATCGATTCACCTTCCCCGCGAACACGATTCTCGCCGCAGGTCGCGCGGTGGTAATCTTCGGCGGCGGCAGTCCCCCCGTGAATGATGCAGCATTCGGCGGCGCGCTGATCGAAACCACTTCGTCGCTGAGTCTCAACAACACGAGTGAGACGATCAACGTGAAGCTGGTCGTTTCGGGCGGTGATGTCTTGATCGCGACGCAAACCTACGGCGCTGAAGGCGGCAACGATCAATCGTTGACGCGTTCGCCTGACGCTGAAATCGGTTCGACTGGCGGCAGCTTCGTTGCGCATAACACCACGACCAATGCCGCGGGCCGAGTCTTCTCGCCGGGCACGCGCGCCGACGGCACGCCTTTCGGTTCTCCGGCAATCACGCGCATCGAAGTCACGCCCGCATCTTCAGCCAAGGACATTAGCGGAGAGCAAACATATACCGGCAAAGCATTCAGCAACGTCGGTGGTCCTGAAGTCGAAGTGGCGAACGTCTGCTTCATCTGGGATTCGAGCGACACAAGCAAGGCGACAGTCGCGCCACTTACCGGACAAACAACCACCGCGACTGCGGTCGCGCCCGGTTCGCCCACGATTCGAGCGCGCGCTGGAAGTCAGCAAGGCACAGCCACGTTTACCGTAAATCCGACGCTGTCGATTAATGATGTTTCGCAAAACGAGGGTGATTCCGGCACGACGACTTTCACTTTCACCGTCAGCCTTTCGACGCCCGCACCCGCTGCTGGAGTAACTTTTGACATCGCTACCCAGGACGGCACGGCGACCACTACGAACAACGATTATGCCGCGAAGAGCCTCACGGCGCAGACGATTCCGGCGGGCAATCTGAATTACACCTTCAGCGTAGACGTGAATGGCGACACCGCAATCGAGCCGGCTGAAACTTTCTCTGTGAATGTCTCGAACGTAAGCGGCGCCACCGTGCTCGACGGACTCGGACAGGGAACAATTCAGAACGATGACAGTCCAATTCTGAACATCAACGATGTATCGATGTCGGAAGGCAACTCCGGCACAACTACTTTCACCTTCACAGTGACTTCGACTTTGCCGGCGCCTGCGGGTGGAATCACGTTCGACATCGCCACCAGCGACGGCACGGCGCAGGATCACAATCCGGCGAGTGAAGATAACGACTATGTCGCGAAGAGTCTCACGGGCCGGACCATTCCCGCTGGACAGACTACTTACACTTTTGATGTGACGGTGAACGGAGACAAGCTGGTCGAGCCGGATGAAACATTCAATGTCACGATCTCAAATGCGTCAGGCGGCGGTGCGACGATTGGCGATGGCACTGGCGTCGGCACGATCCTGAACGACGACACTCCGCAGTTGGTCATCAGCCAACTTTACGGTGGCGGCAACAATAGTGGCGCGACGTTCCAAAACGATTTTGTTGAAGTCTTCAACCGAGGAACGACCACGGTTAACTTCGGGGTGACCCAATATTCGATTCAATACGCATCGGCCAGTGGGAGCTTTTCGGGCAGCGCCAATAACTTCATCGCGCTTACCAGCGGGACTTTGATCCCCGGGCAGTATTTCCTGATGAAACTGGCCGGTGGCACGACGAACGGCGTTGTCTTACCCGCCGAAGATGCGAGCAACACCTCGCTCAACATGAGTTCGACCGACGGCAAAGTCGCGCTCGTCGTCGGTACTACGACCGCGACCACTACGGCAGGTTGTCCAACCGGCGTCACGGTCGCGGACTTTGTGGGTTACGGTTCCGCCAATTGCTCGGAAGCTTCGCCGACCGCTGCCTTGTCGGCTGCGAAGGGGGCGCTCCGCAAGAATGATGGCTGCACTGACACGGATAACAATGCGAACGACTTTACGACCCCGACGCTAAGTTCAGGCACGCCGCCGCGCAATTCAGCTTCCGCGATTAACGATTGCAACGCACCGCCCCTACTCACAATTAATGACGTCAGTGCGACTGAAGGAAACAGCAGCACCAAGATGTTTACGTTCACGGTCAGTCTTTCGAAGGCTGTGCTCGCCGGCGGCGTGACGTTCGACATTGCCACACAGGACGACAGCGCGAACGCGGGCAGCGACTACGTGGCCCACACTCTAACTTCGCAAACTATTCCTGCCGGGCAACAGAACTACACTTTCGATGTGATAGTGAACGGCGATACGGCGGTTGAATCTGACGAAACGTTCTTCGTCAATGTCACCAATGTGATCGGAGCCACGATCGCTGACGGTCAAGGCCTGGGTACGATCCAGAATGATGAC
>DATLVM010000534.1:0-5613 GCA_035577445.1 Pyrinomonadaceae bacterium
TGTCGCGCTACGCCCTGGACTGAGAATGCTTGTGCCTTCGATTGTTGGTAAACGCGTCGTAATTGTTTTGGGGCCGTTGGAACTGGGAGGCTCTGAGCGGCAGGCGTTGCTGTTTGCGCGTTATTTGAAAGAGCGGCAGGCGGACGTTCATGTTTGGGGAACGATGGGCGTGCCCGGCCGGCTGGCTGCGCTTTGCGACGACTACGCGATCCCATGGCGCATCGTTTCCGAACCCTGGGTTTACGGCCGCGATGGAAGACTAAAAGCTCTCAAAGGGTTTGCGACTGAGCTGCGGCGCGCGCGGGTAGAAATTCTTCTCCCTTACATGGAAATGCCGAATCTTGTCTGCGGCATCGTCTGGCGATTTACGGGAGCAAAAGTTTGCGTCTGGAATCAACGGGATGATGGCGTCGCACGGATTCGAACGAGATATGAACGAATCGCGATTCGCTCGACACCTCGATTTATTTCCAACTCGACGCATGGCGCTGAACACTTGATCCGAGATCGCGGTGTTTCAGCCATGCGCGTGAAGGTCATTCACAATGGCGTCGAACTTTTCCCGGCCGTGGAGCAACGCACTGCATGGCGTGCGCGCTTGAGACTATCTGATCAGACGTTCGTCATCGTGATGGTTGCTAACCTCACTCAATTCAAAGATCACGCTACCTTGTTGCGAGCCTGGCGCATCGCTGTAGACAAACTACGAGCAGAGAATCGTACCGCTGTCTTACTTTTGGCAGGGCGGAAGGACGAAATGTACGACGGCCTGATTGCGCAAGCAAATGATCTGGGCATCAGCGATACAGTGATCTTCCTGGGCCAGGTCAACGACGTTTCCGGCTTGCTTTCTTCGGTTGATGCAGGTGTTTTCTGTTCCAGATCTGAAGGTAGTCCAAACAGCGTGCTCGAATATATGGCGGCCGGTTTACCTGTAACCGGAACAGATATTCCGGCCATGCGAGAAGGCCTGCCGATGGCGAGTCATGGGCTACTGGCTGCGGTTGGTGATAGTCAAACGCTTGCCTCGCACATTGTTAGACTCGCCGAAGATGAAGGCCTGCGAGCGCAAATCGGGCAGTTGAATCGACAACGGATCGAAACGGAGTTTACGCCCGCGAGAATGTGTGAGGAAACAGTTTCGGTAATCGAAGAAATGTTGTAAGGGCAATCCAGGACTCGAAGACTGCGCAACCGGCTTGGGAAGTCACCAAAGATCTATGAGCAAATGGCCTCATCTTCAATGCCCCGCACACCAGCTCCCTTTAATCCTCCAGCAAGGCAAAGGCGCGGAAGAGAGTGCATATGAATGCGGCGCAGGCTGTTACGCACCAGTCGTGGATCGTGTGCCCCGATTCGTCGAGTCGTCCAATTACGCTGCGGGCTTCGGCCTGCAATGGAAACACTTTTCCAAAACTCAGCTTGACTCTGATACCGGAACAACGATTTCAAAGGATCGACTGACGCGATGCGTCGGCGGTTCGCTCGAGGTGCTGAGAGGCAAATCAGTTTTAGAAGTCGGCTGCGGGTCGGGACGATTTACTGAAGTAATGCTGGCCGCAGGAGCCAAGGTCTTTGCCTGCGATCTTTCAGAAGCAGTAGAAGCGAACTATGAGAATTGTCACGGCGCGGAGAACTATTTTGTGTGCCAGGCGGATCTGCGACAACTTCCCGTTGAGCCTCATTCGTTCGAGGTGGTCGTTTGCATCGGAGTCATTCAACACACACCTTCGCCCGAAGAGACGATTTGCAAGCTCAGCAGTTATTTGAAACCCGGCGGTCTGCTCGTCATTGATCACTATGCGCCGGGGTATTCTCAGAACTTTTTCCAGCGAACCCTGCGCAGCATCCTGATTCGGTTGCCGGCATCCGTCGCCAAGCCCCTGGCGCTTATGCTGGCCCGATCGCTACTGCCGGTGCATCGGTTAAGCTGGACGAACGGCCGGGGCTCGGGCCGTTACCGTCGATTCCTGTTGAAACACTCTCCGCTGGTTGATTACTACGATGCCTATCGTGAATTGGGGCCCGCGCGCTTGTCGCAATGGTCGGTGCTAGACACGCATGACACGCTGACGGATTACTACAAGCACCTGCGTACCACCGAGCAGATTTCTGAAAGCCTGAGATCGTGCGGACTGGTGGACATCGAAGTATCTTACGGCGGCAACGGCGTCGAAGCGCGTGCTAAAATGCCCGTTTCAGACGGGCGAGAGACTGAAGATAACTGAATCTTTATGTGTGGAATTTGCGGAGTTTGGCGCGTTGACGATCGCGATGCGGTCGAAGCCATGGTTGCGGCGATGTATCACCGCGGGCCGGACGACGCCGGAACTTACTTTGACGCGCGCGTAGGGCTCGGCATGACGCGCCTGGCAATCATCGATACGAGCAACGGCGGTCATCAGCCCATGCAGACGCCGGATGGTCTAATCACCGTCGTTTATAACGGCGAGCTCTACAACTTCCGCGAACAAAGAGAGCTGCTGGAAAAGCGCGGCCACAAATTCCGATCCACTTCAGACACAGAAGTCGTCCTGCGCATGTACGAGCATTACGGCGACGATTTCCTGTTGCGCATGCGGGGCATGTTTGCGCTGGCGGTTTACGACAAGCGCAACGGGCTGGGCAAAGAGCGACTGCTGCTGGCGCGCGATCAAATGGGTATCAAGCCGCTTCTGTATGCGCGTGCGGGAAACGGTTTTGTTTTCGCTTCTGAAATCAAAGCGCTCATTGCCAGCGGTCTGATCGAACCCGAGCTCGATCCAATTTCGCTTCGGCTGTTACTCACGTACGGTTCCATCTATCAGCCCCGCACAATCTTGCGTGGCGTGAAGATGCTGTTGCCTGCCCACCGCGTGTTGATCGAAGGGTCAAATGAAACAGTTGAACGGTACTGGTCCCTGGGTGTCGATCGGCTTTCTGGATTACGCGCGCAGCCATACGAAGAGCAAGTCCGGGAAGTAGCGGCTGCGCTGGAAGAGTCGGTTCGTTTGCAAATGGTGTCGGACGTGCCCCTGGGCGCGTTTCTTTCCGGAGGGCTCGATTCGTCTCTGCTGGTCGCCCTGATGGCCAGGCAAGTGACCGGAAACCAGGTCAAGACGTTCTCAGTTGGCTTTGAACAGGAAGGTGCTGAGATTGACGAAACCGACGATGCTGAGCGTACTGCCCGTTTTATCGGCACCGATCACTCGCGGGTTGTGGTTCGCGGGTCAGACGTGCGCGATCGAATCACGCACATCGCGGCGGCTTTAGATCAACCTACAGTCGATGGTGTTAACAGTTATTTTGTTTCGCTGGCCGCGCGACAGGCGGTCACAGTTGCTATTTCGGGCACCGGCGGCGATGAACTCTTTGCGGGCTATCCCTGGTTTGCGCAGATGGCGCAGGATGAACTTCGCTGGCAAGGCGACCAATCGTGGAAAACTTTTGCGCGCACAGCATTGGCTCCGGCGGTGCGACTCCCGATGTTGGACTCGCTGCCGCCAGGTCGGATGCGACGACGCCTCGATCAACTGAGGTTTACCACAGACTTTCGCACGCGCTACGTAGGCACGTATCATATTTTTGGCCGTGAAGGCGCTGAGAATCTTCTCGCTCCGGACTTGCGGGCCCAGGCGCAAACGCGCCGCTCTGCCTATTACGATCTCAGCAGCGCGGATGAACTGCCTGAAGGTTCGGTAATCGAAAGAGTCACCGGCGTTTGTCTGCGCGGCTATACGACCAATCAACTATTGCGAGACATCGACGCCGCCTCCATGTCGTATTCTTTGGAGGTTCGGGTGCCTTATCTTGATCCCATGATTGCGGATATTGCGCTGTCCTTGCCTCCGACGTCGAAATTAGGGTCGGCGCCGCAGACGTGGCATCCGGCCTTGAGTTATCGCGAGGCGGGCACGAAGCGTATTCTGTTAGACGTAGCGCGTTCTTTATTGCCGGTTGGCTATGATACCAAGCCGAAGCGCGGATTCGGCATGCCGTTCGAAACATGGTTGAAGGGTCCATTGCGCGAGGTGCTGGTCGATACGCTGTCCCCAGAGAGTGTGACCGCGCGGGGATGGCTCGCGCCGGATCAAGTCGCGAATGTGCGCGACGAATTGCTCGGTGGACCGGCGAGTTGGGCGAAGTCATGGCTCCTAATGATGATTGAGCTGTGGGCGCGAGAGGTGGTCGATTCCAGCCGGCGCGCACGCTTGCAGCCGCGTCTGGCCCTGGATACTCGCGCGGCAATCTCCCGCTGAAGATAGTCATACCAAGTATTCGCAGCCTGAATGAAATCTTTGTTCCCAGAGGACGACCACCCGAACGGCCCGAGAATTCTTTTCATTGGCCTGGGCCAAAGCTCGCATACACATTCCTGGATCGATCTGCTCGCAGGAAGTCGCTTCAACGTGCGGATGTTTTGCACGTCGAGTGATTTGCCGCCCTCTGACTGGCCGGTTAGGACCTACGTTCTCAGCGAAGGGAGTTCGCGGCTGGATCCAGCGATGCGCCAGTGTTTGTGGACTAATGAGAAGTACCGTCACTTCGTTCATAAGTCGATGATGCGGGTTCGTGGCCGCGCCTGGAACACAGACTGGGTAATTAGCGATTGGCTGCAGAAGATAATAACGGAGTGGAAACCGGACATCGTGCATACGCTTGGACTTGAGGCAGCGGGCTTCTACTTTGTGGTGCGCGAGAGACTAACGACGACCAGGCCAAAGTGGGTGGTCCAGACTCGTGGTGGATCCGACATGCAACTGGCCCATCTTGATCCGAAACGGAATGCCGAGATCGCCATGCTGTTGCGCGCTTGCGACCAGATGCTGAGCGACAATGCCGTAAACTTTCGCATAGCCCGCCAGATGGGCGTACGCGACGATCAAATTTCCGCGATTGGTCCGGTACCAGGGACTGGCGGCATTGATGTTGAGGCCCTCGCCAAGTCATGGAATGGTTCGGCCTCGCAAAGACGAATCATCCTGTGGCCCAAGGCGTATGAGTGTCCCTGGTCAAAGGCTTTGCCGGTTTTTGAGGCGCTCAAGTTGTGTTGGGAGGCAATCCAACCATGCGAGATTCACATGATGGCGACGACCGAGGAAACGCGCATGCACTTTTGGGATTTGCCCGAGACGATTCGACAAGCAACGCATCTCAGCGATCGAGTTCCGCGGGCGAAGGTCCTCGAATTAATGACGTCGGCGCGGGTGATGCTGGCGCCTTCGTTGGTCGACGGCACCCCAAATTCGATGTTTGAAGCAATGGCAAGTGGAGCATTTCCGATCGTTTCGCCGCTCGAAACTATTAGAGCCATCGTGGAGGACGAGCGGAACGTTCTGTTCGCACGTAATCTTTATCCTGATGAGATTGCTGCGGCGCTGCAGCGCGCCATGACCGATGACGTGTTGGTTGATCGCGCCAGTGCGGCGAACCTCGAATTGGTGCGCCGGTTGGCTGACCGCCAGCACGTGCGCGCGCGTGTGTTAGGTTTTTACGAACGCCTTGTCGGCGAAAGTCTGGCGCGGGCCGAAGCGGAGTCTGCCTGAATGCGAAAGCTTGCGGTAGTTTCCCATATACTTCCGCCGTCTCCATCGGGCCAGGCGGTGATGCTGCACCGCTTGTTGCGCGCCGTGC
>DATLVM010000535.1:0-8603 GCA_035577445.1 Pyrinomonadaceae bacterium
TCGCTATCCCGACAAGTCGGGACCCTCACCCAACCTCTCCCAAAGGGAGAGGAGAAGAAGCGGGGGTACTGACACTTTGTCCGGCTTGGGTATCTTTGAGGTACGTGACCCCGGGTTACACTCGCATGCCGCCCACCCTCACCTCAATCCTCTCCCAGAGGGAGAGGAAGAAAAACTCGCTCACCTGAGGCTACCATCTGGCCGCCGCTCCGCGTCTCGCCGCTTCTTTTTTGTAAACTGACCTCAGTCGCCGCAGTCTCTGTGCTGATCCAATCATCCGGACAAGTTGATCGTGATCACCATAACTAAGGGATTTCCTGATTGCGCAATCCTCGGCACAATCTTATGCTCGCCGCTTTAGAGGCACCATTCTTAAAGGCGGCGACGAAATATTGAGAACGGTTGGCCGTAACTTGAAAATTTCGGTATTGACATACTTGACTCATCAAGTACCTAGCCCTTTCCGGTGCCAGCGGGAGCTGCGGAGCAGCGGTAGGAGCTAAGCCCAGGGCGAGGCTCTGCGAGCCTTGGGTGGTGGTCGTTGGTTAGCTCAGAGCCGCGAAGCGGCGACAGCGAGTTAACGGGCAGGCTGAACTATCGATGCTTTCGCCCCTGGCGGGGCTCAATCGCTCTACTTGGTTCGTTAACCCAAGGCTCGCGGAGCCTCGTCTTGGGCTTAGTTCTGAACGCTGCTGACGCAGCTTCAGCTCTAATTCGAGTGACCGCGACTAGCTCCGTCGATAGCTGAGTCAAATATATCAATGCCGAAATTTCGGTTAGCAGTTCTGCTCTGACCCTGCGGCATATGAGATTCACACATAGTTGCGAACGAGTATTTCTTAAGTAATGACATCGCGGCGCACCACCTGGGGGGTCACCGCGTCACGAAGAGGGACGTCGTATCGGGGGCGAGCCGGCGTCCTTCTTCCCTCTTCAAGGGTCGATGAACAGCCAAACAATCAACGAGGGCATCCCTTAAAATCAGCGCGCCAGGAAACTTTTATCAGTTCCTTAGTTTTGAGTTTAGCCCCGCGAGGCCGAGCAACTCTTGCGGCGTAGAGAATAAGTAGCGCGGCTGCTCGGCTTCCAACTCCTGTCGCGTGCCGTAGCCCCAGAGGACGCCGGCCGCGGGTAACCCATTGCGGTGGGCGGCACTCATATCGACGTCGCGATCGCCAATCATCACCGTTGACTGACTCACGGCGCCTTTCTCCAGCAAGTCTCGGATCTGCTGCCACTTTGGCGTGCCGATCTCGCCGCCGCATACAAAGCTGAAGCACGAGCTGAGACCGAATCGTGCAAGAATCTTCTCGGCGAAATCGACTCTCTTGGATGTGCAAACGCCGAGTGGTATGCCGACACTAGCCAGGCTCTGTAATACCTCCGCGATCCCCGGGTAGAGAACGTTCTCAGAATAGCCAATCTCACCGTAGCGCTCGCGGTACTTTGCGACGAAACCATCCAGCGCGGACGACGAGCGTAAGCCTGTGATCGAGCTGAACGCCTGGTCGAGCGGTGGACCAACGTGCACGGCCAACTGCGAAAGCGGAAGCTCTGGGTAGCCGAAGTGCGAAAGCGCGTAGTTGATTGATCGCCCGATGCCTACGAGCGGATCGCTAAGCGTACCGTCCAGATCAAACAGTAGAACGTCGTGCGATGTTTTCATGGAGCTAACGTATGAATCGGTCGCTCCGCCGCCCAGCTCACCCGATCGCCAACATGAATCGGTCCCGTTCGTAGGACCGTCGCATATACGCCCGCGTTATTTTGGTTGAGGCGCACTACCGTTTTCATGACGCGCGAGTCTTTTGCTGCTGTCTCTGGATCGAGGTTCACCATTACACAGCGCAGATCAGGCATCGTGACGTTCACGGCCGGCGGTTGAGCAGCGTCGCCAAACACCAACATCCCCCCGATCCATTCATCCTCGAAAAAGAGCTCGCTGCGCTCTGTCTCCAACACAAGGTTTGCGCGAAAGCGGCGGCGATCGAGATCTTCCATTCCGGCCTCGCGAGCGATGCCCGCAATCGTCGCCAAGCTAATCACTGAAATTGCCGCCTCGTCGAAGATGCCGTGCTTGAGGTGCATCAACTCGACGGGGCTTCCAAAGCGCTCACTGATTTCGGCGTCCAGTTCTGCGCTTGGCACGTGAAGCGGCGCTCCGTTCGGCGTGCGTACATGGGTCGGAAGTGGCACGCCGCCGCCGTTATCGAGTCCGACGGGTTGATAGAGCACGAGTTCCGGAAGGCGGCTCGCGGTGAGCCATGGGAAGGCGCTGTCGTCTCCGATCCGTCGAAACGCGAATCGGCGATCACCATCGAGTCCGTGCCAGCCGAGCATTGCCGACTCAGTCGGAACGCCCGCCATGGACTTGACGGGATACCTGACGATTTCACGAACATGCCCGATGTGAATCATGGTCAATGGCCTGATAGTACCGCAACTATGCTTAAGAGTTGGCCGTGCCCAAAAGCCTCCGGCTATGCCGGCTGATGTGCGGAAGGCCTTTGGCCTTCCGGGAAGACAGGCCTCTCGATTTTGGGTTTCGCCCAATCTGATGGGCGGAGCCCCCAGATTCATTGTGAACTGGACGGAAGCGCGGAGCGCTTCCGCACATCAGGCGGCGGAGCCGCTGGCGGAAATCTCTTTTAGGCAAGCCAGACAAATTTAGATCATTCCACCTTTGTCGGAATCGCTTCCCCATGTTTTGAGGCGGGTTAATAGTTGCGAAAAGCCCCTCGCCTGCTTTTCCGTCTGCGGTAGTCCGCCGCATGATCTGCACGGACACCTCTAATTCCTACTATTTCACTGCGAATCTCGCGGCACGCTCATTGCTCGACGATGAGCGCAGACCGCGCCGCACAGTTGCGGCGCCCTTTGAAAGTGCCGGCGCTCATGATTTCGGGTAACTCGTGAGCGGCGGCGACTGCGCGCAGCCCCAAACGTCAGCACGAGTAAGGGTCTTCATCGCGATTTGAAGCTAAGATTCGCACTATCCTCAACAGACTGATTCACACGATGACGGTCGGGCTGCTTCGATAACCTCCTGGTCTTCGCTGACGCGGTTAGTCGAGGTCCGATGCCCCAATCTCATTCTCAAAGTAGATCTTTCGGCAATTACGTATTGGCGGCCGGCGCGATTCTGCAAGATCGCTATCGGATCTTGCGCCCAATCGGCAGAGGCGGCATGGGCACAGTCTATGCGGCCGTTGACCTGCGCCTCGGTCACCAGGTCGCCGTGAAACAAACGCTCAGTGAAAGCCAGACTCTAAGCAAGCAGTTCGAACACGAAGCGCGTTTGATGGCGAGCCTCAATCACCCGGCGCTGCCGAGAGTCAGCGATTACTTCACTGAAGAGAATTACGCGTTTCTGATAATGCAGTACATCGACGGGGCGGACCTTGCAGAGACGCTTGCACGACAACATGGGCCATTACCCACGCGCTCGGTAATCGCGTGGGCTGATCAGCTATTGGACGCGCTGATCTACTTGCACACCCATGACCGGCAAATCATTCACCGCGACATCAAACCGCATAACCTGAAGATTACAGAGACCGGCAGGATCGCTCTGCTCGACTTCGGGTTAGCAAAATCACAAGGAGCAAATTGTGAAGATAACGAAACCAGTCGAGGCCTCTCTGGCTACTCGCCGCGTTACGCCCCGCTTGAACAAATACAGGATCTCGGCACGACGCCGCAGAGCGACATCTATGCACTGGGCGCAACCCTCTATCATTTGTTAACTGGAGTGAAACCGCCTGACGCCGTGGCGCGCGCGGCCGCGTTAATCCGCTCACAAACCGATCCGCTGCGTCCCGCGCATGCGATCAACCCGGGATTGGGGATCAACCTGGCGGCAATTCTGAATCGAGCCATGGCCCAGAATCCGGCCGACCGCTACGCAACAGCCGCAGAATTTCGTGACGCCCTGAGGCGGTTAGGTCGAGCTGAAGTTAATGAAGGATTGGAATTTGTGGCGCACAAAGCACCGATCGAGGCGACTGTAGTTGAGGTCAACAATGAAATCGTCGCGGCTGCGGTTCAGGTGCGAATGATTTCACGTGCCAGTGCGCACGCCCTCGCGGCAGCCTTCGTAATCCTGCTGACGGCGTTCGGCGTCTTCTGCCGGTACTATCCGTGGAGATTGCCGGAAGCAGTTACTGACATTGCCGCGGCCGCGAACAAACTGCCGGAGAGTAATAGAGGAATTGAGCCAGTGAGGTCAGTTTCGCAAAGTACGCGCCTGAAGAAGTCCGTGCGCCGACCAAGCAAGCGTCAGCGCGCTCGGTTCGCGCTCTATTATGATAGCTCACCGTAGCTTGCCGATTATTCTGTTACAGACTTCTTTCGTACCAGCTTCCTGTCGTTCTGAGGCTTCGTTACGATGTGGCGACGTCGCTTTCGCGCGACGGATCGTTTCTCGATCAAATCGTAGTGGCGCGTATTCAACAGCGAGATCAGACTCTGGTGATGCCGGAAGCCCAGCAGTTTAGCCGCTTTCGTCACCGATCCTTCAGCTTCTCGCAGCGCTCGTTCGATTACTTTGCTTTCGGCGTTCTTCACATGCTTCTTGAGTGAGAAGCCTTCCCATTCTTCGTTGTATTCGTGCTGCTCGCGTTCGAGTCTCTCAAGCGATTCGAATAGTCGCTCTCCACAAGTCATTAGCCGCTTCACGCTTGTTTGATCTTGTGAATCTTTAAGCCGATTAACCGCGGACCGGTAAATCGCAATCAAGTCCTTCGCGGGCAGCTTCTGTCCCATCTCTTCTATCAGACTGAGTTTCACGCGAGCTGCGCCTTCCAAATCACCGGCCGTGGTCGCCACTTCAATGGCGCGATCGAACAGCGTTCTGGCGCGAACGTCGTTGCCGAGCCGAGCCAGGGCCACGCCGTGCGTCGCGATTGCTTCCGCGAGGACTGCTTGTTGGTCGCCACGCTCGAGGGTACGTACTGCGGCGCGGACAATTCGTTCAGCTTCAACGGGATGACGTTGCGCGAGCAAAGTGCGAGCTCGCGTTTCGTCAACCTGCGCGATAGTCGCCACGTCTTTGAGACGGATAAAAATGTGACGCGCGCGGTCCAGGTGAGTGTGCGCGTCCTGATACCGACCGATTGTGAAGTAGAGATAGCCAAGATTGTTCTCAACGCGAGCAAGGGCGCGATCATTGCCGGCTTGCTCAAAGTGATAGCTCGCCGCCGCATATTCGATCAGCGCGCGATCCACATATCCTTCGGGGTCATCCGGCCGCGCGAGTCTTCTAAAAAGCATCCCGAATCCAATGTGGAAACTACCCTTCAAAGCCTCGTCCTGGCTCGCCTCAACCAATGGCCGCGCAGAGTTGTATAAAAGCAGAGCTTCGTCCAGCCTTTGCTCGTGCACTTCCACAACGCCGGCGCGAATAAGCAGCACAGCTCTAAGTTCTGAGTCGCGATCGCCTAGAATCTCGGTCGCTTCGCGCAGATGTATGCGCGCTTCGTCATAAGCACCCTCACGCCAATAACAGAGACCGAGTTCGCCCCGCGCTTCGGCACACTTCGTAACATCATTAAGCTTTTCGAAACGTTCCCAACTCTGCGTCAGCAGGTTTTTCGCCGTGTCCTGATCCCCCGCTCCGTGGATCGCGGCTGCACGTCGGGTGGCCAGCGCACCCGCCCTTAGCAGTAGTTTCGCGGCAATGGGCTCCTCTAAATCCGCGAGGTTTGGAGTGGCGGTAGCGTCGGGCCAAAATTCGTTGAGAGCCTCATATGCGGTCTCGTAATCTCCCGCTGTTTCCAGTCGTTTGGCAAGATTACATGCCGTTTCCGCTCGCTCATTAATTGGCAGATCACTGCCAATCCGGTTCGTATCCGCGACCTGGGGCTTTAACATTGGCTAAAAAAAGTCCTTCCTATCGTAATAGATAAAATTCCTACCTCATGAGCCTATCTCGTGTAGTTACGTGTAGGAACCAATACCTGTTTCATTGGGCTCGCTAGTTTGCATTCAATAGCGCGCCCTTCATTTCCTAACTCTAGGAGACAACATGAAAAAACTTGGAAGATTGGCAGCGATCGTTGGCCTGACTCTATCATTTGGAATCATTTGGATTAGTCGCCCTGGATGGTGAAACTCAAGGGCCGCCATGTCCCGATTTCGGCGTAACACAAGGGCCTCCCTGTTCAAGTGCTCAATTCACACCGGACGACGTTAACCAAGCCGAACTGCAAACCGCGCAAACCCCTGATTCAATCGACTTCGTCAATAAGGCGACATTAAAACTGGTTCAGAGCGTGATGTCGCTGCTGTAGTTCCACCACATAACCTGATTTTTCCGGTTGATTGTCGCTATGGCAATGGCAACTCAGCATAAGTGTGTCTGCCTTGAGAGTCCCGCACGCCCTCTAAGTGTCGCGTAGAATAAACCGGCCGCAAGGTAAATGCAACCAATTATTAGAAGTAATCGCCCTTGCGAAAAGCGGGCCGCCGCCCAACAGTTCTACTAATTCCTCAATCGCGCGATTTTGGGTGGTCTAAATTTGGACGAGACCAAAGATGAGTGGTGAGCCGTGGAGGGCTCGAACCTCCGACCCGCTGATTAAGAGTCAGCTGCTCTACCAACTGAGCTAACGGCCCACAGCGAAGGCAAATTATACGCGCGAAGACCGCACTGTCAAGAAACGCATCGATGAAAAATGTTTGCTTATGTGTCAACGCTGCCTCTTGTTGTAGAGTAGCGGCCGATGCGGAAGCTTGTTGATTGGCAGGGTAAAAGGTCGTGGCGCACGTGGCGACGCCGACTCCTCTTGATTTTGTTCGGCGTTATCTTCGGATTGGCCTTAGCTGAAATTGGACTAAGACTAATTGGTTATTCATATCCTGAGTTTTACGTTTCGGATGCGCAGCGTGGCTATTCGTTACGGCCTAATATGGAGGGCTGGTATCGCAAAGAGGGTGAAGCTTATGTGCGCATCAATAGCGACGGATTGCGAGATAGAGAGCACTCGAGGATCAAACCGCCAAACACGTTTCGCATCGCCGTGCTCGGCGATTCTTTCGTTGAGGCGCTGCAGGTCCCCTTCGAGGAAAGCTTCTGCCACATCGTCGAACAGCAACTGCATAGCTGTCCTGTCATGGCTGGCCGCGATGTTGAAGTAATGAACTTTGGCGTCTCAGGTTACGGAACCGCCCAAGAGCTGATCACTCTAAGGAATCAAGTATGGCAATACTCACCGGACCTGGTCCTTTTGGCGGTGACTACGAACAACGACATCTCTGACAATTCGCCGGCTCTGAAAAGGACGAATCAGATTCCTTACTTTGTTTGGCGCGACGAGAGACTGATCGAGGATGACTCGTTCCTCCAGGCCCCGTCTTTTCAATCGCGGAACAATTTTCTCGGCCGAGCTGGTCGATGGTTTCGGGACCATTTGCGACTTGTGCAGGCGATTCAGCAAGCTGCGTTTGCCGTGCGAGTTATGCGGGAACAACGAGCGGCAGCGAAATCTTCTCAGGCGGAGAAACCCGTGAACGCGCCGCAGAACCCCGTGACGCCGGCGGACGAGCTTGGCGTCGATAATCTCGTCTATCGTGAGCCTTCCGATCCAATCTGGATCAACGCCTGGACGGTGACAGAGCAGCTAATGAAGACGATGCGAAGCGAGACTGAAGCGAAGGGCGCGGTATTCGCCGTCATGACTTTGAGCAATCCGCCGCAGGTTTTGCCCGCGTCTGCGAGTCGCGAAGCGTTTTTGCAACGCGTCGACGCCAGAGACATCTTCTATCCAGACAATCGCATCGCTCAGTTTTGCCGGCATGAAGGAATTGCCGTGGCGACGCTCGCACCCGCGATGCAACAATATGCGCAACAGAACAACTTGATGCTGCACGGATTTGGCAAAGACATCGGCAATGGTCATTGGAATGTTGCCGGTCATCGTGTCGCAGGGCAATTGGCGGCGGAGGAAATCTGCAAGCTCTTAGCGAATCGCAGATCGCCATGATGCGCGGATCGCCACGATGCCTAATTCGATTTGGAAAACCAGCCCCGTTTCGCGCACAATATGAGGCCATTCCAAAATGTCATCGACACCGACAAGTGCGATGTTCTCTCGAGTAGCGGAGCATCAATGAACTATTACGAAAACGTGCTGGGCCTGATCGGCCACACGCCTCTGGTAAAACTGAGTCGCCTTAATAAAGGACTGAAGCCACTCATCCTCGCGAAGATGGAGAACCTCAATCCCGGGTTCTCGGTCAAAGACCGCATCGGAATCTCGATGATTGACGCGGCCGAACGCGAAGGCAAACTGAAGCCCGGCGGCACGATCGTTGAAGCTACTTCCGGCAACACCGGCATTGGGTTAGCAATTGCCGCGTCCGTCAAAGGGTACAAATGTATTTTTGTGATGACCGACAAAGCGTCAGTGGAAAAATCGCGCTACCTGAAAGCGCTCGGCGCCGATGTCGTGATCACTCCCGTTTCCGCCAAGCCCGGCACGCCCGATCATTACGTTTCGACGGCACGCCGCATTGCGGCGGAAACGCCCAACTCGTTTTATCCGGATCAATATTCTCATCCCGCGAATCCGCTGGCGCACTATCGCACGACCGGCCCTGAACTG
>DATLVM010000536.1:0-6780 GCA_035577445.1 Pyrinomonadaceae bacterium
ACGGCGAGTTGAATCCGTTGGGTATTAACTGCCTGCGCGCACTTAGCACAGCAGGTCGAGTGTCGTGGGGCGCCCGGACCTTAAGAGGCAGCGATCAACTTGCGGACGAATACAAATACATTCCGGTGAGACGTACCGCGCTTTACATTGAAGAGAGTCTTTATCGTGGTCTCAAGTGGGTGGTCTTTGAGCCCAACGACGAGCCGCTTTGGGCCCAGGTCCGCCTCAACGTCGGCGCCTTCATGCACACACTCTTTCGGCAAGGTGCGTTTCAGGGAACTTCGCCTCGCGACGCCTACTTTGTTAAGTGTGACAAAGAGACTACTAACCAAACCGATATCAACCTCGGCATAGTTAATATCCTGGTCGGCTTCGCGCCCCTTAAACCAGCCGAGTTTGTCGTCATCAAATTGCAGCAGATCGCGGGCCAGTTTGAGGTCTAACGCGAGCAAAAAGAGGAGGAGTACACCATGGCACGGTTTACCGTCAATGCCCAGCGTTTTGACCCATACAAGAACTTCAAATTTCGCGTGAAATGGGACCAAACCACGTATGTTGCCGGCGTTAGCAAAGTAAGCGCGCTGAAACGGACCACCGAAGTGGTGAAACACCGCGAAGGCGGAGACCCGAGTAGCAGCAGAAAATCGCCGGGGCGCACTGAATATGAGGCGATCACGTTGGAGCGCGGCGTCACACATGACAAGGATTTCGAGCAGTGGGCCAACAAAGTATGGAACTTCGGCGCTGGTCTGGGCTCAGAGGTTTCCCTCAAGGACTTCCGCAAGGACATCACCATCGAGGCTTATAACGAAGCCGGCCAACTAGTAATCGCTTACAAGGTGTTCCGTTGCTGGGTGAGTGAGTTTCAAGCCATGCCCGACATGGATGCGAATGCGAACGCTGTTGCTATTCAACATCTGAAATTGGAGAACGAAGGTTGGGAACGCGACTACGAGATACCCGAGCCCACGGAACCGACTTTTACTGAACCCACCTAACCAGGCTTGTAGTAACACGCCTGGCCATTAGGTATTCGTTTCAGGTCTAGCTGTGTCAGGTCTTAATGCCGCCACACTTCTTGCAGCCTGGGAACGCGCGCTGCCACAGAGCCCGGTGCAACGGGGCCTGACGCTCCTGGCCACGGCGTGGCCCGAGAAGTCTGTGGAGCAATGGGCGAACGTGAGCATTGGCGAGCGCGACGGCTACTTGCTGCGGCTACGCGATGAGGTCTTTGGCTGCGATCTCGAAGGCACTACGGTTTGTCCAATGTGCCGCGAAAGGCTTCATCTGACTTTTGGCAGCGATGCGATCCGCGCGCAGGTTCTCCAAGCTTCGACAGGCAAGTCGAGTCTCCGCTTGGAAGCCTCCGGTTATGAGTTGGACTATCGCCTCCCCACCAGTGCTGACCTGATCGAGGTTGCGGCTGCCGCTGATAGTAACGGCCGTGAAGTTCTCTTAAGGCGTTGCGTCACGGCTAGTCGCGGGGGCGCGAGGATTGATCCGGTATCACTGCCGACACAGATCGTCAGCGCGGTGACCGAGGGGATGACTCAAGCCGATCCACAAGCGGAGATCCGGATAGATCTGACCTGTCCGGCGTGCCCGCATCACTGGTCCACGATCTTCGACATCCTTTCCTATTTATGGAGCGAGATCGACGACTGGGCGCAGCGTTTGTTGTTGGAAGTTCATGCCCTGGCATCGGCGTACGGCTGGGGCGAGGGCGAGATTATCGCGATGAGCGCGAGGCGGCGGCATCTCTATCTGGGGATGCTGGGAGCATGACCATATGGCAGAGGATTCAGAGAAAGGCGCCGGAGTGCGAACGAGTCAGTCGGCCGCGACTGATTTTCTTACCAGTTTGCTTGATCGGGCTTTGGATCGCGCGCCGGTACTGGAACGTCGTCGCCCCGCACTCTTCGAACCGCCGCGCACGATGATACCGCTCGATAAAACGCTGCTCGAACAGACCATCGAGGAAAAGGCGCTGGAACAAGACTCCCCGGGTCAAACTTTCGGCAGGTCACCGGCAGTTGTTTCGAGCCCCGCAGCGCCGCCGGCTCATACCGAAACAATCCGCCCCGACACAAGACTGTCGCAACCAGCGCGTTCCGTTGCTCCGCTGTCTATTGAAACCGAGCGGAAAACGGCGGTCAACTCGGATCGAGCATATCAGTCTTCTCCTGTTGATAATCGACTCACGCCCGGCGCTCGCGAAGAAAAAACAGCACCTTCCGCGACGCGCGCCGAATCGGCGTCCGCTCAGAATTTACCCACGGCTCCGTTGCTCGTCAGTGAAAGGATCATAGAAAGACAAGTTGAAATTCACGACTCGATACGGGAACACCAACTCGCAGAAGACGACGGGCCAACTCCAGGCCGCGATCTTTCGCCTGCCTCGCCGATAACGACTGTCATGGCTCATCGGCTGAATCGAGAGCGCGACAACAAAACGACGACCACGTCGCCAACCAATCGCAAACCTGAACCGCGCATGTCGGTCGAAGCCATTCGTGCTGAGGAGAAAAAACCACCTGCGATCGTTGCACCTCAAACGTTCATAACGCGTCTCGCTTCTCCGGTTACCCAAGTGCAGCCGATCGCTGAAAAGAAACTCGCAGCGCCGGCTCAAAAAATCGAACCGCGAATAACGATCGAACCAAGACGGGCAAAGCCTGAGGCGGTGCCGCCGATCAAAAGCCAACGAACGCCAACGGCCGTTGCCAAGACGGCGGGTTCGCAGAACAGCTCGGCAGCCGACCCGACAATTCGAGTGACCATCGGCCGGGTTGAAGTGCGCGCTACGTTGGCGTCATCGCAGCCGCGAGTGACGCGGCCGCCCGCGCCGAAGCTCAGCTTGGATGACTATCTCAGGTCGCGGGGCGGGGAGGGAACATGAGTAGCCCACTCGCTATTGCCGCAGTGACGGCTGCGCTGAAAGACCTGCTTAACAACGGGCTGCTGGATCATGACCTCTCAGTGGTAGGAAATTTTTCCGTGACCGCTTTGCCTCCGGACCGAATCGCCACGGGCCAGAATGAACCGAATCAACTCAACCTCTTTCTGTATCAGGTAACCCCCAATCTTGGTTGGCGCAACGTTGGCCTGCCGACGCGTGACGGCAACGGCGTGCGGCTTAGCGCCGCGCCGCTCGCGCTGGATCTACACTATCTGCTAAGCGCCTACGGCTCCCAGGATCTGAATGCCGAAATCCTGCTCGGTTACGCCATGCAATTGCTGCACGAAACACCAGTGATAACGCGGGAACAGTTGCGCACTGTATTGGGAACGCCATTACCCATCCCGGTCGACGGTAGCTTGTTGCCCGGTCCTTTCGGCGCTCTGTCGGCTGTCGACCTTGCCGATCAAATGGAACTCATCAAGATCAGTCCGGTTTTCCTCAGCACGGAAGACCTATCGAAAATGTGGACGGCGATGCAGGCGCGTTACCGTCCGACGATGGCCTACCACGTTTCCGTCGTGCTGATTCAGGTTGCGAACGGCGGCAAGTCGGCGCCCCCAGTACTGCAACGCGGAAAGGACGATCAGGGCGCCGTTGCGAAAGCGGCTCCTCTTCCTTCCATTGGGTCAGTACGGCCATTGGTTTCTGATCTGCTTCCGGCGATGCGGCTCGGTGACGACTTATTGGTCATCGGCCAGAATCTCGACAACCAGGGAACACTCACCGCGCTGTTTGAGAATGGCGGAGCCAAAGTCTCGCGACAGCTCTTCACAGATCCACCCGATCCTGAAAATCCGAAGCGTGTGACGTTGCACGTTCCTAGTATTGCGGAGGATAAAAACGGGATGGAAGAGTGGGCCATTGGACTCTACACGATGAAGTTCCTCGGGGCAGTCGAAGGTCAGCCGCCTACTAACAGTGTACCGATCGCGCTCGCTCCGCTAATCATAGTCAGTCCGCTCAACGTCTTGGTCGGCGATATTGAATTGACTGTGGAGTGTACGCCGCGGCTGCGGCCCGAACAGGAAACGCAGACAAGTTTGATTTTCGGCTCGCGGCCAGTTCCGCCCACATCGATTGATACGCCCAGCGACGACGTAAACCTGCCCTCGACTTTGGTGTTCAGAGTGCCGAGCGCCCTCGAAGGTGAATACATGGTGCGCCTGCGTGTGCAGGGTATCGATAGCCTGCCCGTGAGACTCACGGGCACGCCCCCTCGGCTCGAGGTTGATCCGCAGCAGACAGTAAAGGTCACCGTCTTATGATCGAATCCTGGCTGGAAAACAATAATAATTATCTGGAGGCGTCGCTTCATTGGTTGCGGTTGCGCCTGCAACGCCTGGCCGCACAGGAACGGCGGCCTCAACCCAGCCATGAATCCGACAGGGACGGGCCTCACACGTCTGCGGCCAGCCGCTTTTCACGCTGGATCGGACGCGGCACCAGTCCGGCCACGCAAGTGCCGCTACTGTGCGCGGGCAACCCCCCTTCACTTGATGAGCAAATCGAGGCCGCTGCCGGCCGAAGAGAGGTGGCAGCAGCAATGGACCCGGCTCCTGCGTTGCTCCTTTTGGCCGAGAGATTCGGTCTCTCTTCATTTGAACGTGACACGCTGTTCCTGTGTGCTGCCCTGGAATTCGATCCCGGTTTGAGTTTGCTGTACAGCCTGGCCCAGAGCAGCCAGCACG
Source organism: Pyrinomonadaceae bacterium (assembly GCA_035577445.1). Lineage (GTDB taxonomy): Bacteria > Acidobacteriota > Blastocatellia > Pyrinomonadales > Pyrinomonadaceae > UBA11740. Next base: position 4,651 of record DATLVM010000536.1, read on the forward strand.
ACCATCCCACTTTCAGTCTCGCGCTGTCGCTGTTTGACGATCCAAGTTGGGACGTCTTGTCCGCGCACCGGCCGTTGCGTTATGCGCGCCTGATCGAGATTAACCAGCCCGGAGCAATGCCCCTGACCTCAAGCCCGCTGCGGGCCGACGAACGCGTGACGAACTATCTCAAAGGTTTGAATGTGCTCGACGATCGCCTCTCAACTCTTCTGGATTCAGACGACGTAACTCAGACGCCCCTGGCTCCTTCGCAGCAAGCCGTCGCCGACATGATTCTTCAACGACTGCAAAACTCTTCGTCGGAAGCTACGTTGCCGATAGTGCAACTGGTCGGCGCGGATGCCGGTAGTAGGGTGGCGGTCGCGCGGCAAGTGTGTGCGGCTGTGAACCGCCGCCTGTATCGCATCGCGATCGAGTCGTTGCCCACTCAAATGGCTGAGAGCGAAACGCTGGCGCGCCTGTGGCAACGCGAAAGCCTCCTGCTTCCGCTCGCGCTGTACATCGACGTGAATAATGCCGATAGCATCTCACCTGAAATTTCCTCAGCGCTTCATCGATTCCTAGGGCATGAGATCGGCGTAGTGTTTCTCGGCGTGCGTGAAACGCCTGTCCGTTTGGGCGCGGCAAACTTCTCGGCGGATGTGAATAAACCCACCGCGGCCGAGCAGTGTAGAGCTTGGAGCGACATCCTGGGTGAATTCCAAGCCAATCCGGAGACTGCGCAAACTGCCGCAATGCTCGCCGGCCAGTTCAACTTCAGCCTGAGCGACATTCATGCAGCCGCACTAATCGCCATCAAAGCACCCAGTGAAGACAAACCGTTGTCGCAGGCGATTTGGGAATCGTGCTGCGACCTGACGCGTCCGCGGCTCGATTCAATGGCTCAAAGACTCGATCCAAAAGCAACGTGGAAGGATCTGGTTTTGCCAAATGAGCAGATGTCCCTGATGCGGCATATCGCGGGTCAGGTGCGCGAACGCTACAAGGTTTATGACCAGTGGGGCTTTGCCCGCACGATGAACCGGGGCTTCGGGATCAGCGCGCTTTTTGCCGGTGAGAGTGGAACTGGAAAAACCATGGCGGCTGAAGTTTTGGCTAATGACCTGCGATTGAATCTCTATCGCATCGACCTCTCGGCAGTAGTCAGCAAATACATCGGCGAGACGGAAAAGAACCTGCGCAAACTTTTCGACGCTGCCGAACGCGGCGGCGCGATTTTGTTCTTCGATGAAGCTGATGCTTTGTTTGGCAAGCGCAGCGAAGTTAAAGACAGTCACGATCGCTACGCGAATATTGAAATCAATTATTTGCTTCAGCGCATGGAAGCCTTCAGCGGCTTGGCGATCCTCGCGACGAATATGAAGAGCGCGCTCGACGCCGCGTTTATGCGACGGCTGCGGTTCATCGTGAATCTGCCGTTCCCTGGCGTGAAAGAGCGGCAGGTGATTTGGCAGAAGGCGTTGCCGCCGGAAACGCCGACCAGAGATTTGGACTATGAACGGCTCGCGCGCCTCAACCTCTCGGGAGGAAACATCCATAGCATCGCGCTGAGTGCCGCCTTCATGGCGGCCCAGAACGGTCAGACAGTCACCATGCCAATTCTGCTCGCCGCCGCGCGCGGGGAGTTGCGCAAGCTGGAGAAGGGATTCAGCGAATCGGAATTGCGATAACGGAGATTGGATAACCGCAGTTGAGAGAACCGAAGTTGCAAGAACCGGAGTTGTGAGAGCGCAGTTGTGATTACCGCACTGGTGAGAACCAACGTCATCGAGGACGACTGTGAATATCGATTTGCATATTGAGCGACTGGTACTTGACGGAGTCGACACGGCTCCCGGGCAAAGGCATTTGCTGCGGGCCGCAGTCGAAACCGAGTTAACCCGTCTGCTGCTTGAAGGTGGCCTGGCCCAGCGGCTAAGCGGCGCCGGCGCGCTGCCCGGAGTCGTCAGCCCTGCAATCCAACTCAATGCCGACAATGATGCCGCTCAACTCGGGCAACAGATCGCCGGCGCGGTGTATGGAGGACTCGGCAAATGAGCAAGTCCAACAACGAACAGATCTCACTATGAGCGACAAGGCATCAGGAAAAATCAGGGCTCGGGAGGCGCCGCCGGCGTCGCGGCAGAATGA
>DATLVM010000537.1:0-13582 GCA_035577445.1 Pyrinomonadaceae bacterium
GAGCATGATCAAATCGTAAGCGCCGGTGCGTGAATTGAGATCGATCAACTCCTTTTCGAAAAGGTTCGCGTAAGGGAATTCGGCGATGTCGATGTGCACTCCGGTCTGCGCCTCGTAATCTTTGGCGGCTTGTCTCAACGCGTCGCCCTCGACGCCGGAGTTGATCGCGAGTGTGAGCGACTTGCCGCCGCGCTTCGATTGGCAACTGCTGAAGAGCAGGCCGAACACGAGCAGCGCCGCCGCCGTTATGGCAACAGCTCTGTTAGTAGGGAATTGATGATTGGATGCCATGCTGGCGCGCTACATTAGCGGGAAAGTCCACGACGCTCAAGCTCTCTAGTCACATTGCGTGAATCGCAGTAGAATCTCGCGCAAATCTTGGAGTGCGGCGGCTTGACGCCGTTTTGTAATTGTCCTTCTTTCTAGATGAATCTTTCCCCTAAGCGTTGGTGATGAAAGTAAGCGAAGAGTTAAATGCGCAGCAACATGAATCCAAAAGCGGCGTCAAGCCGCCGCACTCCAAAAGGAGACTTATGCAACCAAAGAGAATTCTGACATCACTGTTCACGATTGCGATACTGGCATTCGCAATCTCCGCGCAAACTCGTCATCCGCTCAAGCTCGACGACCTTGCGCGTTTTCGCAACGTCAGCGATCCACAGATTTCGCCTGATGGGCAGTGGATCGCTTACACGGTCTCGACGATCGACGCGAAGGAAGACAAGAGCAGTTCGCACATCTGGATGGTGAAGTATGACGGCACGAACGATCGTCAGATCACTTTCAGCAACGACGGCGAAGGTTCGCCGCGCTGGAGTCCTGACGGAAAATATCTCTCATTCACATCGGGACGTTCGTCGGGCAAACAAGGTGTCCGCGGGAGTCAGATTTGGTTGCTCGATCGCAGCGGCGGCGAGGCTTATCAGCTCACTGAATTCAAAGGTCGCTTGCAGGGCTATGAGTGGTCGCCTGATTCGAAACGCATCGCCGTGCTGATTGGCGATCCAGATCCTGATGCTCCCGATCCGAGCGCGACGCCGGCGCCGGGCACGCCGCCAAAACCTCCGAAACCGATCGTCATCGATCGCTATCGCTACAAGCAAGATGTGCAGGGCTACCTGCTATCGGGTCGGCATACCTACGTCTACATCTATGACATCGCATCGAAGAAGCTCGATCGTTTGACCAAGAGCAAGTGGGACGAGTCGTCGATCTCGTGGTCGCCGGACGGAACCAGGATCGCCTTTATGAGCAATCACGCGGACGATCCCGATCGCGATCCAGCCGCCCAGTTGTATGTAGCTGAAGCAAAGCCTGGAGTGACGGAAAAGCTTCTGACGACGCCAGACAATCGCGCCAACCGTGCGCGTCCCGAATGGTCGCCGGACGGAAAATCGATCGCGTTCCTCGAAGGTGATGAAAAGAAATATGGCGCGTACAGCATGGAGCATTTGATGTTAGTACCGGCTGACGGCAGCGCCGCGCCCACGCGGGTCAAAGCCACTGAGGATCTCGATCGTGGCGTCGGTGGTTTGCGCTTCGCCGGTGATTCTCTGATTGCCACCGTGGCTGATGATATGTCGGTCTATCCGATCAGCATCAAGAACAACTCAATCACGCGTCTGCTTGATCGTCCAGTCGCCGTTTCGAGTCTGTCCATGGCTGGCGGCCATACGGTTCTGCTGTCCGGCAATGACATGAAGCCGACCGATATTTACGCGTTGGAAGGCAAGAAGCTTCGCCAACTCACTCATCAGAACGATGCGTTGATGAACGAACTTCAACTCGGCGAGACTGAAGAAGTCAGCTTTAAGAGCAAGGACGGAACTGAAGTTCATGGACTGCTGACTTATCCAGTCAACTACACCAAGGGAACGAAGGCGCCGTTCCTGCTGCGCATTCACGGTGGTCCGAACGGACAGGATCAGCATTCATTCAGTACTGAGCGACAAGTGTTCGCGGCCAACGGCTATGCCGTGCTGGCGGTGAATTATCGCGGCAGCTCAGGTCGCGGGCAGAAATTCTCGCGCGCGATTTTTGCAGACTGGGGAAATTATGAAGTGCAGGATTTGGAAGCCGGGGTCGATCACGTGATCGCGATGGGCGTGGCCGATCCGGATCGAATGGGCCTCGGTGGTTGGAGTTACGGCGGGATTTTGACCGACTACATGATCGCCACCGACACGCGCTTCAAAGGCGCAACCAGCGGCGCGGGCACCGCCTTCACCGTTGCGTTCTACGGTACTGATCAATACATCATTCAATACGATTACGAGATTGGCCCACCTTGGAATCCGAAAGCCTGGGAAACCTACGTGAAGATCTCTTATCCGTTCCTGCATGCCGATCGCATCAAGACGCCGACTCTTTTCTTAGGCGGCGAGCGCGACTTCAACGTGCCCGTGCAAGGCGGGCAGCAGATGTACCAGGCGCTGCGTAGTCTCGGGATCGAAACGCAGCTCGTGATCTATCCGAATGAATTTCACGGCATCACGCGCCCGAGCTACGTGAAGGATCGCTACCAACGCTATTTGGATTGGTACGACAAATATGTGAAAGGCAACAAGCAACCAGTGAGGAACGTGGCGGAAGGTGGGACACCGTGAGCCTTCATCTACTCGCTTTGTCTAGGTTAGAATGAGGTCCCAAGTGGCGGTGCACGCCAGGTGCCCTTATGACCAGCAAAGAGATTGTCGAAGACTTACTCCAGCGAATCCCAGACGGAGCTTCGCTGCACGACATTGCCCGCGAGATTGAATTCATCGCGGCTGTAAGACAGGGTCTGGATGAATTGGATCGCGGCGAGTCAATCCCTCTCGAAGAGGTCGAAACCGAACTCCCGTCATGGATTATCAAATAATCCTTGCAGCTTCGGCGCGCACTGACCTTCGCGATATTGTCCGTTACATCTCACTCGACAATCCGGACGCAGCTATTAGATTTGGCCGGTTCTTAATCTCGCGAACCAGGTTGCTAGTGAAATTTCCCGAGCTTGGGAGGATGGTGCCCGAGTTTCAGGACCCGCTGATTCGTGAGATTATCGTTCGCTCTCTTATCACGTAGTTTATCGGCTAAATCATTCAGAAACTTCGGTGGAAATAATTCGTTTCTGGCATTCGGCGCGGGATACCCCAGAAATCAATCTCTGATCGACGTCACGTCCTCTGAACGATTGATTCCATAATGACAAATGTCCAAGTCACTCTTCTATCGCCTGTTCGGTCTCGGCAGGATTCCGAAGCTGCTCAACGACACCTTGCACATCGAAGGCATCGTCGTCGCCGATGAAGGGATTCCCGCGTCGGTAACTTATCGAGACTTTCGCGCGCCGGGAAAATATTTCTCCTGGAAGAAGCAGGCCTTCGTTGGCTCGGTGGTTGTTACAAACAATCGCCTGGTTGCGCTGATGTATTCGAACTTCGCGGTGAATGTTCCGTTTACCGATGAACGAATTCGCCAATTGCAAATCTCCGTGGAAGGCGATCGCTTGCTGATCTCATTCGATCCCAAACTGTTTCACGATAATTGGTCAGGAACGATTGAATATCGCTTTCGCACGGAGCATGCGGTCGACATGCTCAAGTGGATTAACGACTTGACCCACACTTGATACCCGGGAAAAAGCTGCTCTGGTTTAATCGCGTTCCTGGAGCGGCGACTGAACAAATCCGGGGACAGACTTTTCCTTTATCCTGGACACGGGCGAACGCATCAGAGGAGCGGCGAGGAATAGTTTGTCGAGCTGCGCGAGGCTAATCCTCGGTCGTCGGGAAGATGCCGCCCTGGCAATTGGCGATGCACCGCTGCAAACGCTTGACGCACGTGGCCAGCGGAACACCCTTCGAGCGACAGATATTGAATCGTGCGACGCACGCTTCGATGCACTTCAGGTTGATCGGCGGAAAAGTGGCCGCTGCCTTTTTCGAGGTTTTCTTAGCGGACTTCTTCGAACCTTTTTTTGCGGATGATTTGCGTTTGGTTGCCATAATTCGGAACTCCTTGGATTTCCTGAGTGAGACAGTTATTATCTGCAGCCGTTAACGTCGAAAAAGGATTTGCAAAGAATGCAAAGAGCTTTGACGGCTTCCGGATTGCTGCTTCGATTCAAACCGAGCGACGATATTCTTTTTGTTGGGACCCGTCAATAGTTTTCGCATCCACCTATGCCTCTGACACGCAAGCTATAAGGCAAGCGTCTTTGCTTCAAATGAGAACCCACGCCGAGAATTCGAGTGAACGCAGATGACAATTCTCACGATGCTGGTAGTGCTTCTCGTGTCGACGTTTCCCTTTGCTGCGGCACAAGCTCAAACATCTTCGCTCGCCGGCGACTGGACCGGCGAATCGATCTGCGTCGGTGAAATCGGCGCTTGCAAAGACGAACAGGTTGTCTATCACATCTCAGTCGACGCCGCAGATGCGACCAAGGTGAAGATCGGTGCGGACAAAATAGTCGACGGCAAACCTGACTTCATGGGCGACATTCTCCTGAAATACGATGCGGCCAAAAATACTCTGATCGGAAATTTGGAAAGCCCGCGCGGCCGTGGCGTTTGGGAATTCACGGTCAAAGGCAACATGATGTGGGGCACGCTGAGCTTGCTGCCCGAAAGAAGAATCGTTAGACAGATTCGCGTAACGAAGAAACAATCGACGGCTACCATGACTCCGATGACAAATCACGCGACGGGAACATTCGAGGTCAAGCTAACTCCGCAAAATGACCAGCCGGCCGATCCGTCGATGGGCCGCATGACGTTCGACAAGCAATGGAGCGGCGACATCACCGGCGCCAGCAAAGGCCAGATGCTCACCGGCGGTGATGTGAAGACAGGATCGGCGGGTTACGTCGCAATCGAAAAATTTAGCGGCACTGTCAAAGGTCGCAAAGGATCGCTTATCTTTCAGCACTCGGCAACGATGACCGCGGGCCAGGGCGACCTGACGATTACCGTCGTCCCCAATTCCGGCACCGAAGAGCTGAAGGGAATAACCGGAAAGCTCACGATCAAGATTGAAGGCGGCAAACACTTCTACGACTTTGAATACAGCCTCCCGTAAATCATCCGCGCGAAATCGATCAGGCTCAGTCGCGATCGTCGCGATCATTATGGGCATCACGATCGCGCTGCTGGTTGCTGGTTGCCAAAAGTCACCGCCGACCGAAAACACGAACCACACTGAGCGTCCTGCGCCCACCCAGGTGATCGCGACCGGCCCGCCCGGGTTTCCGCCGCCGGTTATGGACAAGCCTTATCCTGCTACGGGTATCGTTGCCTTAATCAACAAAAAGGAAGGCTGGATCGAAATCAATCACGACGAGATCAAGGACCTGATGCCGGCGATGCAGATGGAGTTTTGGGTGAAGGACAAGAGCCTGCTCGACAAAGTTAAGGTCGGCGACCGCGTTGACTTTACCGTGGTCGAAATGAAGCAGGGCGAGTATCTGACTGAGATAAAGCGAAGCTCCGGCGCGGCGACGCCGTCGGCGAAATGATTTTGTCGATGCAGTTCGGATTATTTGCTGAGAGTGCGTTCAGCCTGATTCAGATAGCGCGAGGCCAGCCGCCAATTGACGACCACAGTGTAAGGAATTGATGAGAGCAATGCCTGGTTTGCAGGGGTGGACTCGCGCTCCGCGAAGCTCAGTTCAGCGACGCTGATGACCCGCGGCTGATCGATCTTGCGCCACCAGAAAGCACCATCGCGGTAGCACGCCAGGGAATTTGTGATTTGGATCTTTAGTTTGCCCGAGGGCATCCGCACGAGAATATCTTCCAGTTCGCCGGTCACTTCCGTTAACTCAGTTTCGAAAGTTCGCAGCGGCACGCGCGCGAGCTTGCGCCCTTCTTCAAACTCACCCAGCGAGCGATAAACGATGACGTCCTCTTGCAGACGCTTGAGCGAATTGATTGCTCTGGCTGCATCATCACCGGCGGTCGCGGCGTTCCTAGGTGCGTTGACGCGCGCCACTGATTGGCCGTGCGCAACGGTGCTCAAAACAAAAATAGCGATCGAGGCGGCAAGAATGAGACGGTTCATTGGGGGCTTCGTGATCACTTGGCGCGGCTCATCACGGGTGGATCAATCGCAATGACGGTGCCTGCAAATTCTCTACATACAGCGTCGCCACGTTCGCCTTTGCGCTATTTCGCCGGGCAAAGCTCCAGCGAAACGGAAAGACGCCTCACTGATTACGCTGGCCGCTGCGCCGACGCATCATAGAACCAGGCGATCACGTTGCAAGGTCTAGAAACTCGCAATATGATGCGGCTTCCGAAACGGGAAGTATCAGAAGCCCGAGCGTCAGCGAGGGCAACTCAGGAAAGTAGCCCTCTCTAACGGTCGGGCTTCTGACACGCAGGAATGAGGAAAAAATGAATCGACCAACGGAATCCGAATACGCGCCTTATTATCAGAGCTACATCGATCAAGTCAGCGAGTCAGACATTCTGCCCGTGCTGCGTTCGCAGATGGACGAGCTGGATGTCCTGCTGGGCAGAGTTGAGCCGCATCAAGAAACGTTTCGCTACGCCGAAGGCAAGTGGAGCATTCGCGAGATCGCCGGTCACTTGATCGATGGTGAGCGCGTTTTTGGCTATCGCGCGTTCTGCATCGCGCGGGGCGAGCAGCAGAACTTGCCCGGTTTCGAACAGGACGACTACATGATGACCGCGCCGTACGATCGAATCGAGCTGGAAGATTTGCTTAGCGAGTTGCGCCTCATCCGTCTGGGAAACATCGCGATGTTTCGCACGCTGGATGAAGAAGCCTGGTCGCGCATTGGCGTGGCGAATAACAACTCAGTTTCCGTGCGCGCGTTGGCGTTCGTGATGGCTGGGCACCTGCGGCATCACATGAATGTTCTGCGCGAGCGATATCTAAACGCGTTGCCGGCACAGCCATCAACCTCTGAAGCCAGCGCTCCGGGAAGCCAGTAAATTAGCCACAGATGGACACAGATATGCACAGATCGATTGAGCCTGAAAATCGGCGGGGCAGTTCTTTCTTATCTGCGTCAATCCGTGTTCATCTGTGGCTTCTGTTGTTTTTGACGTGCTGGATCTCGGCCGCGGCGCAGTCGCCTGTCCGCGATTACCGCCGCGCGCATGAGCGACAAATTCTTGATGAGTTCACGCATCTCCTCGCGCTTCCCAACATCGCTTCCGATCGAGACAACATCCGCCACAACGCTGAGTTCATTCGCGAGATGATGCAGCGGCGCGGATTGAATCCACAGTTGCTCGAAGGTAAGTCGGCGGACACGCCGCCAGCCGTTTACGGTGAATGGAAAGTGGCGGGCGCGACGCATTCGATCATTCTTTACGCGCATTACGATGGCCAGCCGGTCGATCCGAAGGCCTGGACCGCGTCGCCACCGTTTCAACCGACGTGGCGATCCGCAGCGATGGAATCGGGCGGACAGATCGTCACGCTGCCCCCAGCTATAGACGGCGGCGAGGTCAATCCCGAATGGCGCTTGTATGCGCGATCGGCTTCGGACGACAAAGCCGGCGTGATGGCGATCCTTACCGCGTTCGATGCTCTGCGGGCGCAGAACTCAACGCCGTCAGTCAACATCAAGTTTCTCTTTGAAGGCGAGGAAGAAGCAGGCTCGCCGCACCTTGGCGACATCATCGATCTGCACAGAGAACTGCTGCAATCGGATGCCTGGATCATTTGCGATGGACCGGTGCATCAATCGGGACGCAAGGAAGTCGTGTTCGGCGTGCGCGGCGATCAGAACGTGGACGTGACGGTCTATGGCGCGAAACGTCCGCTGCACAGTGGGCACTACGGCAACTGGGCGCCGAATCCGGCGATGACACTCGTGCGGCTGCTGGCGACAATGAAGGATGACAATGGGCGCGTGACAATCGCGGGTTGGTATGACGGAGTTGAGCCGCTGGGCGAAGCTGAGAAACGCGCGATTGCTGAAGCCCCGGCTTATGACGATGAGTTGCGCGCGCAACTCGGCCTCGCGAAAACCGAAGGCAACGGCAGACTTCTGATGGAATTGATCAATGAGCCTTCGCTCAACATCAACGGCATCAGCAGCGGCGACGTCGGCGCACTCGCGCGCAATGTGATTCCGACGACGGCGACGGCAGTGCTCGATCTGCGGCTGGTGAAAGGAAATGATTACCGGCAACAAGTGCAGCGATTGATCGATCACATTCGCAAGCAAGGCTTCTATGTCATCGATCACGATCCCACCGATGCAGAGCGGAAGCAGCACGCGTTAATCGCGAAAGTGTTTGCGCGGAAAGGCGGCTATAACGCTGAGCGCACGCGCATGGATCATCCGATTTCGATCGCGGTCGTAGAAGCAGTGCAATCAACTTCCAAGGATCCGATCGTGAAGCTGCCTACATCGGGCGGCAGCTTACCCTTGTCGATCATCACGGATCATCTGAAGACCGTGACGATCACCGTGCCCATTGCAAATTACGACAACAATCAACACGCTGAGAACGAAAATATTCGTTTGCAGAATCTTTGGGACGGCGTCGAAACGTGGGCGGCGGTGATGATGATCAAACCCAGGAATTAGCCACAGATCGACACAGATTTACACGGATAAAGACTGAACGAATGAAAACGTGGGCGGCGGCGGTGATGATGATCAAACCCAGGAACTAGCCACAGATCGACACAGATTTACACGGATAAAATCAAAAACTGATAACGGGAGTTTTGCAAAGCTAGCGACTGTTACCCAACGGAGAATTGAACATGAATCCATTTAGCTTCTCTTTTTCTTATCTGTGCAAATCTGTGTTTATCTGTGGCTTGCTCTTCTTTGTTCTCGCGATAGGCCCAGCAGCGGTTGCTCAGAACGGCGGCAAGGCCGAACCGAATCGCATCGAGTTCAAACGCGGCGGGACGAGCACGACGATTAGCGACAGCGTGCGCGGTAGTGAAGAGGCCGAATACGTTCTGGCGGCGAAGAAAGGCCAGCGCCTAACAATCAAGATTACTTCAGCGCCCGCGAAGTCATCAGTCTTTCAGTTAGTCGGTGAAGATCAGGACACCCTGGGACTCGAGTACGATGCAAACTTTGACGTCTCGATCGTGCTGCCCAAGGACGGAGATTACTTCATCAACGTTAAGCGACCGACTTCAACCAAGGGCTCGTCGCGATTTAAGTTAGCGATTTCGATCAAGTGATCGGTGGTGAACTTCTCATGAGTCGACGAAAAATAATTGTCCTGCTTGCCATCAGTGCCGACGGATTCATCGCTCGCAATGACGGAGCCGTCGATTGGCTCGACCGGCCGCGGCCGAAAGGCGATTACGGCATGGGCGATTTCTTCAAATCAATTGACACGATCCTTCTGGGACGCAAGACCTACGACTTTGTGGTGCAGTTCCAAAAAGAGGGTCAGGCGGTGCCCAGCATGGGCGGAAACATCCGGCACTATGCCTTCTCGCGGAAGCCGCCGAAGAAAGTTCTGGAAGGATTTGAGTTCGTGAAAGAGCCAATCAAAAAATTCGTCGCACGTCTGCGCGCTGAGAAAGGCAAGAACATCTGGTTGATGGGCGGCGGCGGAATCATCGCCTCGTTCCTGGATGCGGGCGAGATCGACGAGTTTATTATTTCTGTAATTCCGACGTTCATCGGTGAAGGTATTCCGCTCGTCGCGCCGAAACGGCGCACCGTGCCGCTGAAGTTGTTATCGACTAAGAAGTTTTCTGATGGCGTTGTGACGTTGCACTATGCGGTGACAGAAGCCCTGCCGTCAGAGAGGGCGCGCCCACCTAAGTAGTCAGTACCATCCGCGTAAGCGGATGGGATCAGCGTGCTCCATGGGGCAACATGTCCTGCCTAAAGGAGCGACGAAAATCATGGTTGCCCAATGTTCTTTAAATATTTTGTCCCTACGCGGCTGAAAACCTTTGTCGTCGTCGTCACCTTATTGCCGGTCGTCTCGCTCTTTCTACAATTCGCCTCAGGTTCGTTAGTCGCGCAAACTCAATCAAAAACCGTTTATGAAGTCTACGCGTTGAGCTATGGCGTCTATCCAAACTTTCCCGTCTCGGGCTTGCTGGCCGGCGCAGACAAGAATCGAAAGATCGATCTGCAGATGATGGTCTGGCTCATCAAAGGGCCAAACGGAAAGAACATTCTCGTAGACACGGGTTGCTATCACGAGAACGTAGTTAAGGGCAAAGGCATTCAGAATCTCATCAAAGCCTCTGACGCCATAGCGAAACTTGGTCTCTTCCCTACGGACATTACTGATGTGATTATCACGCACATGCATTGGGACCACGCCGACGGCATGGACTTGTTTCCTAGCGCGAAGATTTGGATTCAGAAAGACGAGTACACCTACTACGCCGGTGCGGCCTGGCAGACAGGTGGTAAGCACGGTGGCATCGAACCAGACGACGTGCTGACTCTGGTGAAGCTCAACACCGCGGGCAAGGCAAACTTGGTTGAGGGTGACAATGTTGAGATCATCGACGGCATCAAGGTCTACACTGGCGGCCGTCACACCTACGCGTCGCAATATGTGAGCGTGCGTTCTGCGAGCGGCACCATCGTCATCGCATCAGACAACATGTACTTGTACGAGAACCTCGAGAAGCACGCGCCGATCGCGCAGACGTTCGATGCCGATGCAAATCTCAAAGCGCAGGATCGAATGAAGGAGATTGCCTCACGGCCTGATTTGATTGTGCCTGGCCATGACCCGGCAGTGTTTGTGAAGTTTCCGAAACCGGGTAATGGCGTGGCGAAGATCGAGTAGCCGCTTAGCGGAGCGCGGCGCCTTCACGCCTCTGCCGTCTTCAACTTCTTCGGCGGCTTTTTCTTCGCGCCTTTCTCATCCGGCGGTGGCTCTTCCTCTTTCGTCATCTTATTGATCAGCATCTGCTGCAGGAAGCCGACGATGTTGCCCACCAACCAGTAGAGCAGCAGTCCCGACGGCGCGCTCCATAAAATGTAAAGCATGAAGAGCGGCATGCCGATCGCCATCATCTTTCGTTGCAGTGGATCGGCCGAGGGCGCGGGCGTTAATAACTGAAGCACGATCATCGAGCCGCAGAACATGACCGGAAGGATACGAATAAAGCTGAGGATGTACGGCTCTGGCCCAGACAGATCGGGAATCCAAAGAAATGATGCCTGACGAAAATCGATTGAGATGGTGATCGCGCTGTAGAGCGCAAAAAGAAACGGCATCTGAATCAGCAGTGGCAAGCAGCCGCCGAGCGGGTTCGCTTCCTTCATCAAACGCAGTTGCTCCATCTGCAACTCTTTCATGCGCGGGTCGGTCGACTTCATTCCCTTCAGTTGTTCCTGAAGTTCCTTCATGCGCGGCGCGTACTTCTGCGCCTTCTTCATCTTGCGCGACGACTGCCACTTCAACGGGAAGAAGAGCGAATAGATGAAGATCGTGAAGAGAATGATCGCGATGCCATAGCTGCCGGTCAGTCTTTGCATCGCGTTAATCGACCAAAGAATCGGACCCGCTAAGCCGCGCCTGAGCCACGCGAAGATGCCATAGTTAATTGCTTCGCCGAGATCGATTTGCGGGCCGCCCAGCTTGGCAATCTCTTTGCTCGCGTCGTCGAGTAACTTGTGGTCCTTCGGACCTACGTAAACGAGAAGCTTGGAACCATCAGCCGGGACCGGAAGGAGCGCCATCAGCAGGTAATGCTGCTCAGGTTTGTCGGGGCCGTAGGCGACGGTGCGAAACTCAAGGCCGCTAACCGGGCGCGGCTCCACTGCAACCATCGCAAAATACGTGTCGCCGATGCCGGCCCATTGAACCGACCCCGCAACCTTTTGCAGATCGGGGCCTTCGGGCCGCGCTGAGCTAAACCAGCCACTGGGATTTCGATGGATTGGATCGGCGGGAAAGCGTTGCGTCTTGCCATCCACCACGGCCATCCCTTCCGGAGGGACGGCGTAGAAGCTGTGGTGCAGGATTCCCTGATCGCCAATGCTGGGACCGATGGCCAGGATGTTCGCGGGCACCGGTTGATTGTTGCGCGTGAGCTTAACTTCCAGTTGCGTGGTGTAACTATCGGCAAAAAAAGTGAGCCGCTTCGTCGCGTCTAAGCCTGTCGCATCATCGTGAATCACGAAATCGATTTGCTTGGATCCACTCGGGACATTGATCGTCTCATCGCCTGATTCAGCGTTGGGCCCAAAGGTTCGATAGTTTCTGGTGGCCAGAGCCTGATCGCTGTTCGGATCACCGGTAACCAACTGGAATGCCTGAAATATTTTTTCTGCGGGAACGTCAGCCGGCAGTTTGGGTATCAGCTCAAGCGGTTTCGGATCGGACTTGGTCGAATCGGCCCCGAACAGATCTTGACCGTTGTTCTTATTCTTTCTGATGATCCAGCTCGTGGCGACAGCTCCGCGAGTGTCGAACGTCGCTTCGTAAAGCGGAGTGACGATCTTCAACTTTCGCGCCGGCACAGCGTCAGGCGTTGGTGCTGGCGACGATGAAGCTTGCGCCTTCGCCGGTGTGGCGCTTGATTGCGCCTGTGCCGTGGGCGAAGGCGTCGGCGAACTGCTCTGCGAGACGTTGGCGTTCGCGTTTACATTCGCGTTCGGTTGCTGGGGTGGTTTGACTGGCGGATAAAGATAATTCCAAAGAATAAGTACGGCCGCCGAAGCGACCAGGGCCAGGAGAAATCGTTGTTGTTGCTTCATTAACCAATGTCCGACAAACTTTAGTTTGTCGTCAGTACCAAAAACTAATCTCGCAGAACTATCGACAAACTGAAGTTTGTCGGACAGTTACTTCACCGGATCGTAACCGCCCGCGCAAAACGGCTGGCAGCGGAGCAGTCGCCAAATCGCCATCCCCGTTCCTTTGAACGCACCGTGTTTCTCAATCGCTTCACGCGCGTACTCGGAACATGTCGGCACGAACCGGCAAGACGGTGGCAGCCACGGCGAGATTACCGCTTTGTAAAACTTCAAAAGCGAAATCAGAATCGTGCGCATTGCTTCACCGTTCTGTTCCCTCTCCCAGAAGGAGAGGGAGTTAAACTATTCACCGCTCGGCCCGCGCCACCTGCTCAACAATCCTACGAAACTCGCGAAAGCGAAGTTCTTCGGTTGAACTCAACAGCGATCGCTTCGCATTGATCACCCAATCGTATCTTCGCTGGAGCGCATTCATTTCGCTGCCGCTGCGCCGAAAAACTTCGCGCAATAGCCGCCGCGCGCGATTGCGATCGACTGATTTCCCCACCGCTTTCGTCGAAGCGGTGATGCCCAAACGATGTTCCGCCAAATCATTCGAGCGTAAAAAAGCGGCCATCAAACGGCCGTCATAACGTCGCCCTTCGGCGTAAACTTTTTGGAATTCGGCCCGGGCGCGCAAGCGGCAACGCTTCGGCAACGCTTCGCTTGCTCTCTCCGGCGTCGCCTTCAAATCTGAAGCCGGGCTCGAATTCAATGATTAGTAGTGCGACGGAGTGAGTCGCTTGCGGCCTTTGGCGCGGCGCCGTTTCAGCACCAGCCGGCCGTTTTTGGTCGCCATGCGCGCGCGAAATCCGTGCGTCTTGGCGCGGCGGCGATTGTTCGGTTGAAAGGTTCGCTTCGGCATAG
>DATLVM010000538.1:0-2217 GCA_035577445.1 Pyrinomonadaceae bacterium
CCCCTTGCGCAAGCACCGTTGATTGGCTTGCAGTTCACGATTCCGCCGTTTCCGCAAAACGGCACCCCCGGTTCCGGAGCCACCGTAAATGTTGGCGCGGCCGTATCGATGCGCCTGATCGCAGACACGAGCGATTGGGACAAAACGCTGAATGGAATCCCGCTCGGCGAATCCGGATGGCCAACCTCGCCGCACTGGAAAGATCAGTTGGATGATTGGCGCAACGTGATGCCGCGCGCCTTTCCGTTCAGCAAAGCGGCGGTCGAAAGCGCGACGAAGGAAGTGACAATTCTGGCACCGGCGAAATGAAAGCCGCGGACCTTAACGATGGAGCGCAACGCCTATCGCACTTTCATCGCGCTCGAGATACCGGCCGGCCTGCGCGCCGCCGTCATCGATCACATCAAGGACCTCCGCGAAAAGGTCCCAGGCGCAAGCGCTAGCTGTAGCCGCGAGGACAACCTTCACTTAACGCTCAAGTTTCTTGGCGACGTTCCAATAGCACGAATCGGGGATGTGTCTGCGGCAGCATCTGCTGCTGCTCGCGCTTCCGGTCCGTTGGAATTAATTCTCGCGGGCGCTGGCGTCTTCCCAACAAGAGGCAAGCCGAGCGTTTTGTGGATTGGAATCGAAGATTCGTGCGGTTTATACAAGCTTCAGCAAAGGCTGGAAGACGAATGTGCCGCCCGCGGCTTCACCCGTGACGCGCGCGCCTATCATCCTCACTTGACCATCGGGCGGATTCGAAAGCCGCACGGCGCGAAGGATCTTGCGGCTGCGCATCTCGCTTCGGATTACGCGGCGCAGACTTTCACCGCTAAGGAATTAGTAGTGTTTCGAAGTGAACTTCTGCCGCAGGGCTCTCGGCATACATCGATTTCCAGTCATGCGTTGAGCGGCAACATCGATTGAGGTTGTGTGTCGAAAAATTCCCGTTACAAAGCCAATGCCGGGTACGCACGCCTCCGGCGTGCTGCATGCCTGAGGCAGGCGTACCTACTTCTTCCTTGCTGCCTTCAGCTGTTCGGGAGCCGAGACGCGCATGACACCGTGGTCGTCGCGGAAGAGGTTGAAAGTGACGTCCTTAACTTGTCCGGACTCCTCCTTGACGCGCACGGTGAAAGTCCTATTCGCGCCTTTACCCTCAACTCGTAAAGGCAGGTACCCTTCGAGGTCTGGGCTTCGATAGGCCGTGTAATGATCCTGATCATGCTTCTCGTAACCGAGTACGTAGATCCGATCGAAATCCGGCTCGTCGATCTTGTGAGCTTCCTTCGACGAACTTTTTTCCAGAATTACCCAGCTTCCGGGTCGTGATTCTTTTGCGGGATCGGTGACCTTTGAAGCTCCCTCCTCGCTGGAGTCTTCATCCAGCCGGCGCCAAGCGACGAATTCGCGACCGGTGCGGTAATAGATGATGTCGCTGGGAACGGCTAATTCAACCTGTTTGCCGAAAATCCAACCGGCGGGCGCCGGCGAAATCGACGGAGCCAACCGCACCTTGTACCAAAGTTCAGTAGTCTCCTCCGCTTCCGGATTCTCTTCGTCGTTTTGAACTTTCTTGTTCGAGCTGCTCACGGTGCCCGGCTTGGGAGCGGTATCGCTCTCGCTTGATTCCGCCCCTTTGAACTTCGGGACGCGCTTCCAACCAATGATGTCAAAACTCGATCCACTGTCGAGGCGCAACATGATGTTCTCGTTCGTGCTGCGATCGGGAGTCAGTCGGAGGTTTGAGCCCGCGTGCAATTGTCCTGTGCCTTGCGACTGAATGTTCTTGTCGTCATCCGCGAGCTTGCGTGACTTTGCCATCACGTCTTCAGGCATGATGTTGCGCGCTTCGATCCAACCTTCAGTCGCATCGGCATCCCGAGCCTTGACGCGATACCAGCGCTCCTTCTTCGTATTGTCGCTGGGGTCGGGAATATCAACCGTGTCGAGCAGGTCAACCGTGTCGCCGCGGCTTACTTCCAGCAGGTCGGCGGCCACGACCGCCGTCGAGCTGCGAATTTGCGCTCTTTGAGAAACGACTACGCCGGTGTTGTTGCGACTGGCGATCGCGCTGCAGCCGGTCAGCATAACCAGGCAAGCGAGCGCCGCCAAAGATTTCACCAAAATAAGACTGGATCGTTCGATTAACATTTCAATGATTCCGCTTTCGCGTCACGTCATTGTAACCCAACTGCCGTAACAAATCGCGTTGCTGCTTCGTCAGCTCTT
>DATLVM010000539.1:0-5422 GCA_035577445.1 Pyrinomonadaceae bacterium
CGCGGAACGCGGTTGACGCGACGCCGCCGAATCGAAAGTAAAGTGAGGCTGCCCGCGCGGCAATGGCGCCGATTGTTCGCAGCACGCCGCGTCCGGGCGGCGGATAGTGACCGCGCCAAACTTCACGTCCCGTTGAGAATGCCGCTATGTCTTCCTGGCCGCCAACGACAACCTGGCCGCCTTCGTTCAATAACGCGAACGCCGGGCGCTTCACATGGTGAGGCACGTGCGACACACGCTTGCCGTTCATCGCATCAATCGTAATCACGTCATCATGATCGGCGATTATGAGATTTGAGCGATCGGCCAGCACCAGATTAGTGATTCCCTTGTCCGCTCCTTTGTATTTCCAAAGAGTCTTGCCGCTGCCCGCATCAATCGCCGCGACGCCGTACGGACCGCGCTCGACGATCTCGCCGTCCTTCAGACGCGTGAACTGTCCGCCGGTGCGCGCGTAAAGCATACGGCCGGCTAAAATTAGTTCGGGCGTGACGCCGAGGTCTTTGGCTTCCCAATCAACCTTGCCGGTCGAACGTGAGATGGCGCGCACGTGTCCGCGACCCGACGTGTAGATAAAACCTTCGTCGACAACCGGCGGGGCTTCGGTGAGCGCCAGCCCTTCTTCGTTGATGCGGAATTTGTCGCGCGTACGCTCGTTGCCGCTGCGCGCGTCATATGAAGTGACACCCTCGTAGAACAGCCAAAGCCGCCCATCTGCGAATAGCGGCGGCTGATAGTTGTCGAGGCTGTACTCGACTTCATCCTTCTCGTTCTCAGGCCAGCGCGTCGGCATCATCTCGATATCGCTGCCAAGCTCGTGCTTCCAAAGTTCGTCGCCCGAAGTGAGATCGAGAACGTGGACGACCGGTTTTCTTTTGAAGCCGTCACGCGCTTCGCTCTTCGCATCTTTCGCCAGTACGACGGCAAGCAGATTCGCGTCGATGTCGACGGCTAAATGCATTATCGAGCCGCGCAATTTCTCGCTTTGCCAAAACGTGTCGCCGCTGAGAGCGTCGACGGCTTCGATGCGCGTGCGAGATCCTTTTTCGAAACTGAGAAGTAACAGATCGGTGCCGGGGATGGGGGCGACATCGTTTTCATCGAGCGTCGATTCTTTGCGACGCCAAAGAATGTCGCCGGTCATTGCATCGACGGCGTAGAGTGATTTTTTCGTGCCGACAACGACTGCGCCGACATCGGTTGCTTGATAGAAGCGAACGGTATCGTCGAGTTTTGCAGTCCAGGTTTGTGCGTGTGTTAAGAGGGTTGAGAGACCGAGAACAAAACCCAAAAGTGCAGTTCGAAATATCATTGCTGGGAGACTAACTATTCGTAACTCAGCGCGTCAACCGCATCCTGGCGCGCAGCGCGCATCGCGGGATAAAGCGCGCCGATCGTGCCGCCGATCAAACCTACCACCAGCGAAATCGCGATCCATTTTGGTTCGACATCGACCACGAGCGTCGTCGAGCGCATGACGAAGAACCTGGCGATTAAGGTCAGCAACACGCCGCCGAATACGCCGAGCACGCTGATGAGAATCGCTTCCTGTTCGATGACCCACGCGATCGATCGCTTCGACATGCCGAGCGACTTCAGGATGCCGATCTGTCGCGTGCGTTCGGTAACTGTGGTGTACATCGCCAGCAGAATCACGAGCATGCTAATCGTGGCAGCGACGCCGATGACGACGCGCAGAAATATGTTCAGCGCGGGAACACTGGACATATACAGTTCAGGCAAATCGCGCGTGAGAATAATCTGATCGTTGGCGAAGCGTTCCTTGATGCGGGCCGCGACCTGTTCCTGCTGGTTCGGATCGTCGCAAGCGACCAGGATTGTGTTGACCCGATTCTCGCTGCCGACTTGATCCTGCATCGTGGCGAGAGGAATCTTCAGTCGCCCACCACCGGGCGGCGAATAAACGCCCACGAGTTTGAAGGGCCGCTCGTAAAGGTCAATCGTCGTTCCGACGTTCGCGTTTCGCTCTTGCCGCCAAGCTGAATCAACGATCACTTCATCGCCTTTTTGCAGGCCGCGTCCTTCGACGATCGTCAGGTTGTTGAGCGCGGCGTACTCTTCATAGCGAACGCCTTCGATTAAGCGCGTGCCGAATCCGGAATCGCTTTTATCGAGGTGTTGACCGATGGGCACCGCCGCGCGCACTCCGGGTATGCGCGCGACTTCCGCGGCGTGCGAAGTCGGAATGGTAAAAGTTTGGCCGCCTCCCAGGCTCAGGGCTCCCGAAGGTCGCACGATGATCTGCGCGCCGATGTTCGCTTCGCGCTTGCCGCGCTCACGCAAAAGACCGTGGGCCAGACCCACGGTAAAGATGACCAGCAGAACTCCGAGCGCGATGCCCGCAATGCTGACCAACGTGCGCGCCGGTCGATGGGCGAGATTTGAAAGAACCAGGCTATCCATAAGTTTCTGTAAGCGAGGACTGCGATCCAAAACGCGTGACCACGCATTCGGCAACGCTCGCCAGGCGAGTATCAAGACGCCGATGACGGTCCAAAAGATAATTGCGGCTTTGCGAACAATGGCCAGGGCGACGCCGATCGCTGCCGTGTAACCAAGCGTGCGCAGGATGATCCCGTTGCCGGTTTCGTAAACGCCGATGGTCCCAGGCACAAATCCGAAGGCAAAGTTAATTACCTTCGTCAGCGATTCGATAATGAACGCCGCGGCGACGCGCGGCGGAAATCCCAGCATCTTGAGCGTGATGAAGACTTCAAAGACGCTGGTGGCATGCGCGGTCAAATCGAGCGCGATCATCGAAAAGAACGCTGCGCGACGACGCTTGTAGAACCCATAAACCGTGAGCTCAATCCGGTAAATGTGGTGGCGGCGCGCGCGCAGAAATTTTGGAAGAATGCCTTTGCGCCCGAGCCGGTCGATAAAATTTGTCAGCAGCGTGGCCCGTTTCCTCGTCGCAAATGCCGCCGCCACCATTCCCAGCAAGGTAACCCCGGCGATCACGATGAGGATGTCGCGCGCGATCGGCGGCACTGGGTAGGCAAAAAGCATCAGCACCGCGCCGCCAAAGATCATCACAACTACGGACAAGTTGTAGATCAGATTATCGACGACCAGCGCGGGTACGCCGTGGACCAACGGCACGCGCTTTCTGAGCAGGGCAATCTTTATGGGTTCGCCCAGCAAGGGGCCGGCGAAAGTGAGGAAGCTCATGGATTCGCCGCCAAGGCGCGCGGCGAAGGCTTGCATCAATGAAAAGCGACGATGTTCAGCCGGCACCGAGAGCCGCATTGCGATGGTGCGCAGAAAATGGCGCGCGCCGTTGGCGGCGACGACGATGAAAAAGCCGAAGCCGACGCGGGCTAAGGCAGAGAAGATCGGGTCAACGCCGATGCTGCGAATTAGCCAAACAAGCAGCAACGCGCCCAGCACAAACGCTATCGCCTGCAACCAGGCGAGTGAGCGTTTCGCGCGCGAGGGCTTTGCTACTGCGAGCGTTTCAGCCTTCTCAACTAATGCTGAGTTATCGAGGGAACGTTCCATTGAACTACTGCGCCGCCTGAGCGCCTGCACCATTGCCGCCGATGACTTCCTTAATTACCCGTCCGGGAAATTTTTTGAAGCCTCGTTTCGCGAGCGATTCAACCGGGCTGTTATCGCTCTCCAGGTTTCCGGTCAAAGCGAAGATGGTCGGCACTACGCTGAGACTGTCATACGGCTCAGTGACTGCCATACCGCGCGGGATTCCCGTCTGCGCTCCGCCCGCAAACAGCAGTGTTGAGTGCGTCGAGATGCGAAACAGCGAACCGTGATTACCGCCTGGGTTGAATCCGCGCACGTCGAAATTCCAGTGGTCGTTGGCGAACAACATCAAATCACATTCGACCAGTCGCCGCTGCCGTGCGTGAAATGAGTGCAAAAGTTTTTCATCGGCGGCCAGGTTCGCAGCATCATCGTCAGTGCCCGGCTCTGTAAAGAGCGTGAATTGTTCGTGCAACCCGATCAAGCCGTTAGAGTATTGCGTCTTGTGCAGCGCATGCAACCACTCGATTTCGTTATGCCATTGAGTGAGCCACGCGGCCCGCGACGTCCCGTCGGGAATATCAGGGGGAATATCGAGTCGCGGGTCCTCGATCATCTTCAGGGGGAAGCCGTTCTTCAATTCAGGGCGCTCGAAGTGTATGGCGCCATTATCATCCTGTGTAAGGTTGGCGATGGGCAGGTAACGCAGTTGCAAACTGCCTTCGCGTTCGCCGCGCGGCAGCACCAGCGCCTGGCGATCCTGGCCGCCGTACAGCCACACTACGTCGTCATCGGGTTTGAGATCGTCGCTCAGCGCCGGCGCAATCGCCTCCCGCGGAATGCGCGTTACGATGAAGTCGACCGGACGATTCGAGACCAGTGTCTGCACGTTATTTCGCACAGTCTGTTCATGCAGGAGATCGAGATAGTTGATCCGAACAAAGGTCCGATCCCGATTGAGAGAACCGTCGCTGTTCAAAACCAGGCCATCCTTGCCTATGCCCACGACGTAGTTCTGCAATTCGTGAATCGAGTTGCGCCGGCCCATCGACTGTTTGAAAATCAAATCTTCGATCTTCACTTTGTTTGGGTCGAAGCTGTCTTTCTTCAAGGCCATTAATCTCCGCACCGTCGCGACGTATTCGCCGTAGTGCGCGCGTAGCTCAGTCCACTGCTTCACCTTGATGCAGACGCGGCGCGCGTCGTCGTCCTTGCCGACTTCCTGTTCCTCGAGCGTGAATTTCTTGGGTTGCTGAGCGCAGAGCTCAGCTTGATTATCAGCGGCGCGCTGGAGCGCGGCCAGCTCGCGCTCGAAATTGTCGAGGTCGGTTTGCCAGTAGGCGCGATCTCGATCGATGGCCGCAAAGAATGCGTCAGTCACAGCCTGGCGCATCCGCGCAGAGAGGTCTTTGCGCCGAAGTTGCTGAAGCAGGATGTGAATGACATTCACGTTGCTGTTGCGCAGGTGCATCCCGGCGCGTTCGTTGCCGTCGAAATCAAGCAAAGCCGTCGGGTAGTCCGTGCTCTGGCCTTTCAGGTAATACGACTGCAACGTTGTCGTCGTGATCTCAGGCACGAGTGGATAGAATCCTTTGATTGAATAGTCCATCATCAAGCGCCGCTTGGTAACCACGTGATGGCCTCCGCCGGCCGCACTGCTCAGCACCTTGACGAGATTGAATCCCTGGCTAATCACCCGTTCGTCGGTATTAAAGCCGTGGTCTGAAACGAGGATCAGAGCCGTATCCGCGCTCAGAGGACTTTTTTGAATTGCCGTCCAAAGGCGGCCGATCAGGCCATCCAGTTGCTGCAAAGCTTCCAGGTGCGAATCGCGGTCGTTGTTGTGGTGCGCAGCGTGATCGAAGACCGTGATCAACAGATCCAGATAGCGGACGCGCGGATCGTTCAGACGATCGATTAG
>DATLVM010000540.1:0-21888 GCA_035577445.1 Pyrinomonadaceae bacterium
GCGCAGCAGCGTCGTCTTGCCGCTGCCGGAAGCGCCGATGATGCCGAGCACCGTCTTTGGCTGCACCTCGAACGAGACTCCGCGCAGGATGCGTGTGCCGTTGGCGTTTTTGATTAGATTTGCGACGCGAATCATTCTCAACTCTTTGCCGGGAGCGCGGACGTCCTCGTCCGCAAAGCGCCTTAGGAGCTAAACGGTTTTTCGCGCTTGCGCGCTCATTGCGGACGAGGACGTCCGCGCTCCCAGCTTAAACAACTTCCGCTTCCACCGCTTCAATGGCTTCGCGGCGTTGTAGCTTCCGCTCTAAGCGCCGCGCGAGATGCGCCATCGGTAAACTCATCAACAAATAGTAAATCGACACCGCTGCGCCCAGCAGCAGGAATTGTCCCGAAGCGTTCGCCAGCTCGCGATACGCCGTGGCTAATTCCCAGACCGAAATTGCGTACGCTGTCGAAGTGTCTTTGAAGAGCGAGACGAAATCATTCGTCATCGGCGGCAACGCAATCCGAAATGCCTGCGGCAGGATGATCCGACGAAACGCGAGCAGCGGCGTCATGCCTAACAGGTAAGAAGCTTCCCACTGCCCGCGCGGAATCGCTTCGAGAGCCGCGCGATAGACTTGCGATTCGTACGCTGCATAGTTCAGTCCCAATCCAATCAGCGCGGTCAGCCAACCCGGCATCGCCAATCCGATCGTGGGCAAACCGAAATAGAGAAAGAGCAACTGAACCAGCACCGGCGTGCCGCGAAAGAACTCGACATAGATCGTGCACAGCCATTGAATCGGTCGCGGCCCCTTCCATTGCCCAATCGCCAGAGGCATTCCCAGAACCACTGCAATGGCCATCGAACCAAACGCAATCAGCACCGTTACGACCGCTGCGCGCGTCAAACGCCAAATCGCTTCGCGCCAGTTGAATGTGGCTGAGGTGATGTCAAAACCGGTTGGACTACTTACGGGCTTTCCTGTTTTCGTCGCGTTTTGGAGTTCAAGCTGGGCGTCGTTCCACAAGCCCCACTTGCGCAGGATTCTTTCCAGAGAGCCGTCGTTGATGATCTTATCGATTGCGGCGTCGACTTCGGCTTTCAAGGCATCGTCACCCTTGCGCAGTCCAATGTTGTAAGTGCCTCGGAAGAACGGCTCGCCCGCGCGCTTCAACGTCGCGCTTTTGCTGACATAGAAAACTTCCGCGGGCACATCCATGATGACCGCGTCGATGCGCTTGAGTTCGAGATCGCGGTAAGCCGTCGGCGGCTCAGCATAATCTTTGAAGGCAATTCCTTCTTGCTGAAGCAGACGCGATGCCGCCGTATTTCCAAGCGTTCCGACGACGCGGTTCTTACAATCATCGAGCGAGTGAATCTGCTGTTCGTCGTTTCTGATCGTGAGCGCGAGCTGAAAAATGTAATAAGGCTTGCTGAATTGAATCTGCTTCTGCCGATCGGCGGTGGGTTCCAATCCATTGACAATCACGTCGAACGACTTGCGTTGCAGCGCAGAGACGAGCGTCTCCCAATCCGAAGGAATGAACTGGGCCTTGCGTCCCATCGCCGCCGCGAGCGTATCAACCATCTCCTTCTCGTAACCGATGTACTGATCGGGATGGTTTGGATCGTTGAAAACGTAAGGCGCGCCGCCACTCGGGTCGGCGCCCCAGCGCAGCGGTTGCTGGGCAAGGACGGTCGTTGCACAAGTTATGAGAGCTAAGAGAATGATAGGGCGAATTACCAGCCGCGAAACTCTTGCCGCGTTGCGCATTGCGCGAATTGTACACGATTGCTTCGTGCGGTTAGGCACGACATGTTTATAGAATCACGGTTGTCAGAAATTGAGGTAAAGAGAAGCCTCGCCGCGAGACTTCTCTTTACCGAATCTTGAATGAAAACGGTGTGCTATAAACATCTCGCGGCTAACGCCGCGAAGCCATTTTGATCGTTGCTGCGCTTCATGTAGGATTGCGCCGCTCGATCAACTTTTTCGCGCTTTGCGCTCATGCGGACAGGATGTCCGCGCTCCAAAAACATGTGCACAGACCGAAGAGACTTTCTTAAAGCTTCAGCCGGCGTTGTCGGCGCGTCGTTGCTGGCGCCAAAGTTTTCATTCGCAGCCACGGACGATGTCGATCGCCTTCAGCAGAGACAAGACGTTCCCGACTTGATCAAGCGACTGCCACGCATGACAAGAGATGTCGTGCCGATTACCGATGACGAACGCAAAGCGCGGATCGCGAAGGCGCAGCGCTTGATGGGCGAGCAGAAGATTGATGCGATCTACCTCGAGCCCGGCTCAAGCATGTTCTATTTCACAGGCATGCGCTGGGGCACCAGCGAGCGCATGTTCGCGCTGGTGATTCCGCAGCGTGGCGAACTCGCTTGGGTGTGTCCGAAGTTTGAAGAAGAACGCGCCCGCGAATTGATCAAGTTCGGCAACGACATTCGCACGTGGGAAGAAGACGACAGTCCTTATCGACGCGTCGTCGAGATTTTTCGTGATCGCGGGATTCGTGCCGGCCGCATCGGCATCGAGGAGCGCGTTCGCTTCTTTCTTTATGACGGCATTCGTCTGGAGGCGCCGAAGCTTGAATTTGTCAGCGGGACGCCAATCACGGCCGGCTGTCGCATGTTCAAATCGCCGGCAGAAATTGCTCTGCTGCAAAAATCCAACGACTTGCTGCTGATGGCTTATCGCGCGACGTGGGCCACGATGCGCGACGGCATGCCGCAAGGAGAATTCGCCGGCAATTGCGCGACCGCGCTCAACAACCTTGGCGTGCAGGGCGGCATCTTTTGCAGCTTTGGCAAGTACACAGCGTTCCCGCACGGCAGCAGCACGCCCCAGACGCTGGAGGAAGGCGATGTGGTTTTGATGGACGGCGGTTGCAGCGTCGAAGGTTATCAATCAGACATCACGCGCACCTTTATCTTCGGTAAACCAACGAATCGTCAGCGCGAGATCTGGAATTTGGAAAAGAGATCGCAGGATGCGGGATTCGCTGCGGCGAAGATTGGCGCGGCATGTGAATCCGTTGACGCCGCCGCGCGTAAAGTAATCACCGACGCGGGTTTCGGTCCCAATTACAAGACACCCGGCTTGCCGCATCGCACGGGCCACGGTATCGGCCTTGATGGTCATGAATGGACGAATTTTGTGCGTGGCAACAAGACTCCGATTCAACCCGGCATGTGCTTTAGCGACGAACCCACGATTGTGATCTACGGCGAGTTTGGAATCCGCCTCGAAGACTGTCTCTACATCACTGAGAGTGGAGCGAAATTCTTCACTGAGCAGAGCCCTTCGATTGATAAGCCATTCGGCTGATCAAATATGACGACCGGGCCGGGGTCCCCACGGGCAGCCTGCGCGGGTGGGTGGAGGCGACCGGATCAATCGCGAAGTTGGGTTTCACCTGATCCCTCGCTATGCTTCGCACCCTCACCTCGCTCCTCTCTTTGGAGGGAGAGGAAGAAAGCTCGGGATTCCGACACGGAATAATTCTGGAAAATTACTTCTATCCGCTTCTGGAACGTTGGGTACTTTCGCGCTTTTTCTAAGGTGAAGGCTAAGAGCATCGTTGGGTATTGCCCCCCAATATTGCTCTGCAAAAAAAAGGAGCGAACGAATGAGAATCTTATCGAAGTTAATCGTTGGTTGTGCAGCGCTGGTGCTGGTCGGCTGCTTCAGCGCAAGTGCTTACGCGGACGGTTTGGTGCTGGTGAGTCCACAGATCCAGAAGTTGGTGCCACCTTTGGCATCCCTGAATCTTCAGCATTCCGGCAATAACACGACCGAATCCGGCGGCGTTCGCTGGGACGGAAGCCAAGACGTTTGGTTCGGCGATACCAGCGCGGGACCCCACCAGAACACGGTCTCTTTGACTGACCTCGGGATTGGCAGGGCCGCCGACTTGCGCGTGCTCGTCAACATCAACGAAGCCAACGGTGGCGACAAGATGCCGATCACGTTCAATTCACTTCAGCTCAATGCCTATGATTCGGCCGGCAATGTTGTCTTCAGCGCAGACCTGATTAATGGCGCGCCGGTAACACTCGATCAATTCAGACATGGCCAGGGCGCGAACTCAGATTACGCGTTTGGATTGGATGATGCCGCAGCCGCAAGATTACAAGCTGCGATGGCTGCCGACGCGAATTTGCGATTGGGCTTGACGGCTTCGATGAACAACGTAAACGGCGGTCCTGAGAGATTTTCTTTCGCCGCTGAGTCTCAGCCCGTACCGGAACCAGCAACGATGGTTCTGTTCGGCACAGGTTTGGCCGGACTCGCAGGCGCTGCGCGACGTAAGCGTAAAGCTGCTGCGAAAAGAGCTGCGGCAGAAGCCGACGCCACCCAAAGCTAACCTCGATCATTAATCCTTAAAGAGGCAAAGGCCGGAGCCATCGTGCTCCGGCTTTTGTTTTTACTTCGCTGCCGTCACGCGGTATAACTTCACGGCCAAGAAGGAGACCACGATGCGATTTAGAACAATTCTCTTTGTCGCGACCCTGGCGTTATCGCTTGTACCTGCTACAACAAAGCGCGCCGCTGCTAAGCGATCGATTGATGCTGCATATCAATTCGTTGAAGTTGAAACGACGGTACATCTTGCCAACGTTGAAACCAGCAGCGAACACCCGGAAGAGCGTCGCTGGTATATGTCTACTGTCATTGTTCAGCCCGAGGATGTGCCCACTTACTCGCTCGTGCAGAAAAAGTTCATTCCTTATTTCAACGCCAACGTGATGGACCCCGCCGAGAAGCGGGGCATCGCCATCGATTACGACGATCAGGGAGTGAAATTGAATGGCGATGTGTCTTATGCAAATTATGCAACGCGCGAAGAAGCCACTGAGCAACGCAACAAAGAGATCGAATACCGCAAAGGACAAGGCGGCAATATCTACGAGTTCACCATCGATTTCAGTTCTCCCAAGGGCGAAGCGACCAGCAAACCCAAGCTGATTTACCGCGACAAGGAACAGCCGAATTACGAGAAGTAGATTCAGCCGTCTCATCCATCACCCTCAAAATGAAACTGTCACTTAATGGCGCGACCACGATGAAGGCGGATTTGCCGACGGATATTCGCGCGGCGGCCGCAGCGGGATTTGAGTACGTGGAGATTTGGGCGGCCAAACTGCGAAGGTTCCTCGAACGCAATTCTCCGGCGGATCTGAAAGCGCTGTTTGATGAAAGCGGCGTCAAGCCGTTGAGCATTAACTCGATCGAACACATCACCTTTCGCGACGCAGAGACGTACGCGGGA
The DNA here is from genome assembly GCA_035577445.1 of Pyrinomonadaceae bacterium. Classification (GTDB taxonomy): domain Bacteria; phylum Acidobacteriota; class Blastocatellia; order Pyrinomonadales; family Pyrinomonadaceae; genus UBA11740. Next base: position 5,265 of record DATLVM010000540.1, read on the forward strand.
ATCAAAGCTGAATGCGAAGAGCTCTGCGCGATCGCGGCGACTATCAAGTGTCCTTACATAGTCGTCGTGCCGGGCAAGCTTCTGCCTGAAATGACTAGCAGCTCCGAAATAATCGAAGAATCCGTGCGGGTGCTGCGCGACCTGGCTTCGATCGCGGAAAGGTCCCGCGTCGGGCTGGCATTCGAGTTCCTGGGCGAGAAAGATTGTAGTGTGCAGAAGTTGGACCTGGCCGATGAGATTGTTGAGAAAGTGAATCGCGCGAACATCGGTTTAGTCATCGACAGTTTTCACTTTTATACAGGCGGCTCGACCATCGACATGATCGACGCGATCGATGCAAAACGGCTTTTGATTTTTCACATAGATGACGCTGAGAATTTGCCGCGCGAACAGCTCGCCGACGCGCACCGGCTGTTACCAGGCCTGGGAATCCTGCCTTTGAAAGAAATAATCGCTGCGTTTCGCAGAATCGGCTATGACTCGAACGCGAGTGTGGAAATCTTTCGACCTGAATATTGGGAACGCGATCCGTTTGAGTTGGCGCGTGAAGCGAAGGCGGCGGCGGAGAAAGTCATCGGAGCCTAGCGTGTCAGAAGCCCGCGCGTTAGCAAGGGCTCGTCTCCTAACTTGCCCTCCCTGACGGTCGGGCTTCTGACACAAAACAACATGTCCAAACTCAAAATCGGTTTTCTTGGCGCCGGCTATATTGCCGGAGTCCACGCATCGATCCTCGCGCGTGACGATCGAGTACAGGTTGCGGCCATCTATGACATCTCGAAGTCGCGCGCCGAACAACTCGCACGTTCAGTCGGCGCCAAAGTCGCGCACAGCGTCGCTGAAGTGCTCTCCGTGTGCGACACGATCTACATTACGACTCCAAACACTCAACACACCGAACTTGCGATTCTCGCGGCCGAAGAGCGAAAGCACGTCTTCTGTGAAAAGCCGATGGCCACGAGCATCGCGGATGCGGAGCGCGTTTTGGACGCCGCGGAGAAAAGCGATCGTGTTTTCCAGGTTGGCCACAATCGTCGATTCGCTCCGGTCTACGCAGAGTTGAAGCGAATGCTGACGGAAACTCACCAGGCGCATTCGGCCCACGTGAAAATGAATCGCGGCGAGTTGCTGAATCCGGAATGGACTGGCGATCCGAAAATCACTGGCGGCTTTCTGTTCGAGACGACGATTCACATGTTCGACATGATGCGATTTCTGTTTGGCGAAGTCGCGAGCGTGCGGGCAATCGGCTCGTCGCATGAATACGCTGAGACGGACGACTTCTCGATGCTCTTCACTTTTGAGAACGGAATGCACGCGACGATGGCTTCGTCCGCTGACGCGAGTTGGCTGTTTCCATTCGAACGCGTTGAAGTCTTTTGCCATCACGCGACGATCGTCACGCGCGAGATGGAGGGCCTGGTTTACAGTGAAGGGCTTGACGGAAAACACGTCGAACGATCTATGCACCAGCTCGCGAAGGAAGAAAAGTGGGGATACGCGCAGGAAGACCGTGCGTTCATCGATTCGATTGTGATTGGGGTTCCTACGCTGGTAACTGCCTTTGACGGACTTAAGTCGGTGGAGCTAGTGAGTGCGGTTTACGAATCCGTCAAAGCAGACCAGAAGCAATTAAAGCTTTAGTTTGCCGTCTTCAACACGATGAGGACGCGGTTGCTAGCTGCCTCGCGGTAACAGATCGTCACCCAGAATGAATCGTTCGTGCTTATCTCGTCAGGAATCCGGAAGACGATTTCTATGAGAGAGTTCGGCTGCGCAAGTTGTCCAGCAAACTCGACAGTGAGCGGATAGATCGCATGCAGTGAGGTCTCGGCACGAGCGGTGATTTTCGAGAAATCGTCGCCGGGAAAGAGCGTCAGATTAGGCGAGAACAACATCACGCGCGTTCGCCTGTCACCGCTGAAGTTGTTTGAAGTTGTTGCGAGGAACGGATCGCGAACAAAAGTCACGGAGTCCAAAGCAATCGCGCGTTCGGACGCCGTTTGGGTAAACACCCTAATCGACGGTGGCCCTATCGTGAACGGCATCGAGTTGGAAACACCCTCAGAGTTTGAAACGGTCACCTGCGCTACGCCGGCGTTCGCTAGATCGCCAATCAATATTGTGGCAGCAAGCTGCGTCGGCGAAACGAACGTAGTTGGTCTGTCGGTATTGTTCCAGCGCACGATCGAACTATTGAGAAAATTCGTTCCGTAAACATTTATTATGAATCCCTCCATTCCGGCTTCCGCCGTGGCCGGAGACAGTCCGCTAATACTTCCAATCACGCGCGCCGGTGTGATGTTGAATGAGGTCGGGTCTGAACTGCCGCCGGGAGATGACACGGTAATCGTCGCCGTACCCGGGTTCGCAATGTCTGCGGCCGAGATCGTCGTCGTTAATCGGGTTGGCGAAACGGTTGTGGTCGATCTGTCAGCGCCGTTCCAACGAACAACGGTTTGATTGCCAAAGTTCACTCCGTCGACTGTCAATGTAAAAGATCCAGTCGAAGCTTCGACTGAAGACGGCGACATCGTCGTGATGCCTGGCGTCTCAACATTGCTGATAACCGTGAAGCTGTCCGTGACTCTGCCGGAAGTATCTTTGAAATAGAACAAGGCTTTGTTCGGTTGACCGTCGACGTTGAAAACTCCAAACAGCGCGCCCGGATTGGTAGTCGTCTGGCAAACCGAATCTCCGGTGAGACAGGTTGCCGCCAGGATGCTGCCCCACCAATTGCCGGTCAGAAGTTGATCGCGGATGCTGGCGCCCCCCAGGCCCGACACAAACGCGAACGTGTTTCCCTTTGAGAGCACCAGCGTATTCGAAGTGCTGGCGACCGTTTGATTAATCATGCTGCTCAACAGATACGTGCGGCTGTAAGAATGCTCGTGGGCCGTGGCAATGATTGCGCCGCCCTTGCGCGCTTCTTCGTAGACGGCCCAGCCCGCCTCATCTGTCTTGCCACCGACCTGCATCAACCGTTGATCCTTGTGCCAACTGCTAATGGTCCAGACGGAGTTGTCGGCGGCGAGTTGATCTCTGATGTAAGCGTCGCTCGTGCCCGCATCGAAACCGCTCCCGATTCCGGGCGCCGTCAGCACAAAGGACAATCCTCGGAAACGAAATGTCGACTCCACGCCCAGGTCGCCATTCCATGTGATTCCCAGCCGGTGGAATCTGTTGATGACGTATTGCTGATAGCCAGTCGGCCCGCGCCAGGCTAGTTCGTCATGATTTCCGATCGTGACGAAATACGGGAAGTCGGCGCCGAGCACGCTGTTAATTTGCTGCTCCCAAGCCGCCGGATTGTCCGTGTAATCGAGATCGCCTGAATGCAGCACAGCTTGCGCGCCTTCCGCTTTGATAAGGTTCAGCACCGCGACGGCGTTGGGGCCTAGCTCCTGATCACCAATGAAAGCGATTTTGAGAGCCGGCGTTGTAGACTGTTGCGCCAGAATGCTCTGCGCGCACATCAAGAGAAGCAGCAGGGTGATGCTCGCGGTCTTCATGCGCCAAACTAGATCTCGTGTCCGGTCCTTCACTCGGTAAATATCAATTTAGGCAGGCGTGTCAAATCCATCAGAAACAACCGGGGCAGGAACTAATCAGTCTCCATCGTAGCACTTCGATGGGCGACGGGGATATGAAAAGTTTTCGTGCTGTTGGGGCTTGTCACCTATCGGTTATGACCGTGATATCATGCGCCACCGCGCATGCAGGTGCTGGAAACAAGACGATTGAATCTGCGCTGGCTCAACGTCGATGATGCGGCGTTCATTCTCGATCTGCTCAATGATCCTTCGTTCATTCGTTACATCGGCGACAAAGGCGTGCGCGATCTTGAAGGGGCGCGCAATTACATCCTGAACGGCCCTGTCGCCAGCTACAAACAATTCGGCTTTGGGTTGTATGCGACGGAGGTTAAAGAGTCGCGTGTGCCGATCGGCATTTGCGGAGTCCTGAAGCGCGACACGCTGCCGCATCCCGACATTGGGTTTGCATTCCTGCCGGCGTATTGGAAAAAAGGGTACGCGTACGAAGCTTCTGCGGCTGTGCTGGAACACGCCAGAAAGAATCTCAGTATCGATCGTGTACTCGCGATTACCACGCCGGACAATGAAGCGTCCGCCAAGCTGCTCGTGAAACTCGGACTGCGATTCGATCGGTTGATCAAGTTGTCGCCGGATGCTGACGAAGTGAAGTTATTTACTGACGCCGAGTTTATTTCCAACGCCGCATAGCTATGAATCTCGCAACTATCACCGATCTCTATCGTCACATGCAATGGTCAGATGCTTTAGTGTGGCGCGTGACGTTCGCGTGCGCGAGTGCTCGTGAAGACGCGCGCGTGAACGAGCTCTTTTATCATCTGCATTTGGTTCAGCATGCGTATCTTCGAGGGTTCCGCCATGAACCAATGCAGGCCGCCTGGCCAACTTTCGCAGACGCGCCCTCACTGATGTTGTGGGGACGCAGTTACTATCCTGAAATTCAGCACTACCTCGAATCGCTAAGCGAGGAAGCGCTGGCGAATCCGTTTGAGACTCCGTGGGTGGAAATCGTCACGAGAGAACTTGGTCGCCCGCCCGCGGAGGTGACGCTAGGCGAATTGATGATGCAGGCGCCGCTGCATAGCTTGTATCATCGCGGGCAAATCAACACGCGCCTGCGCGAGGTTGGCGCCGAGCCGCCCAACGTCGATTACATCGTGTGGTGTTGGCTCGGGAAACCATCTCCAGAGTGGATCGAAATCGGCGCAGAGCTATGACGCGAAGCATGAGCGGCGAAGATCAAATCGAGCGGGTGCGGCGAATCTGCCTGGCTTTGCCGGGAACCTGGGAGAAGATTTCGCACGGCGAGCCGACGTGGTTCGTGGGCAAGAAAGTCTTCGCGATGTTCTCAAACAATCATCACAGCGATGGTCATATCGCGGTGACCGTGCCCGCGGCCATTGGCGTGCAGGAGATGCTGATTGAGAAATCGCCGAAGAAATTCTACCGGCCGCCATATGTTGGAGTGCGTGGTTGGGTGGGAATTGAAGTTGACCGCGTCAGTGACAAAGAACTGACCCTGCACATTAGGGAAGCATGGCGCTTAATCGCGCCGAAGAAACTCATGTCAGAACCGCCAGCGAGCGGTTGATCTCAGGAGGATATTCGATGACCCGTACAGATCAATTCGTTCCGCACTTAGTCGTAAGCGATGGCGTGGCCGCGCTGAAGTTCTATCAAGAAGTATTCGGTGGTGAAGAAGGTCACACGATGATGACTGAGGATGGCCGGCGGGTGCTGCATGGCGAAATAATGCTCGACGGCCATTTGCTGTTCGTCAGCGATGAATTCACCGCGGAAGAAGGCGGCAAGTGCAGGACACCCGACTCGCTCGGAGGCTCGACTGTGCGTATTACGCTGCAAACCGACGATGCCGACGGAGTAGTTGAGCGAGCAGTCGCGCGCGGAGCAGAAGTGCTCATGCCCGTTGCCGACATGTTCTGGGGCGCGCGTTATGGACAGATTCGAGATCCGTTCGGACATATCTGGGGCATTAACCAGCAGTTGAAAGAACAAACCGAGGAAGAGACCAACCAAGCTGCGTCGGACTTTTTTGCTAAGCAGCAGTGACTCGACACAGCGATTTGATACACGATCTCTTCTCGTTTCTTTCAACTGGACATCAGAGTGATTCTCGAAAAACTAGTTAACTAATCCGCGTGGCTGGCTTCCTCCTTCTCATCGGTTCTGCCCTGGCTGGTCTCGCTCTCGTGCGCCGCCTGCTGGGCCAAGCTCTTCGTTTCACCGAACAATTATTTTGGGGCATCGCGGTTGGCTGGGTGCTGTCATCTGCCGGCGGATATCTGCTGGCGCGCGTTCTGGGAAGATTAAGCTTTGGTGTCGTGCTGGCTATCACGCTCGCCGTCTGGCTGTTCGCTGGTCTGTTATTGCTCCGAGAGCTTCGACACTTAAAGCGGATTCAATTCAAGCACGCGTGGCAACGTGAGCACACCGGCTTGGCGATTGTCCTGCTCATTCTTACACCAATCATCTGGAAAGTTTTTTCCGCGCAGATGTTCGCCGCCGGTAATGACGGAATTTATTCCGGCGGCAGCTCTCTCTATGATCTGAGTTTTCACGCTACTGTCGCTTCGTCGTTTGCTTACGGCGCAAACTTTCCGCCTATTTACACAGCTTTTCCGCCTGAGCCCTTGCTTTATCCACCTCTGCCTGACTTTCATGCGGCAATGCTGATGACCACGGGCTGGAGCCTTCGTCCCGCGTTCATCTTTACCGCTCTGCCATTAGCGATCAGCTTCACAGGGCTTTTGTATTTTCTCGCTTTGTGCGTCGCACGGTCGGCGCGAGCAGCTACGATCGCGACACTTCTGTTCTGCTTCAATGGCGGCTTTGGTTTTATCTATTTCGTTCGCGATTGGCGCGCGAGTGGTCGCGGTCTGCTTGATATGCTCTCGGCGCCGCCGGTTAATTACTGCAACGACGCAACGCGCGGCCTGTATTGGGTGAATACGATCACCGACGTGTTGGCTCCACAGCGAACGACCGTTTATGCGCTGCCGGTTGCGTTGATGATTCTCACTCTGTTTGCTTCGCTGTCGGAATGGTTTGGATTGCCGCCGTCGAAGAATGAACGGCGTGAGGTGATGCTGTTTTTGATCGCGGGTACATTGACTGGCTCGCTTTGTTACCTTCAGCCGCATGTGGGAATCGCAATCGGGATCGTGGCGATCGGTCTTTGCCTGCTTAGGCCCGGACGTGCGTGGATCGTCTTTTTTATTACAGCCGCGTTGGTATCTGCGCCTTTCCTTATCAGCACACTCGGTCATGCAACAACGAGCGGCTTCATGCGATTTCAGCCGGGCTGGCTGGGACGCGATGAGCCACACCAGATCATTTTTTGGTTGCGCAATCTTGGACTGCCGCTGTTGCTAGTCATCCCCGCGTACGTCTTTGCGCCGCGCGTGCTGCGCAAATTCTATTTGCCGTTTGTAATCGTGATGCTCGTCGCAGTGCTCTTTGTGCTGTCGCCGAATGATTACGACAATCTCAAGCTGATGGTCGTGTGGTGCGCGGCGACGTCGATTTTGATCGCAACATGGCTCGCCCGTTTGACGAGGCGAAAGTGGTTGACGCCCGTCGTTGCACTGGTAGTGCTGTTGTGTGTGGCTTCAGGTTTACTGGCGGTACGTCGCGGCATGAGCGAACATGACTTGATGTTCACGAATGAGCAGACGCAGGCGGCTGATTACGTGCGCCAGCATACCGCGCCTCGATCGTTGATTCTTACTGCGCCGGTATTTCATCAACCTGTGCTGAGTCTTGCCGGCCGCCCGATTGTCAGAGGCGTGGCGGATTGGCTGTGGAGTCACGGCTACAATTTTCAGGAGCGCGAAGCTGATGTGCGGCGCATTTACGCAGGCGCGCCGGACGCGGATGAACTAATTCGTTATTACCAGATTGATTACGTCTACCTCGGCGACGCGGAAACGTCTGATTTGAAGGCTAACGCGAGTTTCTTCGAAGGGCTCTATCCGCGCGTGTATCGCTCATCTTCGATCGCAATCTACGACACGCGCGGCGACAGATCGTCAGTGGGCGCACTGGAGAAACCGCCGCCGCGTGAACCCGCAGCGCGCATCGACGTCGATCCGTATGCGTTGCTGCACGAGTTTCCGCGCACAAGTTTCTTCGCCTATCGCATCCTCAAAGCATCCTCCGGCCACGTGCCAACTCGCGCAGAGTTCATGAACGCGATGAAGCAGCTTGGTCGCGGTCTCTATGTCGGCGCGCCGGGATGGGAAGCGCAACTCGATTTAAATCGAACTGCGTTGCTCAAAGACTGCACGGAGAGCAGCGAGTTCAGGGGATCATTTGACGGAAGATCGCATGCCGAGTTCGTCGACGCACTGTCGAAGAACACCGGAAGAGAACTAAGCAAAGAGAGTCGAGATGCTGTAATTAATCGGTTGAATGCAGGCGAGTCGCGCGCTTCGGTGCTGCAGGATTTTGCCGAAGACAGAGAGTTCTCTGCGCGCGAATACAACAACGCGTACGTCCTGATGCATTTCTTTGGTTACCTTGGACGCAACCCGGGCGAGCCTCCCGATCATGATCTAAGCGGATTCAATTTTTGGGTATCGGTCCTCGACAAGACGTCGGACTATCGAGCTATCAGTCGGGCTTTTCTTAATTCATCGGAATACAAAGAGCGGCCGGTTCGATAGGGGACTCATTCGCGGGTGGCCACGGCGATTGGTACGCGCAGAAGCTCAGAGCCCTTCTGCGAAAACCAACTGTCGGGTTCTTCCACGAGATCTATTTCCAAACTGTAATCTCCCGCCATCGCAGGCGGCGTTACTTCCAAATCAACATCGTTCACATCACCCGGTTCGAGATCGTAATTGAGTTCGCTTCTCGCTCCATCTGAAATCACTGAGCCGTCAGATTTTCGCCAGCGTGCGCGCACGACGACGGCGTAGTGGCCTTGGGCATCGCCGAGGCAAGTCCAAGATGAGTTGCTGATGTTCTTGACGCTGACGCGCAGAGTCTGTTTCTGACCAGCAATCATCAGCGTAGGCGTTTGCCGCAGCGACAGTTGTGCGTGAAATGCTTCCGGCAGCAACGGAGAAAAGTTGGGCGCAGCGTTGGAGGGAAGCGTCGCATAAACGATGTAATTCAAACTCCGCGCGAGCAGCCGGCAGTTCTCGCAAGTTCGTTCAGTGCTGATGACGACGCTGTCCGCCGGAACGGAATCACGTGTTGGCGCAAGAACAAATGCGTCCTGGTTCAGGCCGTGCAGCGCGCCATGCCACAGCGCCTGGATATATCCGGACTGCCCGGGCTGATCGAACAAATAGAGCGGGCGATGATTGGATGCCAACGCGGGCTGCAAGACCTTTCGATCGAAGCGCGCGTCCATGAAATACCAACGCGAGGGCGCTTCGCGGTGAAAGAGAATTTGGAAGTAGAGACCTTGAGCTAACATCAGGATGGCGATGCCGATTGGTAGCCCGATCGAATACCATTTATCGGAATCATTGGATCGACGGCCGGACTCTTCGTTTGGTTCTTTATTCGAAGCACGCCGGAGGCGTGCGTACCATCTCAATCGCGAAAGCGCAGGAATCATCAGCACCTGCAAGAGAATCGGAAACACAATCAGCCGCAACTGCGGGAAGATTCCCACGGTCAGCGCGGCCGGTATCACTGACGCGACCAGTGCATAAACAACGAAGCGCCACCACGGATCGCCGCGGTGCTTTCTCAAAACGAATATCAATCCCACCGACGCAAGCACGAACGTCGGCAGTAAGAGTGCGCCCATTCCGCTGACGTGGTCGCGCGGGTTTTGTTCGCCGGTGACGAGCATCGTCCAGGGATTGATGTCTATGGCGTACTGCGTCACGAAGCGCGCGAGCTTTGAAAGCAGAGATCCGTCGGCGCCGAGGTAGGAAATGCCGCTGAACCGCCCGTTCAATGCGCCGGGATGCTGGAAAGCAAACGCGACGATTGGAAGCAAGCTGACGACGTAAGCGGCAATCGTGGCTGCGACCGCTCGACGATTCTCTTTGCGAGCAAAGAACAGCAGGCCGACGGCAAACATCGGGGCGAGCAGACGACCGATCGAGTACGTGTAAGTGAGTAGCGCTAACGCTCCGGCGATCGCCACAACGTCCGAAGCTTTCCAGGTTGGCTTCGTCGACGCGCGTTGGAGCGCGACGAGGAAGAGAGCAAGCGCGAGCGGATAAGCCGCAACTTCAAACACGAGGCGACTGCTTTCATAAAGCCACGGCGTGAGCATTGCTGACAGAGCGACAAATATTGCGACGTAGAATTGGCGCGAGAGCTTCCACCCAAGAATGCCCAACAAGAGTGCTGCGGCAACACCTAACAACGCACACACGAAGCGCGCGACGAGAATGCTCGGACCCGTAAAGCGAAAAATGATCGCCAGCAGGTAGGTAAGAGTCGGATTTTTGTACTCACCGAACGCGCGAAAATAAAGTGGCCAAGCCACGCCGTATTCGTCGCGGCCAGTTTGCGAGATCGTGTGAGCGTCGTACGCGATCGATGATTCGTCGATGTAGAAGCCGGGCGGATCGTTCGGCACGCGGTACAGATAAACGCCGCAGCCGAAGATAATCAGCGCACCGACCAGGACGCAACGCCAGATAGTCTTTGTTTCGTTCCGGCGATGAGGTTGAGTTTTCAAGGCGGGGAATCAGGCGGCGCTAAGGATCTTCTCGACTACGTTCGACCATGAAAGATTCGCCGAAGCGATCCTGTCCCGGGCTTGTTGGCCCATGCGGCGCGCGCGTTCACGATCCGAGTGAAGCTGATCGATGGTTTCGGCAATCGCTCGTGGATCAGGCCCTACGATCGATCCGGTTACGCCGTCTTCGACGAACTCAGTTGCGCCGCCGCCGTCCGTCGGGACAATAACCGGCTTACCTGCGAGCATTCCCTGCAAGGTGACGTAACCGTAATCTTCATCGAACGGGAAATAGGCGACACCCAATGCGTTCGCGTACAAATCAATCAACTCATCATCCGAAACAAAGCCGCGCAAGCAAATTCGATCCGAAACGCCGTGCTGTTTTATCAGCGACTCATAGTGCTTCACGTCGCTGGAGCTGCCGGCGAAGACGGCTTTGACCGGCGCGCGCACATGTTTCATCGCTTCGATCAGAAGCTCTTGGCGCTTCTGTGGTTCCATGCGGCTGGGATAGAAGATGTAGTCACGCTGTTCTCCGGCTCGCAGTCGATCCGCCAACGGTGGCGGATGATAGAGCACTTCACTTTCCAGTTTGTTGTATTGCCTCAAACGATCAGCGACGGTGCGTGAATTGGCGAAGACCTTCTTCGCTTCAGGAATGAACTTTTCGTCGCAGTGTTTGATCCATTCGCGAACGCGCGGGCCTTCGGGATAGGTTGAGAGATCGTCGAACTGAGTTCCCCAGAGGTTATAAGCCGAACGGTGCTGATGCAGGATCCACAGAACTTTGTTTGGATGGGCGACGAGATAAGCGGGAAATTTCATCCCAACCACGAGATCGATGTTCTGCCCGTTGGCGGCGGATAGATCGAGCATGCGCCAGGCCATCGCGCTGCGCATAATTTCCGCGGGCGGATACCACTTGAAGGGAAGCGCAACTGTCTCGGCTTGATGACCGGTTTCGATTAGAGCGCGCTGCAAGCCTTCGACGTGGGATTCAGCCCCGCCACGGGTGAAGGGAACTTGAGTGGTGCAGATTAGGACGCGCATGACGGCAGTGGTCAGTGGTCAGTTGAATGAAACCTCATGGCTAATTCTGGCGTGCTCCTGATCACTGATCACTGATCACTGATCACTGATCACTGATCACTGATCACCGATCACCGACGGCTTTGCCTAAAAAGTAATTCACCGGCTCACAATGAATTCGGGGCTCTGCCCCCGAAGAATTGGGCGTAGCCCAAAATCGAGAAGACAGTCTTGCCGGAAGGCCAAAGGCCTTCCGCACATCAGCCGGCATAGCCGGAGACTTTTTAGGCAAAGCTATCACCGACCACTTCCACGTTGCAGACGGCAATCGAAATCTCGCGGTCGTCTCGGGTCTCGTCCTGCGTCGGGCGCGGCCGCCATGTCCGATTTGCCCGGATGCGCAGATTAAGATTGCTGTCGCCGTCGACGGCCAATGCCTCTGGCACTTGCAGATCGACGTGCACCCAACCATTGCGGATCAGGTTTAGGCTGCTCAAAAGTTCGTCATTCAGGAAAAATTCAAGCAAGAGCGGACGCTCGCGCACATCGGGCATATGCGTCGTCAGGTCGAGATTAATTGCGGAGAGTTCTTTTGCCTGAAATCGAACGCTTCCTTCTTTTGCCATCCAACGGGCCACTGGCGGCAGCCAGTTGGGTTCGTACCAGCCATCGTCGAACACCGCGGCGGCGTTGCGATCGAGACACGTTCCGCTATTGAGTTGTTCGTCCGAAGCGTAAAGTGCGCTGCGGTCGCGGTGCTCGTTGTAGAAGCGGCCGAGCGGAACATCCGAAGCTTTGAGAAAGACGTAGAGTCCGCTCTTTGGCAGCGATACATTCAGATCAGAGATCTTTCCAAAGACATAGCCCATGGCCATGTCGAACGCGCGGCGTTCCTTGAACGACAAGCCGCGCAGGTAATCGAGAAAGTCAGATTCGAACGCGAGGCCGTAATGGTCCGCCTGCTTGAGAAACTCTTCGCTGCTCAAACACAGCGCGTAGCGCGGTTCCCAGGCCACGTGTTGAAAGAACTTCAGAAAACGTTTTCCGTGCTCCTGTTCCTCTTCGAGACCGACGTGCCCATCGACTTCAATAAACCGCCGTAACTCTTCCGGCGACATCTCGTCGTAATTCTTCTGGGCCGCGTGATCGGTGCACTCGATGCCGTGCATGGTCACCCCGTCGGGCCGCAGCACGCGTTTGACTTCGGCAAGCACTGCATCTTTTTCTTCGAAGCCGATATGGCCGAACACATCAAGACTCACCACATAGTCGAAACTGTTTTCAGGAAAGGGGAGTTTCGAGAGTTCGGTGGTGGCGGCGAAGTCGTATCCATTGCGTTGCGCGGCCAGCGAACAATCAGGCGAGAGATCGACACCCGTCAGCGTCACGCCTTTTCGCTTCAGCAGTGCCAGCATTCCCGCGCCACACCCCAAATCGAGAACTGACGAGCCAGGGCGCACGTTGTCATAGATCCACATGGTCCGTGCAAAACGAATGTCCATGCGATCGAGCGCTTTGAAATAGCGAGCATCCAGTACCTCGTCAGAAACGAACTTCGTCCGATAGAAATCGCTGAGATCCGAAATCCCCGCGCGTTCATAAAGGTTGTCGCGTTGATTTGTCACGAATAGTTGAGGCCTTCGGGCGCCCGTCTTTCATTTCGACGGTTGCGAATCTCTCTCTAATTTCTCAACGCGTGATTCCAGCGCGCGGCGGCCGCGGTCTTCAAGAATCGCAGCCTCACCGGTCTCGAGCGAAAGTTGTTTGAAGCAAACGCGTTGCTCTTCGTGCAGCTCGGCCGAGATCTCCGCCAGTTTGGCGTCAAAATCGCGCGCGATTTTCTGCAAGCCTGCTTCCACATCGGCGGCCATTTGGGGAAAGCGCGCTTGCAGCTCGTTCGTTAAATCGGCGTGGCCTTTACGCATTTCTTCAGCTAAGTCGGACATCATCTCGCTATATCGCTTGAGCGTGGCATCGACGTGCGCGAACTGAATTTTGGCTTCGTCGTGTCGCGATGATAGCGCGCGCAGATCATCTGATTGAGCTTCTACGCGCGCCTTAATACTTTGAAGCTGACGGTCAAGCTCGCCGGTCGTCTGATCGCGATTGCTAACTTCGTTCGCAATCGCCGCGCGCAGGACGGTCAGTTCTTGTTCCTGTGTTCGCAGCATCGCGAGCGCTTCCAGCAACGCGTGATGAACTGCGGCATTGAAATTAATCTGCTCCCAGGTGAACCATCGCGTCAGCGGCCTAAATGCCTTTTTGATTGAGATTTCAATTCGCCTCAGCGCGCCGCTCCGATTGCTGATGAGCGGTGGCAGGCGATCCCACGCGCGGGCCGTTATCGCCAGTTGCGCGGACAGTCGATCCAATGCGGCGCTGTGATTTGAGTCTGCTGCCGGATGCGTGTCGAGGCTCGGCGGAGCAGACGAAATAACCGCCACCGGCGCGCTCGGCTCATTCTCAGCGATCACTCGCTCACGGATTTCTCTGAGGACTGTTTCGACGTCATTCACCATGGATTATGCACTTGCGACTTCGAGTGCTGACAGATCAGGTGCCGATGTGCCTTCAAGGCGGCGCGTGGTTGCGCGGGCGTGCAGGTTGGCGACTCCTTCAGTCATAGTCAGGCTCGTCACGCGGAAGAACCGAACGCCATCCATCCAATCATAGGCTTCGCCGTCATGACTGTGCACCGCGCATGAGACGGAATATTCATCAATTCCGAGCCAGCAATCAAATTCAAAAGTTGCTTCCAAAATATCGCCGCGCTTAACCCGACCGAACTCAATCTGCTGTTCCTTCGTGTTTGTGCCAAAGGCGCTGATGCCGTGCCGGTTGCGAATGAGGAAACCAATAACTGGATCGATTATGTCGGCATTGAAGCGCACGGCCACGCGCATCATGACCGGCGTGCCGGTGTCCGTTACCTGCACCGGTCGATTGGCAGTATCGATAAATTCCGCGCTGATGATCTCTGCGCTGCGATTGCCATGACGGTACGTGAACGAAGGCGGCGCGAACGCCTCGGCGGTAACAGGAGTTCGCTCACCGGCGCTCTCAGCTTCTGCCTCGTAGGCGCTCTCGCGCTCCATGATTATTTTTTGATACTGGTTCAAGACGTCCGGAGGCGAGCCGTCGGCGATGATGCGGCCGTGGTTCAGCAGAATTGCGCGTGAGCACAGCGCCCGCACTGCGGCGAGATCGTGCGAGACAAACAGCACGGTTGTCCCGAGTTCCTGCAATTCATGAATGCGGCGCAGGCAGCGATGCTGAAAGACTGAATCGCCGACCGCGAGGGCTTCGTCCACCAGCAGGATGTCGGGCTCGACGCTCGCGGCGATCGCAAAGGCAACCCGAACGTACATACCGCTCGAATAGGTTTTCACCGGCTGATACAGAAACGTTCCAATCTCAGCAAAGCGTTCGATCTGCGGGAACAGCGCATCGGTTTCGCGCCGCGACAATCCGAGCAGCGACGCATTCATGTAGACATTCTCGACGCCCGTGAATTCAGGATCGAAACCGGCGCCCAGCTCAAGCAATGCTGCGATGCGTCCTTCGTGCAGGACTTCACCGTGAGTTGGTTCCAGCGTCCCGGCAATGATTTGAAGCAGCGTCGACTTGCCGCAGCCGTTAGGCCCGACGAGACCGACAGTGGCGCCTTTCTCGACCTCGAAGCTGATGTCTTGCAGCGCCCAGAATTCTTTGTGACGTCGCAAACGTCCACGCGTCAGAGACTCTTTAAGACGATCACCTGGCCGCGCATAAGTCCGATATTGCTTCGAGACGTTGTCGACGCGAAGGGCCGGATTCATGGCGTGAAATGTAGCAGAATGGCGGGCAAAGGGGTAAGGGCAAAGAGCAAAGTGGTAAGAGCAAAGAGCAGGCGGGTAAGAGCAAAGCGCAGAGGCGGGCAAAGCGAGAGAAGTTAAGCTGAAGTTAGGTGAAAAACGAAAACGAAAGAAAAAGGGCCGAGCGTGATGGATATCACCCCTGGCCCTTATCTCCCTTGCCCTTTGCGCTTTCTAGCTTGGGCCAAACCGTTGGCGATATTCAGCCGAGCTGATGAAAGCTTTGACCATCTCAGCGTTCTGGAAGTTGCCGCCAGCGGCGTTCAACTTGTTAAGCCAGAAGTTGAAGCCCGCAACATCAGGATCGCGCCGCAGATAACCAAAATACTCCATCGCCACGAACGCGCCATTGAATTCGCGCGTGTTCAACTCCTCGGCCTCTGCGATCGCACGGAGCACTTGTGCGCGAGTTAAAGTAGTCGCATTCAGTCCCGCCACGAGTTGATTGCGGAAGGTGTCGGCCGCGGGGAAGTTGCCGCGGATTTCACCGCCGGTGAATTGTTTCGTGTGGAAGTTGATGTACGCGCGTCCTTCACGCAAATTACTGAGCTGTGCCGCCAAGGTGGTGCCGTTACCCTCCGGAGCATCCCACTTACCACGGAATGTCCCTCCGACTCCGCCCGCGGTTGGGAAGAACACCTGATCGTTCGGATTGTTGTCATTAAAAGGCGCACCAAAGAATCCCCAAACTACTGGGCCATTTACGCCAGGCGCGACTGACGCTCCGGCGTGAATATGCGCCGCAACCAGGTCATCATTAGTGTCGGCAGTTTGACCGCCAACATCGATGTTGCTGATCGTCGCAGTGAAAGTCATTGCTGTTTGGGCCGAGTTGAATTGGAACACCGCGGTCCCCGAGGAAGCAGGCCGCGCTGCGCCGGTGGTGGTCGTCGGCACTGTCGGCGGCACTTCCTGCGAGTTAGTCAGGCTTACTGAGAACCGCCGTACTTCGGCGGGCGTCAGGTTAGCTGCGGCCAGCAGATTGTCAACGTATTGCTCGTTCGTAAGCGTCGACGGGTATTTCGTGACGAACTCAGGTCGGGTCACGAAATCGTTGAAGTATGCCACCTTATTCGCTTCGAGCACGGCGTCGGCACCCGGTGCACCAAAGACAAAACCACGCTGCAGAGCCTGCGTGTCGCGCATGAAATTGCCGTAAAGGATAGGAGCGGGCGACCCAAAGGCGCTTGCGCCAAATGCGGCGCGATGAGTTAGGTAGGCGAGATAACCTGTACGCTGGAACTCTTGGGAAAGGAAGAACGCTCCCGAAACATTCACGCGCTTATTATCGATGCACGCCGCGTCGGTGCCGCAGGCAGTTATCTGGTTGACCCAGAAGCTCAACCCTGAGGCGTCGGGCTCGCGGTTGAGGAAGTCGAGGTAGTGCTGCCTGACGAAAAAGGTAGCGTCGTCGATGGGATTGGTCATCGGCGCCACTACGTCGTTTTCGATAATCCTAACCTCGGTAGTGTTCGGGCTACCGAGCCCCACACCCGTACCCGTCGGATTAGAGA
>DATLVM010000541.1:0-12981 GCA_035577445.1 Pyrinomonadaceae bacterium
ACCGCGGGCGCTAATCCGACGATGGGTGTTTCGCCAGCGCCGGCCGAAGGAAGGTCTTTGCGATCGACGAGTACGACTTCGATCTGCGGCAGATCCGAAAATCGCGGCACGCGATAAGCAGAAAACTTTGGATTGAGAATCTTACCGTTGTCGAATTGGATCGATTCGAACAGCGCGCCGCCGATCGCCATTGTAATCGCGCCTTCGATTTGGTTTTTGAGTTGAAGCGGATTCACGACCGCACCGCACTCGAAAGCTTCGACGACGCGGACGATACGAACGCGCTGGGTCCTTTCGTCTTCCTTGTTGGACGCACGTTCGATCGCGATCTCGGCGCAGGTAGCGACGTAGCCGCCTTTCTCAAAGCCGCAGGCGATGCCAAAGCCATGAATGTGCACCGGTTTTGATTTCCCCCAGCCGAAAGCCTTCGCCGCAGCCTGCAGGACATTTCGCATGCGTTCGTCTTTGATGTTCTTGAGACGAAATTCGAGAGGATCCATATTGACAGCAAGGGCGAGTTCGTCGACGAAGGACTCCCGGGCAAAATGATTTGCCGTCGCCGCCAATCCGCGATACGAGCCTTGGCGCAAGGGCGAATCGGAAGGATGAAAACGAATGTCGGTGTTGGGAATGTCGTACTTGATCTGAATCCCCGCGGGCCCCGAGTTGTAGTTATGAAACTCCCACGCGGTGATCGTGCCGTCGTTTTTAACGCCGCTCTTCACGTCGATCACACCCGCCGGTCGGAAATACGCCCAGGTGAATTCTTCTTCGCGCGTCCAGGTGAGCTTGACCGGCTTGCCCGCGGCTTTCGCGAGGCGCGCCGCTTCAACCGCGCATTCGCCGCTGTGTTTGCCGCCGTAACCCGATCCCGTGTCGGGCACGATAACGCGCACCTTGTCTTCCGAAATGTGGAACGCTTCCGCGAGGTCGCCGCGCACGCCGAAAGGTCTCTGCGTCCCCGTCCAAACCGTCAGCTTGTCACCGTTCCATTCGGCGACGGCGGCGCGAGGCTCGAGCGGAGCGTGCGCGATGTACGCAACGGTGTAGGTCTGTTCAAGCTTCTTGTCAGCCGCGGCTAATCCATCGGCGATCGATCCTTGCGGTCGGTTTCCGCCGCCGCCACCTTCACCACCGCCACGCGCGTTCGCCGCCGGCTTACGTAGTAGATCGAACAACTGCGCGTTCGCAGGCTGGCCGGGCGATTTCCAATCTGTCGCGATCGCGTTCGCGGCTTTCGTCGCGGTCTGTTGATCTGGCGCGACGACGCCGATGAATTCACCGTCGACTACAACCTTTACACCGGGCATGGCTTCAGCATCTTTGGTGACCGATGACACGAGCTTTGCATTGAAGGTCGCCGGGCGAACGACTTTGCCGTAGAGCATCCCTTCGCGTTTGATATCGGTCGTATATTCGTGTTTGCCGGTAACGAACTTGCTCGCGTCGACTTTCGTGACTGACGTGCCGGCGACCGTCCAATCTTTCGGTTGAGTGATCGCGATATCGTCAGGAATGACTTTGACGAGTTTGCGGCCTTTGGCAACTTCGGCCAGCGTTAAGCTTTTTGATTTGTCGTGATTGATGAAGCGCGCGTCGACAATGCGGAGATCGTTGGGCGCAACTTGTAATTGTTCGGCAGCCATCGCGATCAGCATCTCGCGCGCGGCGGCTGCGGCTTTGCGAAGCTGAGGCGCCATCGTCGGTGTGCTGCGACTGCCAAAGGTGCCCATGTCGAACGGCACCAGATCCGTATCGCCCATGACGAGATGCACCGAACTGATCGGCACGTGTAGTTCGTCGGCGACCGATTGCGTCAGAGTCGTGCGCGTGTTCTGACCGATTTCGACTTTGCCGGTGAAGGCGGTGACGTCGCCGTTCTCGTCGATGTGAATCCACGCGCCAATGTCGTGCGGTAGTGCTTGATTGCCATTGCCGCGACCCGATTCGGCGCGCTGCTGCGCAATCGCGCGCGTTACCGGAACGATGAAAACGATCCCAAGGCCGAACGCCTTGATGAAATCGCGGCGATCGAAAGCAAAGTTGTAATGCGGCGCTTCGAACAGCTCGTAACGCTCAGGCTCGATCGCTTCAATGAATTCGCGTTCGTCGATCATAATGTCACCTCCTGGGTACGCACGCCTCCGGCGTGCTGCAGGCCAGAGGCCTGCGTACCCAGAGCCTGCGTACCCGAAGCGCTCTGAATCGCTTCGATGATTCGCTGATAAGTTCCGCATCGGCAGATATTGCCGTTCATCCCTTCGATGATCTGCTCGCGACTTGGTTTCGGAGTCTTACTCAGCAGCGCGCTCGCCGACACAATCATCCCGGAGGTGCAATAAGCGCACTGCATCGCGTCGGCTTTAATAAAAGCCTCCTGCAACGGCGTCAGCTTACCGTCCTTTTCCAGGCCTTCGATCGTCGTTATCTGTTTTCCGGCGGCGCGACCAACTTGCGTGATGCACGATCGCGTCGCAACACCATCAAGCAAGACGGTGCACGCGCCGCACTGACCTTCGCCGCAGCCGTACTTGCTGCCGGTCAAATTCAGATCGTTACGCAAGACAGATAACAGGCTGACGGTGGAATCGACGTCGACCGTTAGCTTTTTTCCATTGACGTTGAGCGAAGTGACTTTGGCCATGCACACACCTCCTGCTTCGATATTCCCGGCCGAATTGTTTGTGTGGAGCTAGTATAACTCCGCCTTTGCGAGATCGAAAAAATAGTGATTAAATCGCGCCAAATGAATTCACAATTTGTTCGCAGAGTTTCACTCCCCATTGTTGTTTTGGTTCTGTGTTTGAGCTCAAGCGGCGTCATTAAGTCGCAGACCGAAAAACCGGCGATGCCGCCTAAAGAAAAGGCGATTGCCGATCAGATCGGCAAGCTTCGCAGCCTGCCTGACGACGTGCGCGCAAAGACGACCAAGCAACTCGCGCTGGAGATTCGTGAGCTGCCCTCATCGATGAATAAGCTGAATCTGGCGAGCGGTCTTGCGAATTATTCCACTGAAGGAGACTTTGGTCGCGACACGTTGCAGGAAGTTACGACGACGTTGGCCGAGGCGCTACGTGAGCAGCCGCCAAAAATGAGTGGCACTGATCCCGCCTATTCGTATGTACAGCTGGCGATGCTGGTGCGTTATGAAAAGATGAGCGGCACGAGCGACGATCCGCAGTTCGTAATGGCGATGAAGAAGCTCGAGGAGAATGATGCTGCGATCGAGCATGCGGATTTTACTCTGACGGACGTGGAAGGGAAGAGTTGGACGCTGCAATCGTTGCACGGCAAAGTCGTGCTGGTGAATTTTTGGGCGACCTGGTGTCCTCCTTGCCGCAAAGAGATGCCGGATCTGGACGCGCTTTATCGCAAGTTCAAAGACAAAGGTCTGGTGGTGCTCGCGATCTCTGACGAAGAAATGGCAAAGGTAAAGCCGTTTCTGGCGGAACGAAATCTGGGCTTTCCGATTCTCCTGGATCCGGGACGAAAGATTAACGCGCTGTTCCATGTTGACGGCATCCCGAAGACTTTCATCTACGATCGCGAAGGAAAGTTAGCCGCGCAATCGATCGACATGCGCACAGAGAAACAGTTTCTGGAAATGTTGGGACGGGCAGGATTGCGATAGCGCTTGAAGTCATGGAACGTGAGAGCACTCAGTCGCGATTTGCAGTTTGCATTGATAACAGCGGCTATCCTGACGATTTGAACGTGCGGACGGTATACCAACTCTTACCAGATGATTCCGCGTCGAGAAGCAATTATCTCAGAATTGTTGATGAAACCGGCGCAGACTACCTGTATCCGGCAGATCTCTTTGCGCTCATTGATGTACTCATTTGAAGCGTGCCGAATCATAGAGTTAGAAATCCGCGCAGCGGACGAATGGTAATAGCCCACCGATTCATCGGTGGGGGTCAGTCAACAAATAATTCACAGAGTCCGCTAAGCGGACGACTGCTAGATGCGATCTCCGATTTACTATGCGGATTTCAGCCGTCCGTTTCACGGACTGACTAGAGTTGTTGATGTGCCGGTTCCCAGCACTGAAGTGCTGGGCTATTTTCAATCGTCCGCTTTTGCGGACTTTCATTCGGAGACAGCATGAAACCACGTCACACCTTCAATCTTTCTGTTGCTCTTTTACTCTCTGTCTTGTTCGCGATTTCGTCGTTCGCTCAACCGGGCGGGCAGTTGACGAAAGAGCAGCGCGAACTCGCCGACTACATCAAGAGTCATTACACGAAGAGCGAAGTCATGATCCCGATGCGCGATGGCGTGAAACTCTTCGTGTGCATTTATGAGCCGAAAGACAAGAAGCAGAAGTATCCGATCATGTTCGACCGCACGCCTTATAGCGTCGGCCCGTACGGCCCGGACAATTACAAGACTTCGCTCGGTCCTGATGAGTTGTTTCCACGCGAGGGCTACATCTTTGTCTATGGCGACGTGCGCGGCCGCTATATGAGTGAAGGCGAGTATGAAGACGTGCGGCCGTATATTCCGAACAAGAGGCCGAACAGGATCGACGAGACAACCGACACCTACGACACGGTCGATTGGCTAATCAAGAACGTGCCGAATAACAACGGCCGCGTGGGCGTCTACGGCATTTCATATCCCGGCTTCTACACATCGATGGCCGGCATCGACGGGCATCCCGCGATCAAAGCGATCTCGCCGCAGGCTCCCGTGTCTGATTGGTTTCACGGCGATGACAATCATCACAACGGCGCGCTCTTCCTCGCGCAAAACTTTTCGTTCTTCACCGGATTTGGCCAGCCGCGACCGACGCCGACTTCAAACAACGACTATGTGAAGCCGTTCAACTACGGGACGCAGGACGGCTACAAGTTTTATTTCGACATGGGTGGGATGAAGAACGCGGGCGACATTTATCAGAAACAGCTCGGCACGCGCATCAAGTTTTGGGACGAGATGATGCAGCACCCGAACTACGATCAGTTTTGGAAAGAGCGAAACATCTTTCCGAACTTGAAGAACATTCATGCCGCGGTGATGACTGTCGGTGGCTGGTACGACAATGAAGATCTCTTCGGCGCGCTCGGAACTTATCAGGCCATCGAGAAGCAGAACCCCGGAATCTTCAACGTGCTCGTGATGGGGCCTTGGTTTCATGGTGGCTGGGCGCGCTCCGACGGCGATTGGTTGGGCATGGCTTATTTCGGTAGTAAGACCGGCATTTACTATCGCGAACATTTCGAGTTGCCGTTCTTTAATTACTTTCTGAAAGACAAAGGGCAGATTTCGCAAATCAAAGAAGTGAATGCCTACGACACCGGCGCGAACGAGTGGCGCGACATGCCGAACTGGTCGCCGAGCGTTTCGACGGACACGCCGCTTTATCTCATGTCGAACGGTCAGCTCGCGTTCGGCAACGGATCGAATGGAGCGCGTCCTGCTACGGGAAAACTTCCACCAGTTGGCGCGGGTTCGAGACAGCCTTGGTACGACGAATATGTCAGCGATCCGTGGAATCCGGTGCCGCACACCGAAAAACGCAACAGCGAAACGATTCGTTACCCGCGCGACTTCATGACTGAGGATCAGCGCTTTGCCGCAACGCGTCCGGACGTACTCGTTTATCAAACCGATCCGTTGACCGAAGATATCACCGTCGCTGGCAGCATCAAGCCGGAACTTTTTATTTCATCCAGCGGCACTGATTCAGATTTCATCGTCAAGCTGATCGATGTCTTTCCGGATGACTATCAATATCCCGAAACCGGAAACAAATTGCCGAATGGACAACCGGAGCGAATGCGACCGCCGCAGGATTCAGCCGGCACGATTTTGACGCCTAACGGTTATCAAATGCTTCTTCGGGGCGAGCCGATGCCGGCGCGTTTTCGCAACAGCTTTGAAAAGCCCGAGCCGTTGCGTCCCAACGTGCCTACGAAACTTTCGTTCGTGATGCCGGGTATCACGCACACGTTCAAGAAAGGCCATCGCATCATGGTGCAAATTCAGAGCACCTGGTTTCCGCTGGTCGCGCGCAATCCGCAAAAGTTCATGGCCAATTACAAACTCGGCACCGACGCAGATTTTCAGAAAGCGACTGAGCGCGTCTATCACTCGCCGCAATATACGTCGCGCATTGTGCTGCCGGTGCTGAAGAAGTAGTGCTGCAGGCGCGCAATATTTACAACGAGACAATTCATCCGCGATTGAGGCGCCCTTCATCGAAATTGGCAGCCATTTCACTCGGCGGCGCGCCTATGAGATACGCGACTTTGATTTAAATATTCCTGCCTCCGCGGCTCGCGCTGACGAAAAAACCGATATTTCCTTTGCTAGAAACTTTTGCCTCACAGGCAGCTTGGTCAAACAAGTCTGCCTCGGCGTGGAAGATTTACAGGCGTCGGGGCGATTTTGTGCAGCGAACCAATGAGAATTCGTTGGGGCGAGTCAGCATTGACAGGTGAATGCTGCCCGTATATTTTAGCCGCCAACGAGAGTCCCGTTCCGATCAGCAATACTCGTCGCCCGTCCGTCAAACAAGTCGCTTTTGGAAGATCATTCGAAGCGCAGCTCGGAGGATAAAATGGAACCCCAACAGCCCAAACGGCATCAGCCCAGGGGATTGTCATTCTGTCGTTGGTGCTTTGGTGCGGCGGCTTCCTGCCGGCACACTCCGCGCAAGCCACGCAGAGTCAACCAGGCGAAAACGCTGACAAACCAATTCTTTCTGTGCAAGCGGGGCATCTTTATGCGGTGATGGCAGTGGCTTGCTCTTCCGACATGAAACTACTGTTGACAGGTGGCGACACCGGCGCCGTACTTTGGGACGTCGTCAGCGGCCGTGAGATTCGACGGTTTACCGGTGATGGCGGAATGATCGCGGCCGTTGCCTTTTCACCTGACAACAAATTCGCGTTGACTGGCGGCTATGACCATTCGGTTCGCTTATGGAACGTGGAAACGGCCGAAGAGGTAAGGCGTTTTTCCGGTCACAAGAACGTGATAGTAAACGTCGGCTTCCTTCCCGATCCAAACCTTATCTTTTCCGTCGCCACGGAAGAATCCGCGCGCATCTGGCAAATCTCGACGGGAAGAGAAGTCAAACGGTTCAGCCCTCAGAAAGACAAGTTGACCTCGTTTGCGGTTTCGCGCGATGGTCGTCTTGGTCTGGCTGGCACAAGCAAAGGGATTGTCGAACTTCTAGAACTACGGAACGGAAACCAGGTGCGGGTATTTACGGGTGGCTCGGAGGGTATCCCAGCGGTTGCGTTTTCGCCCGAGGGTCGCGTGGCGCTGGGTGCTGACAGCAATGGGACAGTTTATCTTTGGGAAGTCGCGACGGGAAAAAAACTCTGGAGTATTAGCACAGGCGAAGCGGATCGGATTGGTTTTGCACCTGATGGGAACACATTCATAACCGGCAAGAACATTTGGAGCGTCGAAACCGGCAAACGGGTCGGTCACAGCTTTAAAGGACATGCGGGTGGCGCGGCCGGCGAGGCTTTTTCGGCCGACGGCAGCAAAGTGTTCACTGGCGGCTTTGACGGTTGCGCCCGGCTTTGGGATGTTGCCACCGGAGCGGAACTAATGACCTTTCGCGGAAACTCCAACGGCGTTATGGCTGCTGCTCTCTCTTCGGATGGGCGATATTTGGTTACGGGAATGACCTCATTGCCAGCCCAGCTTTGGGACCTGAGAACCGGGGAAGTGCGGCTCCCAATCCACGGTGAATACTCCGGACAAGCCGTAGCTTTCTCTCCTGACGGGAACCAGTACGCGTTTGCTACAGGACACGGGGTGGTGTTGGTGGACATTCGCTCGGATTCATTTCGCTCGTTTAAGGGACACTCTGGGACAGTTCGGAGCGTCGCGTTCTCTCCGGATGGCAAGAAGCTAATGACGGCAAGCGGCGACATGTCAACGGAGGGAGATAGCTCAGTTAGGCTGTGGGACGTCGCAACAGGTAAGCAGATCAAGGTCCTCGGCGAGCATGACCTTGAGGCGCATGCAGTAGCTTTCTCACCTGATGGTCAGACGGGGGCGAGCGGCGGATTTGACGGTCAAATTTGTATCTGGAGCACCGCGAGTGCGACTACCAAGAGATGTGTTCATACGCCTGGTTACGTCTATTCGATGGTGTTCTCTCCGGACGGAACTAAGCTTCTAACCGGCCACACCCAAGAGATGTATTTCCTTCGGGTCTTGGAGCATGGAGTGGGGATGGGCGGAATTGTTGACTCCGCGACGGCGCAGAAGCATTCGAAAGAGAACGTGGCGCGACTCTGGGACGTTGCCACTTTGAAAGAAATACGACAGTTCGATGGACATTCAAGCCTGGTCCATGCGGCTGCCTTTTCACCAGATGGCCGTTTTGTGGTGCTGGGAACGGGTAACTTCCTCGGTCAAGGATATAACACTGCGCGCCTGTTTGAAGCGGCTACGGGAAAGGAAATTCAGCAATTCAAGGGGCACGGCTTCGATGTGATGGCTGCCGCATTTACGCCTGACGGACGCCTTGTGATGACGGCCAGCCTGGACGGCACTCGTTTTTGGGATGCTGCGAGTGGAAAAGAGATCTGTCGTTTGATCCTGACTGCTGACGGTACTCGAATAGTGCTCGATCCACAGAGGAGTTTTTTCGACACGAATCAACTTGAGGCAATCAACGGTCTTCAGTGGGTAATGAATGATGACCCGCTGCGGCCGTTACCAATGGAAATCTTCATGCGTGATTATTACGAGCCACGCCTCCTGCCGCGGCTATTGGCTGGCGATAAGTTTAAGCCGGTTCGGTCACTGACAGAGTTGAATCGGGTGCAGCCGCTGATTCAAGTCACGAAGATTGAACCTCAGCAGAACATGAGCGACACGGTGGCGGTCACGGTCGAGGTTTCACGCGCCGAGGGAAAATTCCGACAAGCCGGCAAGGAGATATCCCGAGAGACCGGAGTTTATGATCTGCGCCTCTTTCGCGACGGGCAATTGGTGGGCTACGATCCGCAGAACAACGCGGACCTGACAAGGACGCCGGAGCCGAACGCCGAACAGGAGTTATCCGCCTGGAGGCGAGCCAACGAAGTTAAGCTGGACGCTCCGGGGAAGACGGACAAGACTTTTCTCGTCAAGCTGCCGCACACCCCGAACATGAAGGAAGTCGTGTTCTCGGCCTACGCCTTTAACGACGACCGCGTCAAGAGCATCACCGACAGCAGGACTTATGAGTTGCGAAGAGAAGCGACTGCGGCGCCAATTAAAGGCCGGGCTTATTTGATTACCGTGGGTGTTAATATCTACGAGAGTCCGGAAATCAGAAGTCTGCTTTACCCGGCGAATGATGCCCGATCGATCCGGGACATGGTTTCACAGGCGCTCCGGACGGATTATGACGAGATCGTCGCAGTGCCCTTAATCGCCGAGAGCCTGGTTCGAAGAACTGGTGAGGAAATAATCCAGCCGACCAAGGACAACTTCAAGCTGGTGCTGGAACTGCTGGCGGGCAAAGCGGTGAAAGCCGAAAGGTTGAAGAACATTCCTCAGGCGACAAGAGACAAGATTAGGGTCGCCGGACCTGACGACTTGATATTGATTTTTTTTGCAACCCACGGCGAGGCCGACGATCGGGGCAACTTCTATCTCTATCCTTTCGACACCGGGCCAACCGGGTCCGGGCAATCGCTCTTTGAACATTGCATTTCCAGTGAAGAGCTATCGTTGTGGTTAAGAGACGTTGATGCCGGAGACCTGGTGATGATTTTGGATGCTTGTCATTCCGGCGCCGCGCCGGGCGCGGAATTCAAGCCGGGCCCCATGGGCAGTCGCGGCCTCGGCCAGTTGGCCTATGACAAGGGCATGCGGGTACTGGCCGCAACTCAGGCTGATAATGTCGCGCTGGGCAGCGGCGAAAGCCTCGGCGGACTTTTGACTACTGCCTTAATTCGAGATGGTATACAGAAGGGAGAAGCCGCAAAAGACGGCAAGATCTCAATGAAAGCCTGGCTGGAGTATGGAGTGAAGCGGGTGCCGCTGCTCTATGAAGAAGAGATTCCAAAAGACCAACAGCGGAAGGTTCAACAGCCGGCGCTTTTCGACTTCGCCAAGAAAACAGATCGAGTTTTTTTAGCGCCTGCACGATAAGAGAGAATTAAGTGCGGGTTATGCCTTTACTAATTAAGGAGACTTTCTCATGAGGCGCAGGTTTCAACTCTCGCTGCTTGCGATACTGCTGGTCACGCTTTTCTCCGGCGGCCAAGCTGTTTCCATTGATGACGTTCCCCTCGCCGGTCGGGACATTTCGTTAAGCGTGGTAAGTGCGAACGGGGCTTCGATGCAGCTCACCTTCGCTCCCCAGGACCTGCTCTTGATGGCCACCACGACGACTTTCAAAACGGGCGATACTGTCAAACAATTGCTCATAACCAACGGTATATTCCCTGACGCCGAAGGCTTCGGCTTGGTTTACGATCTCAATCCCGCTCTGCCAAGTCTCACTGCGATCGCGCCGGGAACCCAAATAATCTTGCCGAAACTCTCGACCGAGTCCCGTCTCCTAATCCCTGCGGGTGATTTAGTTGCGTTGAAGGTGGACGCAAGTTTGAAAGACCAACTTATGATCGCGATTGAAGGGCTTCAGGAGCGCATCACCACCACCCGAGACTTCAATTCCAGTCATTACGATAATGCCGATGATCGGCCAGCGACGAGAGATGCACTCAAGAGCATAAACGACTCAATCGCAGCCATCGCGAATGTGATTCGGGGCAAGGTCAGGCCGATTCAAAGCGAGGTGCTCAACCAAGTGAAGGCCGAAGCCGACGCGTTGCGCGGCGCGCTCGATCGTCTTGGTGACCCGTCGCGCCGGCTGAGCGCGGACGACGTGAGCACGATCAAACTGATCGAGGCCGACTTGAAAGTTCGCCGAAGAACATTGACCGATGTAAGAGACCCAAGCGAGCCGCCCACGAGATGGCGGGAAGCAACGGTCGTCGTGAAAACCATCGGAGCAAATGGGCAGGCGGTGCCTCAGCTCAGAATTTACTATGTGCCGGAAGCCTTAAGGGGGCGGCCCCAATTTATTAGATCGTTCGATGCGCTTTCCTCGCCGTCACAACGGAGTTTGCCGGAAGCGAACTATGTGATCTGGGCCGCAAATCCTGGAGAAACGGCGGAAGCTGCGGCTCGATCTGACGTAAAGAGACTCGCGGTGCGAAGATCGTCGGATTCTTCGATCGCCGTTGATCTCGCGATCATTCGGTAAGGGGTTTATCGTGACTCAGAGTTCCGCATTGGAGTGGGCGGTCAAGGTTGTTACTTTCCTCTTCGGTATGTTCGGGGGATTTCTGACTTTCATTGCTCCTCCCGAGGAAGCTAACTCACGCTTTGCCGTCGGGCTTAGCTCATGCCTCGTGCTGATAATTCTGTTGGTGATCTCCGCCCTGATCAAAAGTAGGCGTACCGCAAGGTCGAGGAAGAAATGGCTTTTTATCGCTGTTTGCCTTTCCGTGATGGCCCTCGTCACTGCTTTGGGCTACTGGTGGAACCTCAATCGTCTGACCTTTGCATATCCACCGGAAAGCACGAAAGCGGACTACGTGGCCGGAGTCGCGTTATCTGCGGACGCCCAAAAATATCTGGCGGAGAATCCGGGAAAGACAATTTCAGAAATGGTGGCCGACTACGGTGGGCTGGAACACAGAGAACTGGTATGGTCACCGGATTCGCTTCGCACGGCGAGGATGATCTTGCTTATCAACTATCTTGCCTTCGTGATGATCCTTGCCACCGCGATCTTTTGTTTGTCGGAAGGCCTGCTGGCTCCGGTGAAAAAGAGATGAACGCGGAACAGCAGTCCTCGTCCCGTAGGCACGAAATGTTTATGGTTGCTGGCTGCGAATTATTCTGTTGTCGTCTCCGAAACGATGTCGTCTTTTCCGAGACGGCAATGTTTTTGTGAGACTGTGCAACTATAAACATCTGGCTCCTGAGGGAGCCTTTTGCTCGTTAGGTTTCGTAAGGAGATTCTTGTGACTAGACGAAAAGTAATTACCACCCTTTCATTAATCATTACCAGTTTCGCCTTAACTGCTAACGCCCAAACCCAGCTCCCCGCCGACGTAACTCAGAAGATCGATACCGTCGTCACTGACGCGCTCACGCGCAGCGGTGTGCCGAGCGCTTCGATCGCCGTCGTGAAAGACGGACAGATCGTTTATCTGAAAGCTTATGGCGATGCGAAGCTCGAACCAAAGACGGCGGCAACATCCGACATGCGTTACAGCATCGGTTCGATCAGCAAGCAGTTCACCGCAACGGCGATTCTGCTTTTGCAGGAGCAGGGCAAGCTTTCGCTGGATGACAAGGTCGCGAAGTACATGCCCGATCTCACGCGCGCCAACGAAGTCACGATTCGGCAACTCCTATCGCACACGTCCGGCTATCAGGATTATTGGCCGCAGGACTATGTGATGAAACCGATGCTGGAAGCGACGACGGCACAGAAGATCATGGACACGTGGGCGAAGAAGCCGCTCGACTTTGAGCCCGGCACGAAGTGGCAATACAGCAACACTAATTTTGTGATTGCCGGAGCGATCGTCGAGAAGGTCGCCCGCATGCCGCTACTGCAATTTCTTCAGCAGAAAGTTTTCGCGCCGCTGGGGATGACCAGCGTCTTGAATATCGATCAGGAGAAACTGACCGTGGGCGATCCGACTGGTTACCTGCGTTATGCGCTCGGACCTCTGCGGCCTTCGCCGAAGGAAGGAAAAGGCTGGCTGTTCGCGGCGGGCGAACTAGCGATGCGCGCGGAGGATTTAGCGAAGTGGGATCTTTCAATTATCGATCAGAAGGTCCTGAAGCCGGCGTCTTATCGCGAGCTTGGAACTGAGATCGTTCTTAAGAACGGCGTCGGCACTCAATATGGTTTGGGAGTAAGCGTCGCGGCGCAAGCTGGCCATCGATCTCTGTCGCATGGCGGTGAAGTTTCTGGTTTCACTGCGC
>DATLVM010000542.1:0-4220 GCA_035577445.1 Pyrinomonadaceae bacterium
ACTTCCAGCCCGTGCCTTGCATGCACTGTGAGAACGCACCTTGCGAAGTAGTTTGTCCCGTGGGTGCGACCGTGCACAGCACGGAAGGCCTGAACGACATGGTTTACAACCGCTGCGTCGGCACGAAATATTGTTCGAACAACTGTCCGTACAAGGTGCGCCGCTTTAATTTCTTCCTCTATCAGGATTGGGACACCCCGACTTATCAGTTGATGAGAAATCCTGATGTGTCGGTGCGCAGCCGCGGCGTAATGGAAAAGTGCACTTACTGCGTGCAGCGCATTCAGTCGGCAAAGATTCAATCGGAGATCGAAGGACGGCCCGTTCATGACGGCGAGATCGTCACTGCGTGCCAGCAGGTTTGTCCGAGTGAGGCGATCGTCTTCGGCAACATCAACGATCCGAATAGCAAGGTTTCGAAGTTGAAGGCGCTTGAGCGCGACTATTCGTTGCTTGGCGAATTGAATACGCGGCCGAGGACGACGTACATGACGGCGTTACGCAACCCGAATCCAGAGATCAAGGGATGAGGAATTTGGCCGCGGATAAACACAGATTTCCACAGACAAGAACTTATTCTGATCTGTGTCTATCCGTGTTCATCTGTGGCTGATTGAGTTCTAGGAATGGACGAGCGAAAAGACGAGCTTCATACATCTGTTCACGCGACGGTTCCGGTCGTGGGGACTGAGCTGACCTTCGGCTCGGTCACCGACAAGATCAGCGCGATCGTTCTGAAGCGTAAGACGCCGATCAGCTGGTTCATCGGCTTTGCGGTGTCGTTTGCGCTGTTCCAGTTGATGATGCTGGCGATCGTCAAGCTGGTCTTCGTCGGCATCGGTGAGTGGGGAGTGAACGTTCCCGTTGCCTGGGGAATGGACATCCTGAATTTCGTGTGGTGGATCGGAATTGGCCACGCGGGAACTTTGATCTCGGCGATTCTGCTGCTGCTGCGACAGAAGTGGCGCACGTCAATCAATCGTTTCGCCGAAGCAATGACGTTGTTCGCGGTCGCGCAAGCCGGCATGTATCCGATCATGCACCTGGGCCGGCCGTGGCTGGCGTATTGGCTGTTTCCATATCCGAACACGATGGGCGTCTGGCCGCAGTTTCGCAGCCCGCTGATGTGGGACGTGTTCGCGGTTTCCACCTACGCCACAGTCTCAGCGATGTTTTGGTTCGTTGGGCTCATTCCGGACTTTGCGACGCTGCGCGATCGCGCGAACAGCAAACCTTTCAGGCTCGTCTACGGCATGCTGGCGATGGGTTGGCGAGGCTCAGCGCGCCACTGGCATCGCTATGAGATGGCCTACCTGCTGCTGGCCGGACTGGCGACGCCGCTGGTTCTCTCGGTGCACACGATCGTCAGTTTCGACTTTGCGGTGGCCATTATTCCCGGATGGCACGCGACGATCTTTCCGCCTTATTTCGTGGCCGGCGCGATCTACGCAGGCTTTGCGATGGTGCTGTTGCTGACGATTCCGTTGCGAAAGATCTATGGCCTCGAGAGCTTCATCACGATGCGCCATATGGAGAACATGGCGAAGGTGATGTTAGCGACCGGCTTGATCGTTTTTTACGGTTATTTGATGGAGGCGTTCTTCGGCTGGTACAGCGGCAATCACTATGAGCGCTTCATGGTTTGGAACCGCATGCATGGGCCGTATGCGCCGTACTACTGGACGCTGATTTTCTGTAACGGCTTCACGCCGCAGTTGCTCTGGATCAAGAAGTTCCGATCGAATCTTTTGTTCCTTTGGATCATCGCGGTCGTCGTGAGCATCGGCATGTGGCTCGAGCGATTCGTCATCGTCGTCACCAGCCTGCACCGAGATTTTCTGCCGTCATCGTGGGGCATGTATCAGCCGACACAGTGGGATTGGTCAATGTTCATCGGCACGATCGGATTTTTCTTTGCACTGCTGTTTCTGTTCATTCGCTTCCTGCCGATGATTTCAATTTTTGAGATGCGCACGATTCTGCCCGCGGCGGAGGTGGAGGAGTGAAGTGTCAGAAGCCCGCGCGTAAGCAAGGGCTCGCTCGCGAAAGTTGCCCTCCCTAACGGTCGGGCTTCTGACACGAAATGATGATTTGAGTTTATGAAAGGGAAGGCCCACAAACATCTCTACGGCGTGATGGCCCAGTTCGATAATCCGAGCCAGTTGGTGGCGGCGGCGCGCGACACGTATACGGCCGGGTATCGGCAGATCAATGGTTACTCGCCGTTTCCGATCGAAGAACTGTCGGAGGCGATCGGGTTTAGAAAGTCGGCGTTGCCTCTGATCGTTTTGATTGGCGGAATTGTCGGCGGGCTCGGCGGCTTCTTTCTACAGTACTGGACGGAAGTGATCGACTATCCAATTAACGTGGGCGGCAAACCATTCAACAGTTGGCCGGCGTTCATTCCGATCACGTTCGAATGCACGGTTCTGGTGGCGGCGTTCGCAGCAGTGCTCGGCATGTTAGCGTTGAATAAGTTGCCGCAGCCCTACCATCCCGTTTTCAACGCGCCGAACTTTGCGCTGGCGACGCGCGACAGTTTCTTTTTGGTGATCGAATCAAAGGATCCAAAGTTCGATCACGATGAAGCCGTGCGATTTTTGAAGAACTTGGATCCGAGAGAAGTGATTGATGTTGAGCTGTAGAGAACAGAAGGCAGTAAGCAGAACGCAGAAGGCAGCATTGGCGGCCCGCCGCATCGTGTTCTTCTGCCTGCTGCTTTCTGCCTTCTGCCTTCTTCTTTCCGGTTGCAGACGCGACATGCAGGATCAGCCGAAGGCGATCGCTTATCGCGAAAACTCTTTTTTCAAAGATGGCACGGGATCGCGGCCGCTGATTGAAGGGACCGTGCCGCGTGGTTACTTGAGAGAAGATCGCGCGTTCTATTTTGGCAAGAAGGCGACGGCGCAGGCGACTCCGCAATCGCCGCAGACGCCGTCGACGCAGGCGTCGGCAAACAGTCAGGCCGGACTTTATCCAGACGATGTCGACACGATTCCGCTGAAGATTTCGAAAGCCGATCTGGATCGTGGCGAAGAGCGCTACAACATTTATTGTTCGGTATGTCATGGCGCGACAGGATATGGCGACGGGATGATTGCGCGGCGTGGATTCAATCGACCTTCGCCGGCGAACTATCACCAGGATCGTCTGCGCCAGGCGCCGGTCGGTCATTTCTTTGACGTGATGACCAACGGCTGGGGCGCGATGCCGTCCTACGCGCAACAGGTCTCGGTCGAAGATCGTTGGCGCACCGTCGCGTACATTCGGGCGCTGCAATTGAGTCAGATGAAGTCTGGCAGTAGCCCGACCGTCAGGGAGGGCGCAGGATCGAAATAAACTCCCCTCTCCCTTTGGGAGAGGGCCGGGGGTGAGGGACGAAGTTACGAAAGAGAAAGAACTAAATTCCCTTTTCGAGCGCTACTTCGCCCTCACCCTAACCCTCTCCCAAAGGGAGAGGGGATAAACGATATGAACCTCGGCTACACACCACCAGCGGAACTGAAAAGCGCCAGCATGCGCGCGCTGATCGTTGGGGTTGTGTTCACTGTGATTTTGCTGATTGGGGCGTTCGTCGATCGCGCACAGTTCTTTCACAGCTATCTGGTTGGTTTCATTTTCTGGACTGGCATAACACTCGGCAGTCTGGCGCTGCTCATGCTGCAGCATCTGACCGGCGGCGTCTGGGGCTTAGTAATTCGGCGCGCGCTGGAAGCGGCCACGCGCACACTGCCGCTGATCCTGATTCTCTTTGTTCCGATCATCATTGGGTTGAAGTTGATTTATCCGTGGACCAGTTCCGAGTTAATGAATTCGACGGAAGGACTGAGACAGAAAATCAGTTACCTGAATCCGGGGTTCTTTATCATTCGGGCCGCGATTTACTTTGCGTTCTGGTCTGTATGCACATGGGCCCTGAACCGGTTTTCGCTGCAACAGGATCGCACCGCGCGCAAGCGCTATCGACGGCGCATGCAAATGGTCAGCGGGCCGGGGCTCGCGTTTCTGATCATTTCAATCACGTTCGCTTCGGTTGATTGGGTCATGTCGCTTGAGCCGGCTTGGTTCTCAACGATCTTCGGATTGATTTTCGTCGCGGCCTGGAGCCTGAGCGCGCTGTCGTTCGCGATTGTGACGATGTCTTGGCTGTCACGTCGACCACCGATGGACAAAGTCGCGCAGCCGCGACATTTTCACGATTGGGGCAACCTGCTGCTGGC
>DATLVM010000543.1:0-15995 GCA_035577445.1 Pyrinomonadaceae bacterium
CGTTCAAATTCAGATCGTGTTGCAGGCGATCCGCCATGCCGTTCAGTAGCGCCCCGCCGCCCGTCAGAATCACTCCCGAGTAATAGATGTCCGCGGTAACTTCCGGCGAAGCATCTTCGATTACACGTCGCACCGCCGAGATTATTTCAGCCAGCACCGGTTCAAGCGCGCCGCGCACTTCGCGCGCGCTGACGCTGACTGGGAGCGCCGCGCCGTTAGCAAGCTGCTTGCCGACAATCTCCAGATCATTATCGAGATGCGGATCATGTTTGTCGTGCGAGGCTGATCCCAGTTCGCGTTTGACGTGTTCAATCGTGCGTTCGCCGAACTGGACCGCATAACGCAGCCGCAGATAATCCTTAATCGCATCATCCATCGCATTTCCCGCGGCCGCTAAACTAACCGAATTGATCACGCCGCCCGAAGCAAGGATGGCGATGTTCGTCGTGCCGCCGCCAATGTCGACCACCAGATGCGCTTGTTCATCATCGAAGTCCAGCTTCGCGCCCAACGCTGCCGCCAAACCTTCATCAATGAGATCCACTCGGCCAGCCTTTGCATCGCGCGCGGCGTCTTTCACCGATCGTCGTTCCAGCGGCGTTGATGATCCGGGCACGCCGATCACCAGATGGCTGCGCTTGGGATGATCGTGGTTCTGCACGCGGCTGATGATCGCGCGCAGAAACTCTTGCGAGATCTCAAAGTTGTCGATCGCGCCGCGTCGCATCGGCCGGTGCACTTCCGTATCATTAGGCTCACGGCCGAGCAGCTTCAGCGCTGGCGAGCCGACAGAGATCACCTCGCGGCTGTACTTGTTAATCGCGACGACCGACGGCTCGTTCAAAACGACACCCTGAGTCGGCGCGTAAATAATCGTATTGACTGTTCCTAAATCAATCGCCAAATCGTCAGTGAAAAATCCGCTGAGAATATTCATCTTTGTTACCTCAAGTGAACGCTGTCGGGTGCGCAAATTCAATGCGCACTGAGCAACCGATATGCCAGCGATGTCGAGTCCCCGGTCGAAAACATCAAACCATTCAATTGAGTTGAGTTAGGTGAATACGAGCGAGATCTATCGTCAGCAACCCGCGGCGAAAATCGGACGATAACCGAACGGTTGTGGAAGAAATGCTTGATGAATCACGGCCGAATCGTCACTGGCGTACCCACCGAAACTGCATCGAATAGTTCGCGAATGTCGCGATCCTCTAAGGCCACGCAGCCCCACGTCCAATCGCTGCTTGAGCCGTTGCCGTGAATGTAGATGTCGCCGCCCAGTCGCGTGTTCTGCGGCGGGGCTTTCTTCTGCTTCAGCGCGCTGATGATCGAATCGTATTGGACCTGATTGATTAGGCTATTACGCAAACCACGTTGAGCGTGCGCCGCGTTCGGATAACTTATTCCGAGCGAAAGATAGAATGCGCTCTTCTCGTTCTTTGTGAAGATGTAGAAGTCGCCTTCGGGAGTGCGTCGATCACCTTCTCGCACTTTGTCGCCAATCGGACTGAGGCCGAGTCCCACGCGATATGTACGGACGAGTTTGTTGCCAGAGTAGAGATAAAGTTTCCGTTCAGCTTTCTTGACGATGATCTTCGGTTGATTGAGAGGCGGTGGCGACTCAACAGTGTGACCGGCTCGCGCCGCTGAGAAAGACACGACGAGCAGCGAGAGAAGAGCGATCGCGATTAAGAGCCGGGGCTTCACCTTTGGTCCCTAATAAAGGTCGAAGTTGAATTCCAACAGCGTTCTTTGCCCGACTCGCTTGCCGTCTTTTTCGGCGGGAAAGAATCTGATGTTGCGGGCGGCGTCGATGGCGCTTTCATCCAAGCCATCTTTCAATCCTCTGACGACTGTAATGTCGGTGACGTAACCATTTTCGCCGAACACGGCCTGCACTACGACCGTACCAACGACGCGATGGGCGCGCGCCGCGTCGGTATACCAGGGCTCGCTCTTCCACACTACGACCGCTTTGCGGGTGACGTCCTTCGCACTCCAGACGTTGCTGCTGGTTGTTTCGGCTCCGGGCGCAATCGGAGTGACCTGGTCGCCCGAGTTGCGCATCCTGATTCCCGTGATGAAGCGATTGACCGCCGGGTTGTTCTCCTCGAGCGTCATCAGTCCAATCACGTAGAGATGCTTCTGGGTCATGAACCGCAGCGTATGCTTCGTGTAGCTCGCGGAACGGCTCGGAACAGTCGTGCGAAACAGGTCTGCCGTGACCTCGCCCAACTGAATTCGCTGGAAGACATCCGTTTCGTTTACCAGACTCAACTGACCGGTAGACAGTTTTTCTGGATGTTGGGCCTTGTACGAATGGATAACGAATACCAGGCCATCGCCATAGCCGCTGTATTCATGGTGCGCGAGAACCTTCTCGCGCTGGTCATAGGGACTGTTGTAAATCGGATAATTCCTCATCGTCGGCCCCGCAGGAATCGTTGCGGTGAAATCTTCGTCCTGAGGAACGAACCCGATCCATTGAGATTGAGTTGCGCCTGGACTTAAGTAGCTATGAGGGAAACCGAATTGGAATTGTGCGAGCAGCAGCGCGGTCGCGCATATCATCATGAGACGCGCCAGTCGATATTTCTTCATTGCCACACCTCGTCGACCGTAATTTTCTATGTTGGAATATATGCCTGTTAACCCCAGGGCTCAAATTCTTTCCGGCTGATCAGCTCAACCAGGTCGTGCGCGTCGCGCTTTGCGACATTGCGCGTATCAGGCACGCTCAAAACTCGAAATTCAGTCTGCATATCGCGACGCTTCAACGTAATCCGATCGCCGACCTTCACACTGTGCGCCGACTTCGCTTCACGGTCATTCAGAGAAACAAAACCCGCGTCGCAGAGCTTTTGAGCAACCGTACGACGCGGGCAAAGACGACTTAGTTTGAGAAAGAGATCGAGACGCATTCTTAGTAATGAGTGATGCGTAATGAGTGATGAGTCTTTACTCAGTACTCAATACTCATTACTCATCACTCACCTCATCACCATCACTCATCACTTCCTCAGGGTTTGGGAATAATTCCCAGGATCTTTCCTTTCTTCTTCTCCGGCTGATCGCGCTTGGTTGCGGCGGGCGGTGGAACAATCTTGAGCAGCGGCAGCACTGCATCCCTATAATTCGCCGCCACATTCACATAACCCTCGTTGCGCAAGTTTTGAAGATAATCCTCGCGCGCCTTTGGCGATTGTTCTCCCGTCAACGCGATCCGCACTGCATTCTCGTTGAATGTCGGTGAGTTGCTGCCCGCTGTCCGCGTATCCACTCGGAGAATCTGATATCCCTCTTCACTCTTCAAAGGTTCGCTCACTCCACCCGCGGCGACACTCTTGATCGCGCCGGCGATGTCCGGGCGTAAGTCAGGCACGGTGAATTCACCGACCTTACACGGCTTTTGTCCCGGGGGCGCGGGCCGTTCCGAATAGGCCGCCGCGAGTGTGCAGAAGTCTGCGCCACCGCGCGCTTGCTTCACGAGATCCGCCGCCCGCGCTTTGACGTCCGTCTCGCTTTTCCCCGCGAGCCCCAGAAAGATTTCCGAAAGCTCCACCGTTTCCGGCTTCAGGAATTTATCCTTATGCGCGTCGAAGTACTTGTGTAATTCGTCAGGAGTAAACCCATAAAAGATTTTCGAATCGACTTCGCCTTCCATCACCGCCTGCTTCATGATCTCAACGCGCATGGTGGCGCGCGTGTCTTCGCAACTCATCCCTGACTGCTTCATCGCCTCGCACAACTTGTCCATTGAATTGATGCCGTTTTCCTTGGCGACTTGCAGCATGCGTTTGTTGACTTCGTCTTCGACTCGCGGGGTCAACTCGAGTTCCTTGCCCTTTTGCAGCAGCAGTTGTTCGTTGATGAGAATCGCGATCAGTTCGGGCTTGCGCTTCTCGGCTTCGGCGATGGCCTGCTGTTCGGTCATGCCGTTCTGCTTCATCGTTTCGATGCGCTCGCGCATCTCGCGCTTCAGTTGCGACAGCGTGACGATGCCGTCATTCACCTGGGCGATGACTTCATCGACGACCACAGGCTCGCCTTCCTGCGCGCTGGTGATTGAAGGGGAAACGAGAAGGGCGCCGATTGCAAGCAGCGCTGCCATGATTAACTTTGATTTCAAGATTGGGAAACTCCTTTGTTCGCTCCAGCGGAGCGAAATCTCTATAGCTAGCCGCTTGTCCATTGATGCAAACGCTCCTTTAGGAGCGTGATAATGTCGCTCCTAAAGGAGCAAATCGAAAAAATCGACAGGTCTATAAATATTTCGCGCCTCACGGCGCTATCGAATGCGACTATTCTAACTGTCGGCCCTGATTTGCAGCAACACGCGGCGGGCCACCGCCAGCACTTCGTCCTTTTCTTCATCGGCCAGCGCCAGCCGAAGAACGCCGCTGGCTGCAAAGTTTGCACCTTCGCGGGCGCGAATCAATTCCATCAGTTTTTCGGGCGCTACCCGAGCTTTTTCAGCCAATTTGATGGCGATTCCTTCGCGCGTCCGGTCGATCGAAATGACTCCAACGATCTCCGCAACCTGGCGCAAACGAGCATATGCGAAGAGGTCGTCGACCGATTCGGGAATTCGCCCGTAACGATCTTCGGTCTCGGCGCGAATCGCGGCGAGCGCTTCTTCATCACGCGCCGATGAGACCCGTTTGTAAGTCCGCAGCCGCTGGCCCATGTCGCTGATGTAGCCCTCCGGAATCGCCACATCGACCGCCAAGTTGATCGAAACCGAAGTTTCGTCTTCAACTTGCTCGCCGCGAAGTTCGGCGACGGTGCGCTCGAGCATCTGCGTGTAAAGATCGAAACCCAGCGCGTCCATGTGGCCGGATTGTTGGCCGCCCAGCAGGTTCCCGGCGCCACGTAATTCCAAATCCAGCGCCGCGATCCTGAATCCTGCGCCTAGATCCGAAAACTCTCTGATCGCTGCCAGCCGGCGTCGCGCAATCGGCGAAAGCTCCTGCTCCGCCGGAATCAGCAGGTATGCATAAGCCCGGCGATTCGAGCGGCCCACGCGCCCGCGCAATTGATAAAGCTGAGAAAGACCGTAATTATCGGCGCGATTTATGATGATGGTGTTGGCGCGGGGGATGTCTATGCCGTTCTCGATAATCGTCGTCGCGACCAGCACGTCATACTTGTAATCGATGAAATCCAGCATGACGCGCTCCATCTCTTTCTCGTTCATCTTGCCGTGGCCCACGGCGATGCGGGCCTGCGGGACCAGACGTTTGACGAGCGCCGCGATTGTTTCAATAGACTCGACACGGTTGTGAATGAAAAAGACCTGGCCACCGCGCGCGAGTTCGAGTTCGATTGCTGACTTGATGACGACGTCTGATGACTGTACAACTTGAGTTTGGATCGCCAGCCGATCGCTGGGCGGAGTTTCGATCAGAGACATGTCGCGCAATCCGCTCAGCGACATGTTCAGCGTGCGTGGAATCGGAGTAGCGGAAAGCGTGAGCACATCGACGCGCTTCTTTAATTGCTTCAAGCGCTCTTTGTGCGCGACGCCAAATCGTTGTTCCTCATCGACAACGACTAAACCGAGATCGCGAAAGCTCACATCCTTCGAGAGCATGCGATGCGTGCCGATCACCACGTCGACTTCGCCGCCTTCGACGCGCTTCACCACGTCTTTCTGTTCCTTCGTCGAACGAAAGCGCGAAAGCAATTCAATCTTCACCGGAAACGGCGCGAAGCGCTGTCGAAAAGTTTCGAAGTGCTGATACGCGAGCACCGTCGTCGGCGTCAGCACGGCCGCCTGCTTGCCGTCCATGACGGCTTTGAACGCGGCGCGCATCGCCACTTCAGTTTTGCCGTAACCAACATCGCCGCACAGCAAACGATCCATTGGCGTCGGCGTCTGCATGTCTGTCTTGACGTCTTCGATCGCAGTTTCCTGATCCGGCGTCAACGTGTATTCGAATCCTTCTTCGAATTCACGCTGCCACGGCGCATCGAGCGGAAATGCGTGCCCCGGAACCAGTTTGCGCTCGGCGTACAAACGCAAAAGCTCATCGGCCATGTCGCGCATCGCCCGCTTGGCTTTCGCTTTTGTCTTCTGCCAACCAATTCCGCCCAGCTTGTCGAGCGCCGGCTGATGACCTTCGGCGCTCGAATAACGCTGCACGAGATCGAGTCGCTCGACGGGAACGTAAAGCTTCGCGTCGTCCGCGTAATAGAGCAGCATGAATTCGCCACGCTTCGCCGCCGCGATCGCTGGAGATGGTTGGGTCGGCCCGAGATCGAGAGTAACCAGGCCGCCAAATCGCGCGATGCCATGATCGATGTGCACCACAAAGTCGTCGACTTTGAGGTCGCGAAAATCTGAAAGAAATGCGGCGGCGCGCGCGTACCGCTTCTTCTCGCGCTTGATTGCGGTCGCCCGGCGTTCGAGCGCCGGCTCGGCAGCTTCATCAAACAGATCGGCTTCGACGTGGACGACCACGTCGGTACGCACGCCTCCGGCGTGCTCTCGGTCAGAAAGCGGCGCGCCAGAGGCGTGCGTACCACGCAATTCGAATCCGCCAGAGAGTTTGCCAAACGTGACTACTGCATCGACCGCCGGCGATTCTGAAGTGTCTTCGAATGAAGTCAGGCGCGCGTTGACTTCGTAGTCGCGCAGGATCTCGGCGACGCGTTCAGCCACGCCGCGGCTGGGCATTGCGAAAAGCGTTGTCGCTTTGAAGTTTGCGTGACGATCGATGACGTCGCGGGCGAGATCTGCCAGACGCCCGTGATAACGCATCACGGATTGCGCTGGCCAATCGATCTCTCCCGTGTCAGAACCGCGAGCGGTAGCGACCGGATCAGGTGACCCGGCGGAGCTGCTTGATCCCATCGCTACCGCTCCGGGTTCTGACACAAACAAAAACAGCGGCTGCTTCTTTGGGCGCTCTTTGCCGACGGAAATCTTCGGCTGCTCTGCGTCCAGCGCGATCTCCTGATCTAACTTTGTCGTCGTGCGGCCGAGCGCCCGCATCTCTACGCGCTGACGCTCATCAATCTGGGAACGCAGTTCGTCCGCGGTTAGATAAAGTTCATCCGGCCGCAAACCGAGGTCATCCGCCGCGTCCGTTTCCGCGAATCGCTGCTCAACTGTTTGAAACGCCGTCGCCAGAAATTCTTCGACCGCAACGGGCTCATCAATCACCAACACCGCATCCTTCACATAATCGAAGACCGTTGCGTGCTGTTCGCGCATGAGCGAGATGAGCCACTCCCAGCCGGGAAATTCTTCACCTTCGTCCGCGAACACCGTGCGGTCGCGCAGCGAGCGAGCGAATCGCTCCTCGCGCCAACGCATCCGCGCGTGCGAAGCCCATTCGCGAAAATCACGCGCGGTCACGATCAATTCGCGCATTGGGGCGATTTCGATCTGCGGAAGTTGGGTGGTGGAAAGTTGAGTTTCCGGATCAAATTCTCGAATCGAATCAACCGTGTCGCCAAAGAACTCGATGCGCGCGGGAGCGTTATGTCCCGGCGGCCAGACATCCAGGATGCCGCCGCGCATCGAAAACTCTCCAACTGCGCCGACGGGATCTTCACGCACGAAGCCTGCGGCGAGCAGCTTTTCGACAAGTTCTTCGGGCGCAGTGTCTTCGTCACGACGCAGCATCGCACCGGCTTTAGCAATTTCATCAGGAGCGATCGTGCGACGCGCCAGCGCGCGCGAGGTAAGAATCACAAGGTCCGGCCGGTGGCGTGCCAAACGCCACAGAGCCAGCGCGCGGCGTTCCAACGTCTCCGCGTGAGGCGAGCC
The DNA here is from genome assembly GCA_035577445.1 of Pyrinomonadaceae bacterium. GTDB lineage: Bacteria > Acidobacteriota > Blastocatellia > Pyrinomonadales > Pyrinomonadaceae > UBA11740. Next base: position 7,778 of record DATLVM010000543.1, read on the forward strand.
GCCCGCATAAGGATCGTTTTCCGAAGCCGGCAGAACCGCGATGGCTCCGTCGCTTTCTTTGGCGCCACGCAGCGCTGAATACCAAAAGCTAACATCGCGCTCCCAGTTTTCGAGATCGCGTTGGGCGGGAACCACCAGCGCGAACTGCCGGGCCGTTTCTCTTTGCAGTGCGGCTAAGACCAGGGCACGGGCCGGCGTTGCGACCAGTCCACTGATCGAAACGACACGCGCACCGCGCTGAATTTGATCGAGGACACTTCGAAATTCCGCGCTCTCGATTACTGATTCGAGGGTGGATTGAAGCGTTGTACGGGTCGTTGCCGATATCATTGCAGTTGTCCGCGAAGCGGGCTTGTGAAAATGGCCCAGCATTTTAGTGCTGGGTTAGGCGTCATTACAGAACCAGAAGCCCGTGAAACGGGCGACAGAGATTCGGGCTCGAGCGTCGGGTCTATCGTCCGCTTCACGGACTTCGTTTCCAAGGTTAACTCACATCCCGGCGATAAATCGCTGGGCTATTTTCGAATCGTCCGTTGCGCGGACTCGATCCGGACTATGCCATTAGTTATTTCTCGTTCTTTATTCGTTCAACTATTCCGCTAGTCGATGCTCCCTCAACAAACGGCAAACTGATCACGCGCCCGCCCGCAGCTTCAACTTCTTCACGACCATGAATTTGATCGAGGCTGTAATCGCCGCCTTTCACCAAAACATCAGGTAACAACTCCGCAATCAGACTTCGCGGCGAAAGATCATCAAACACAGCCACATAATCGACACACGCGAGCGCGGCCAGGATTTCTGCGCGATCGTTTGCATTTGTCAGCGGCCGCCCTTCACCTTTCAATTCGCGTGCTGAAGCATCGCTATTGATGGCGACGATCAATGCATCGCCGAGTTCGCGAGCCTGCTGCAAATAACGCACATGTCCGACGTGCAGAATGTCGAATACACCGTTGGTGAACACGAGCTTCCGGCCCGCGTCACGTAAACGCGCGCGCTCGTTCAACAGCTCCGATGGCGACGGAATCTTTTTGGACATTCGAGGCAAACTCAAATTGTATACAGAACCGCAAGCGGTAGCGAGCGGGACAAAGCACAATCGTCAGACTTTCGATTTATCCTCGATCATATCGCTTCTAGAGACGCCCCTGATCCCGCTCGCTACCGCTCGCGGTTCTGTAATTGAGTGCTTGGTCTATTAACCGATTACCATTTACTATTCACGGATTCATGACCGTACCTTTTATTGAAGACAACGATCAGACACAGGCGCGCCGCGAGCACCTCGAAGCTCTGCGCGTGCTGGTTGGGAACGTCTATCCGAACAAATTCGAGCGCAGTAACGTCGCCGGCACGGTTGCCGGTGAAGACACAATTACTTCAATTGTTGAGGCTTTCAAGCAGCACGAGCCGAAGGTTAACGAAGGCGAAAGACCTTCCGCCGATGCGCTGGAATCGGCGAATAACGAGCTGAATAAAGTTCGCGTTCGTATCGCCGGCCGACTGGCGGCCCCGCCACGCGTGATGGGCAAAGCCGCGTTCGTGCACATTTCTGATGGCATCTCGCGTTTGCAACTCTACGTGCGGCGCCAGGACGTAACCGGTGTTCACAACGATGCAGGCAGTTCGACAAACTTAAGTTTGTCGGACACCGTCGACGGCTGGGAGATGTTCGGCCTGCTCGATCACGGTGACTTCGTTGGCGTCGAAGGATATCTGTTCGTGACGAAGACCGGCGAGTTGTCGGTGCATGTTGAGAAGCTGCAATTCCTGTCAAAGGCCCTGCTGCCGATGCCCGACAAAATGCACGGCATAAATGATCCTGAGATTCGGCAGCGACAGCGTTACGCGGATTTGATCGCGGGAAGTTTGAAACTTGAGGCGGGAGGCGGCAGTGAAGAGCCGGGGCAAAAAGAACTAAATCCACGCCAGGTATTTGAGTTGCGCGCGCGCGTCGTTAAAGAGATTCGCCGGTTTCTGGACGAGCACGGCTACATCGAAGTCGAGACGCCAATGCTGACGCCGCTGGCGACTGGCGCCGCCGCGCGTCCGTTCAAGACGCATCACAACGCGCTCGACATCGACCTCTTCGCTCGCATCGCGCCGGAACTTTATCTAAAGCGGCTGGTCGTGGGCGGATTTGAAAAGGTCTACGAGTTGAATCGCAACTTCCGGAACGAAGGCATCTCGACGAAACACAATCCTGAATTCACGATGCTGGAATATTACTGGGCCTACGCCGACGTGAATCAGATGATGGACATGCATGAAGAGATGATGCGATCCGTCGTGAAGGCGGTGACCGGGGGATTGAAGATTCAATTTGGTGTTCATGAAATCGATTTTTCAAAACCCTTTCGCCGCGTTTCAATGGCTGACTCCATTATGATCGCACTGCGAACGACATGGCGAATTGACGAACCCGATGACTTCCTTTCTGACATCCGGAATCTGCTTTGCGCCTGGGAGTTCGTCAATCCCGGCGGGAATCTAATAGTTAATCGATTAGGCTATCGAATGCCGGACGATCAATTTTTTGCGGAAGCTCGCGAAGCATGGTCGAGAGCAAAGACACTCGCCAGAGACAATCCGCAACCACACCTCAAAGAATCTGATAGGCCGCAGTTGCTCGTCGAAGCTTTTGAAGGACTGGTTGAGTTCGATCTAATCCAACCAACCTTCATCGTTGACTTTCCAAAAGCAATCTCTCCGCTTTCCAAAGCTTCACCCTCCGATCCTTCCGTGGCTGAACGTTTCGAATATTTCGTCGGTGGACTCGAATCAGCTAACGGCTTCTCGGAACTGAATGATCCGGAGGAGCAGTATCAACGCTTCAAAGATCAAGTTGTGCAGCGCGAGCGCGGCGATGAAGAAGCGATGGTCATGGATGAGGATTACATTCGGGCTTTGTCTTACGGAATGCCGCCGGCGGCGGGGATTGGCGTGGGGATTGATCGTCTGGTGATGCTGCTGGCGAACAAGCATTCCATCCGCGACGTGATTCTGTTTCCGCATATGCGACCGGAGAGAAAGCAGGACGAACAGTGAACGCAGAAGCCCGACCGTAAGGGAGGGCCGCATCAGCATTCACAAGTCATACGATGTTAATGTCCAGGGCAAGGAGTAGTTTCGTTAGTTTGACGATATCAAGCTGCCCTCTCTTACGGTCGGGCTTCTGACATGACGCGACGAAATTCATCCCTGCGCGGATCCGGCTAATCGGCGTACAATGCCGTCACGTTATTGAAAGGGAGATCTACAAAATGAATCGTAAACTACTAGTGATCGGTTTGTCGTTGGCTTTCGCAGCAATGCTGTACGCGCAAGGCGCGAAATCGATCAAGGTGACGGGCTATCTAATCGACAATGCCTGTGCTGATTCGGCCAAGGATCTCGGCGCCAAGGCGAAGACTCATTCGACGTCTTGTGCTTTGATGGACAGTTGCGAAACTAGTGGTTACTCGGTCGTCACCGACGACAACAAGCGCTACCCGCTGACCGACACCGGAAACGACAAAGCCGCCGAGTTGTTAAAGAACAGCAAGACTCAAAAAGGCGTAAAAGTTGTCGTCGAAGGAGAGTATGACGGCACGAAGCTCGACGTGAAAACGCTCACCGAAGCAACTGAAACAGTAAATTAGGTGTCAGCAGCCCGACCGTGAGGGGAGGGCAACGGTCAAAAAAATAAAAGCCGCGGATTAACGCGGATGACTCGGATAAGAACCCAGATAGAATGGTCTAGTTATCCGCGTCATCCGCGTAAATCTGCGGCGAATTGTTTCTGCGTTGCCCTCCCTCACGGTCGGGCTTCTGCTACACCATTACTTCACCGGCGTTTCCTGATGGAACGCGGCCAACCATTTTCCTTTTCGATTTACCCACAGACTACTGGCCCAAACCGCCGCAGGTAACGCGGTGCCGGCGCAGGTTCCGTCCTGCGTTCCCTTATAGCTAATCAGCGCGGCATCACTATCAACCATCGTTAGCTTCCAATCGCTTAACGTAAACGACTTTATTTCGCACGGCATGCTCGCCATGTCTTTGGTGACATCGGCTTTGCCGCCCACGCCCTGATCGCTGACCATGACGCTGTCAGCCGACAGCCACATCTGAAACGGCTTGACGTCCTTGTTCTTCCACGCGTTCCAAAGCGCGGTTTCATTCGCCGAAAGCTTTTTCAGAGTTTGCGCCTTGCTCATGCGCGGCTTCGGCTTCGCAGTAGTTGCGGGCGAAGGCGACGCGGTCGCTTGAGGTTGAGCAAAACTGACGGTTGCGAAAGCCATGACCAGAATCGCAGCCAAAGGCAGATATCTTTTCATGCAGGGGGTTCTCCTTAATTTGATTGTTTGGATTGGTGTTCGAATGCGTGGAGGTAATACTACTCTCATAATGCAGTGTCAACATGAATTCGCTTGCTCGAAGGTGCCGTAGCCATAAGTGCGAACCGACAAAAAGATGGGCGTTTGATGCTAACTGCGTTAGAATGCGGAACGGTTTCGACATCAAAACTTCATGGCACGACGAACATCCAGAGGAAGGAAGGGCGCTATCACCGGACGCGTCCAAGTAAAGAATCCAGTGACTGGGCGCTGGGTAAAAGTGAATACCAAAACTGGCAGGATAGTTGCTCAGAAAAAAACGCCAGGCCCATACAAGGGTATTAGAAAAAAATAGCAAATGCCTCTCCTCTTCTCCCCGTTGTCAGATGATATTCTGGAAGGGCCATTCAAGCCGTACCCGCGTAGTGTGTTTGTGATGTTGCATAGTGGCAAGGGCGTCTCGAGGTTAGAGGAAGACATTGACGCCGCTGTTTGCAGTTGTCTTAGACGGTTAAGGTACGACGTCAAGAAGGCATCCCGCCAAACGGGGACTAAGGACTATTTGGAAAAAATTGTTCAGTTGATTAGAGGCTGTGGATTCGGTATAGCAATCTTTTCGGAATATACTCCCGCGCCAACTTTAGCCAACATCTTCTTCGAAATTGGCTTGTGTTATGTACTAGGCAAGACAGTTATCATCGTGAAATCTGCGGAGGCTAAACCTCCTTCCGACTTTGTTCGTACAGAGTGGATTGCCCTTCAAAATGGGGACATGCGCAGGCTTCGCGAAGATATTAAGAAAGCGGTCGGTACTGTTAACAACGCCGCCAGTTATTATGAAAGTCTGGGAGACCTTGCAATGGACGCCGAAGAAGTTGATGTAGAACTGGCCTTCGAGAGATATAGGCAATCTGTTCTAATCGGTAACCGGCGAACTGCCCGCACCAAGATAAAAGCACTTCTGAAAAGACTGGCGAAAGAAAAAGAGACGGCCCCGCTTCTTCGGGCGAGCCGAACGCGCTTGCGAAAGTCGATTCAGGAGTTTGACACGCTATTGCCTGAGTAGGCGAGGAGCACCTGCGCTCGCAAGCGTGAGGATCGCTCCGCCGAACCCGACTGCCCAGCCGTGATTTCGACCAATAAAGAAGAGCCTTTGCAGTGCGTGAGATGTTCCGCGTGATTCAACCATCCAATGTGCGCCGGCATCGGTGGTGTGAAGCAGCACCCCTTCAGCGCCCACCGCCCAACCTTCCGTGGTGTTGACGAACTTTACGTCGAGTAAGTCAGCGTCGACATTTGATCTTTGTGGGTACCACGTACGGCCGCCGTCTACGGTAGTGAGGATTTGTCCCGCGTGGCCAACTGCCCAACCAAGATTGTGAGTCGCGAAGCTCGCGGCGTTGAATCGGATTTCATTCGCATCGCGCGGGGTCGCGTTAAGCCATGTCGCGCCGCCATCGTTGGTCTTCACAATTGTCGCGCCGGTGCCAACCAGCCATGCGTGAGCGGAATCTGTGAACGTTGCCCCGAGTAACAAGTGCTTCGTGGGCGAGGCCTGAAGTAACCAGTGCGCGCCGGCGTCGCTGGTCGCGAAAACAATTCCGGTCTCGCCCACCAGCAATCCATGTTGGTTGTCAGCGAAAGCCATCCGCGCCAGGCGCACGTTCGCGTCAGAAGTGTTCACGAGCACGCGTTGCCACGTCTGTCCACCGTCATTCGTTCTTAGTAAGTAACTGCGAGCTTCATCATTCGTCTTGAGCTTGAACAGATCGCGCTCGGCTAATAGCCAACCGTGATTCTCATCAGCGAAGTAAACATCGCGCAGAGTGTCTCTTGTAAATGTCGAGACATTATTCCACGTCGCGCCGCCGTCAGTTGTCTTGAGCAACGTGCCGATCGAGCCTGCAACCCAGCCGCGATTTTGATCGAGAAAGTAAACCGAATGCAGCCAGGCCATCGTGCCGGACTTTTGCCGAGTCCAGGTTGCGGAAAAAGCAGAAGGCAGGAGGCAGGAGGCGGAAAGCAGAAGGCAGAAGGCAGAAAGCAGCACGCGAGGCGCAGCCTTGCGACAAAACTTATGTTGACGCGCGACGGAAAGGCAAAGCCTTTCCGCACTGTGCGGCGGCACAGCCGCAACTTTTACATTGAGCCTTTCGTTTCGTCTGCTCACTGATCACCGCTCACTTCGCACTGCCTACTGCCTACTGCCTTTAGAAGATGCCGCCTCTAAACAGGTTCGCGAAGCTCAACACCTGCGTGAAGCCGAGAATCGTTTGCAGTTTCTTCAGCTTGTTGCCGGGAACGATCACCTGATCGCCGGGAACGAGATACACGGAGTCCGGCGCCTGGCCCTTGTAAACCGCGGAGAGATTCACCGGGATCGGCTTCAGTGTGCCATCCGCTTGCTTACGCAGCACCACGACACGACTGCGATTGCCGGTTTGCAGAACGCCGCCCGCTTCGGCGACAGCTTCGGTTACCGACAAGCGACGCGTCATCAACTTGATTCCCGGAGCCCCGACGTCGCCCACCACGCTGTAGCGATACGAACCAGCTTGATCGAGCGAGACCGACACCTGCGGATTGATGATGTATTCGTCGTAGCGTTTCTTGACGATTTCAGACACCTGATCGACGGTCTTGCCGTTGACGAAGATGCCCTCTGAAATCAGCGGCAGGTAGATGCGGCCGCTGGGCGGAACCTTGATGCCCTGTTTCGAATAGCGATCCTGGTTGAAGACGTTGACAGAGATCACGTCTTCCGGCCCAAGGCGATAGCTCGCGAAGAAGTTGTTGTAGTAAGGAACGATCGCGTCCTCTTCGGAAGATTCGTCGATGCGATTTGTCTTCGCGTCGGAAGTCACGTCCGGATTCTTGGCCTTGTCTTTGTCCTTTTCGTCCTTGGCCTCGGCTGTTTTGTCTGCTGAAGTCCCGGTGGCTTTGTCAGTCGCGTTCGTGCCGGCCGTGGCCTGCTGCGTCCCGTCTGCCGACGTGCGGCGTTGTCGCGTCGAGTTGTTCGGCGACTGCGCGAACGTGGTGACGGTGATCGCCAGCGCGATCGCCAGGACAAGAGTTTGAATTAATCGCTTCTTCATGGTTGACCTCCGACTATGTCCGACAAACTTCAGTTTGTCGTTTAGCTTGGCGCGAATCGTCTCCCGGATTCTCGACAAACTAAAGTTTGTCGAACACTAAGTACCTTTCCCAAACAGAATCGTCTTGATCGTCTCGAACATGATGGTCGCATCGAGCATCACGCTCTGGTTCTTGATGTAGTACAGATCGTATTCGAGTTTGCGCTTCGCATCTTCGATCGACGCGCCGTACGGATATTTGATTTGCGCCCAACCGGTCAGCCCCGGCGCGATCAAGTGGCGCTGCTCGTAATAAGGAATCTCTTCCGCAAGTTGGGAAACAAAATGCGGCCGCTCAGGTCGCGGACCGACAAAGTTCATGTCGCCGCGCAGAATGTTCCAGAACTGCGGAATCTCGTCCACGCGAATCTTGCGAATCACACGGCCCACGCGCGTCGTGCGATTGTCGCCGGTGGTGGCCCACACGGGGCCATCTTTTTCGGCGTCCGTCCGCATCGAGCGAAATTTCATGAGCGTGAACGGGCGCCCGTTCTTGCCCACGCGTTCCTGTCTGTAGAGCACCGGCCCGCGTGAATCGATCTTGATCAAAACTGCCGTGAGCAAGGCGATCGGCAACGAAAGAATCGCGCCGATCAGCGCCACGGCGCGATGAATCACGACGCGAATGACTTCATTGGTGCGCGCCCGCCGTCCGCGACTGGAAAAGATCAGCCACGAGGGGCGAATCAGATCGAGCAGTACGCGGCCGGTGACCCGTTCATAAAACGAAGCGCTCTCTTCGATCGAAACCTCGCCGGCCAG